>NZ_CP060296.1:4000514-4347021 GCF_014303735.1 Variovorax sp. PAMC28562 | reverse complement strand
TGGAGCTGCAGCATGCTCGGCGGATCGGTCCCGGCCATCGGCTGCGAGAACACGGGCTGGCGCAATTCGCGGGCGAGCGCGTAGTTGCTCTCGGTGTCGCCGGGCCGCAGCACTTCGCCGACCGGATGCTGCTGCGACGGATGCACGCTCGGCGCCGCGTAGCTCGCCTTGAAGCGCCGGCGATCGTCGATCCAGCTGATCTCCTGCAGTTCCGGAAATTGGCTCACCAGCGACTCGGCGCGGCTGCCGAACTCGGCCGCATCGATCTCACGGTTCGACGCATCGCGGGCCAGTCGCATCAGTTGCTCTTGCCGTTCCAGCAGGCGCAGTCGGACGCGTTGCTGCGCGTACTCGACATCGCGCTTGACCGACTCCTGTTCCCGCTCGACTTCTTCGGCCCGCAGGTACCAGAAGGCCGAAACGATCACGCCCAGAAACAGCAGCACGGCGGCCAGCGGCGCGAGCATGGCGACCGCGTCTTGCAGCACCGGCGTCTGGCGCCGCCACCAGCGCCGCCACCACGACAGGGGAGACGCATTTGCCGCGTTGCGAGCGACCGCGATCGGGGAAGAAAAGGGCATCGGCCGAGTGTAGGGGAAGGCTGCGAACCGCCATGAAGCCATGCCAAAAATATCACATTAAGAAATCGGCATCTGCCATTTGAAATTGCTTAAATAATGTGGGAAACTGCCGCGCGTTGCCAATTCCGGCACTAAATTACGTTCACAACCAATAAGCAGGAGACAAGCATGTCGGCAAATCCCGAGAACCTGTTCGGCTCGGCCGCGAATGACGCGGACGCGCAAGAGACGCGCGAATGGATGGACGCCTTGTCGGCTGTCATTCAGAGCGAGGGCCCCGACCGGGCTCACTTTCTGTTGGAACAACTGCTGGAACATGCGCGGCAGCACAGCATCGACAAACCGTTTTCGGCGACTACGGCGTACGTCAACACCATCGAGGTCGACCAGGAAGAACGCTCGCCCGGCAATGCAGAAATCGAAGAGCGGCTGCGCTCTTTCATGCGCTGGAACGCGATGGCGATGGTGGTCAAGGCGAACCGCCATCACCCGCCCGAAGGCGGCGATCTCGGCGGCCATATCGGCTCATTCGCTTCGTTGGCCACCATGTTTGGCGCCGGCTTCAACCATTTCTGGCACGCCGAGAGTGCGGAACCCGGTAAAGAGCACGGCGGCGACTGCCTCTACATCCAGGGCCACGTGTCGCCCGGCATCTACGCCCGCGCCTACCTCGAAGGCCGGCTGACCGAAGAGCAGCTGCTCAACTTCCGCCAGGAAGTCGATGGCAAGGGCCTGTCGAGCTATCCGCATCCGAAACTGATGCCCGAGTTCTGGCAGTTCCCGACCGTGTCGATGGGGCTCGGCCCGCTGATGGCGATCTACCAGGCGCGCTTTCTGAAGTACCTGCACGCGCGCGGTATCGCCAACACCGAGAACCGCAAGGTCTGGGTGTTCTGCGGCGACGGCGAGATGGACGAGGTCGAGTCGCTCGGTGCCATCGGACTGGCCGCGCGAGAAAACCTCGACAACCTGGTTTTCGTCATCAACTGCAATCTTCAGCGACTCGACGGCCCGGTGCGCGGCAACGGCAAGATCATTCAGGAACTCGAAGGCGAGTTCCGTGGTGCCGGCTGGAACGTCATCAAGTTGATCTGGGGCCAGGGTTGGGACTCGCTGCTGGCGCGCGACAAGGACGGTGCGCTGCGCAAGATCATGATGGACACGAACGACGGCGACTACCAGTCGTTCAAGGCCAACGACGGTGCCTACGTGCGCAAGAACTTCTTCGGCCGCGATCCGCGCACCGCCGAGATGGTCGCCAAGCTGAGCGACGACGACATCTGGCAACTGCGCCGCGGCGGCCACGATTCGCAAAAGGTCTACGCAGCCTTCCACGCAGCCGTGAAGCACAAGGGCCAGCCGACCGTCTTGCTCGTCAAGACCGTGAAGGGCTTTGGTATGGGCAAGATCGGCGAGGGCAAGAACAACGTTCACCAGACCAAGAAGCTGAGCGACGAGGACATCAAGGCCTTTCGCGATCGCTTCAACATTCCAATTCCCGACAGCCAACTGGCCGAACTGCCGTTCTACAAGCCGGCCGACGACACACCGGAAATGCAGTATCTGCACGAGCGGCGCAAGGCGCTCGGCGGCTACCTGCCGCATCGCCGTACCAAGGCCGACGAGAGTTTTACCGTGCCGTCGATCGACGTCTTCAAGAGCGTCATGGAGCCGACTGCCGAGGGCCGCGAAATCTCGACGACCCAAGCCTACGTTCGCTTCTTGACGCAGTTACTGCGCGACCAGGCGCTGGGCCCGCGCGTCGTACCGATCCTGGTCGACGAGGCGCGCACCTTTGGTATGGAAGGCCTGTTCCGTCAGATCGGCATCTACAACCCCGCAGGCCAGCAGTACACCCCGGTCGATAAAGACCAGGTCATGTACTACAAGGAAGACAAGGCTGGGCAGATCCTGCAAGAGGGCATCAACGAAGCCGGCGGCATGTCGAGCTGGATCGCGGCAGCAACCTCGTACAGCACGAACAATCGCATCATGGTGCCGTTCTACGTGTACTACTCGATGTTCGGCTTTCAGCGCATCGGCGACCTGGCCTGGGCTGCTGGCGACATGCAGGCGCGCGGCTTTTTGCTCGGGGGCACCTCGGGCCGCACCACGCTGAACGGCGAAGGCCTGCAGCACGAAGACGGCCACAGCCACATCCTGGCCAACACCATTCCCAACTGCGTGAGCTACGACCCGACCTTCGCCCATGAAGTCGGCGTCATCCTGCACCACGGTCTGAAGCGCATGGTCGAAAAGCAGGACAACGTCTACTACTACCTGACGCTGCTGAACGAAAACTACCCGATGCCCGGCCTCACGCCCGGTACCGAAGAGCAGATCATCAAGGGCATGTACCTGGCCAAACAGGGTCCGGCGCTCAAGGCCGTCAAGGGCAAGGACGCGCCGACTGTGCAGTTGCTCGGCAGCGGCACCATCCTGCGCGAGAGCTTCGCGGCGCAAGAACTGCTCGAGCAGGACTGGGGTGTTTCGGCGTCTGTGTGGAGCTGCCCGAGCTTCAACGAACTGACCCGCGACGGTCAGGACGTCGACCGCTGGAACCTGCTGCACCCGATCGATACGGCGCGCGTCTCGTTCGTGGCGCAGCAACTGGCCGCGAGCGCCGGCCCGGTGGTTGCATCGACCGACTACATGAAGGCCTACGCCGAGCAGATCCGTCCGTACATCCCCAAGGGCCGTACCTACAAGGTCCTCGGCACCGACGGCTTCGGCCGCAGCGACTTCCGCAACAAGCTGCGCGAGCACTTCGAAATTAACCGCCATTACATCGTCGTGGCGGCCCTCAAGGCTCTGAGCGAGGACGGTTTCTTCCCCGTGCAAAAAGTGGCTGACGCGATCAAGAAGTACGCAATCAACGTCGATAAAGTGAACCCGCTCTACGCTTGATCCGGCGGCCTGACGAAGCACCAAAACGAACAACCAGAACGCCTTCGAGGCGGGAGATAAAAACATGGCAGCAGTGGAAGTCAAGATACCGGACATCGGCGATTTCGACGAAGTCGCGGTGATCGAGATCCTGGTGAAGGTAGGCGACACGGTCAAGGCCGAACAGTCACTCATCACCGTGGAGACAGACAAGGCGTCGATGGAAATCCCGTCGAGCCAGGCGGGCGTGGTGAAGGAGATCAAGGTCGAGGTCGGCAGCAAAGTGAAGCAAGGTTCGGTCGTGCTGGTGCTGGAAGGTGAGGGCGCTGCGGCATCCGCACCGCCGCCCGCCGCAGCGCCCGCACCCGCTGCTGTTCCCGCGCCGACGCCGGCTACTGCAGCCGCTGCACCGGCGGCATCCGCCGCAGCACCCGCGAGCAGCGGCGGTCCCGTCGAAATCAAGGTGCCCGACATCGGTGACTTCAAGGACGTCTCGGTCATCGAGATCCTGGTCAAGCTCGGCGACACGATCAAGCAAGAGCAGTCGTTGATCACCGTCGAAACCGACAAGGCTTCGATGGAAATTCCGGCTTCGGCTGCTGGCGTGCTGAAGGAGCTGAAGGTCAAGGTCGGCGACACGGTCAACATCGGCGACCTGATCGCGATCGTGGAAGGCGCCACCGGCAACGCTGCGACTCCTTCACCGACGGCAACGGCTCCGGCAGCAGCGGCCGCGCAAATCGCTGCCGCACCTGCTGCCGCCAGCGTGGCAGTACCTGCTGAGGCGCCAGCGGCGGCGTCGCCACCGATCGGCCACAACCCTTCGGTCGCACCCAGCACGAGCCTGCCGCACGCATCCCCATCGGTTCGCAAGTTCGCTCGCGAGCTTGGCGTTCCACTCGAAGAAGTGAAGGGCTCGGGTCCCAAGGGCCGCATCACGCAGGAAGATGTTCAGGCATTCACCAAGGCCGTGATGAGCGGCGCATCGAGCACCAAAGCATCGGCGGCAAAAGCGCCGGCCAGCGGTGGCGGCGATGGCGCGGCGCTCGGATTGATTCCGTGGCCCAAAGTCGACTTCACCAAGTTCGGCACGGTCGAGCGCAAGGACATGTCGCGCATCAAGAAGATCAGCGGCGCGAACCTGCATCGCAACTGGGTGATGATTCCGCACGTTACCAACAACGACGATGCCGACATCACCGAGCTCGAGGCCTTCCGCGTCTCCACCAACAAGGAGAACGAGAAGTCCGGCGTCAAGGTAACGATGCTGGCTTTCGTGATCAAGGCAGTCGTGTCGGCGCTGAAGAAATTTCCTGATTTCAACACCAGCCTGGACGGCGACACGCTCGTCTACAAGCAGTACTACAACATCGGGTTCGCGGCGGACACGCCCAACGGTCTGGTCGTTCCAGTGCTCAAAGATGCCGACAAGAAAGGCATCTTGCAGATCAGCACTGAAATGGGCGAGCTCGCCAAGAAGGCGCGCGACGGCAAGCTCGGCTCGGCCGACATGCAGGGCGGCTGCATGTCGATCAGCTCGCTCGGCGGCATCGGCGGGACGCACTTCACGCCCATCATCAACGCGCCTGAAGTGGCGATCCTCGGCTTGTCCAAGAGCGCGATGAAGCCGGTGTGGGACGGCAAGCAGTTCGTACCGCGCCTGACGTTGCCGCTGTCGCTCTCGTACGACCATCGGGTGATCGATGGCGCATCGGCTGCGCGTTTCAACACCTACTTAGGGCAGGTGCTCGCCGACTTCCGTCGAGTCTTGCTATGACCACGGTGGTGGCTGTCCGCAAGGGCAGCCAGGTGGTGATCGCGGCGGACACGCTGGTCACTTTCGGCGATACGCGGCTCTCGCATGCGCAGGAAGACAACCGCAAGGTGTTCGAAGTCGACGATGCAGGGGGGCGCAGCCTTTTTGCCGCGTCGGGTTCGGTGGCGCACTTTCCGGCACTTCGACATGCGTTGGCAGCGATCGGCAAAGACGGCCTCAAGCTGCGCAGCCGCGACGAGATCTACCGCACGTTCACCAAGCTGCATCCGCTGCTGAAAGAGTCGTTTTTTCTGCAGACCAAGGAAGACGAGCACGACCCTTACGAGTCGAGCCAGTTCAGCCTGGTGCTGGCGAATGCGACCGGCATCTATGGCGTCTACAGCTACCGCGAAGTGTTCGAGTTCAAGCAGTTCTGGAGCATCGGCTCCGGACGCAGCTTTGCACTTGGCGCGATGCACGCGGTGTATGCGAAGGCTCGATCGGCGCGTGAGGTAGCCGACGCGGGCATCGCGGCCGGCTGTGAATTCGATCGCAACTCGGCCGGACCGGCCGATGTACTCACTCTCAAATTGAAGGTGTCCCCATGAGCGAACAACAAATTCAGGTACCCGACATCGGCGACTTCGATGAAGTGGCAGTGATCGAGGTGCTGGTGAAGATCGGCGACACGGTCAAGGCCGAGCAGTCTTTGATCACGGTCGAATCCGACAAGGCGTCGATGGAGATTCCATCGTCGGCCGCGGGCGTCGTGAAGTCGCTGGCTGTGGGTGTCGGCGACAAGGTCAAGCAGGGGTCGGTGGTGCTGACGCTGGAGGTGAGCGGGGCTGCGGCCGCTGGGCCTGCTGCATCGGTGCCATCGCCGGCTGCGGCTGCTCAGGCATCGCCTGCTCCGACCGCTGCGGCGCCGGTTTCCGTGCCCCCACCCCAACCCTCCCCCGTGGGGGGAGGGAGCAAGGCGCCGCTGGCAAGTACGTATGGCGGCACCGTGGATCACGAATGCGATCTGCTCGTGCTGGGTGCCGGTCCCGGTGGCTACTCGGCGGCGTTCCGCGCGGCGGATCTTGGACTCAAGGTCATCTTGGTGGAGCGGTACGCGACCTTGGGTGGTGTCTGCCTGAATGTCGGCTGCATTCCGTCGAAGGCGCTGCTGCACGTCGCTGCGGTGATGGACGAGGTCAAGCACTTCGCCGAAATGGGCGTGACGTTCAGCGAGCCCGTTATCGACCGCACCAAGCTGCTCGCACGCAAGAACAAGGTGGTGAGCAAGCTCACCGGTGGGCTTACCGCGATGGCGAAGATGCGCAAGGTCACCACCGTGCGCGGTGTCGGCGAGTTCATCGACGCGTTCCACGTGAAGGTGCAGGAGACCAGCGGTGATGGCCAGGCCACGACCGGCAAGGCGCAGATCGTCAAGTTCCGCAACTGCGTGATTGCGGCTGGCTCGCAGGCCGTGCACCTGCCGTTCATGCCCAAAGACCCACGCGTGGTCGACTCGACCGGCGCGCTGGAGTTGGGCATCGATCCCAAGCGCATGCTGATCCTGGGCGGCGGAATCATCGGGCTCGAAATGGGCTCTGTGTATTCGTCGCTCGGCGCCCGACTCGACGTGGTCGAAATGCTCGATGGCCTGATGCAGGGCGCCGACCGCGACCTGGTCAAGGTCTGGCAAAAGATGAACGCGCCACGCTTCGACAACATCATGCTGAAGACCAAGACCGTCGGCGCTGAAGCGACCAAGGATGGCATCAAGGTCACCTTCGAAGGCGAGGCTGCGCCCAAAGAGCCGCAGTTGTACGACCTGGTGTTGCAGGCCGTCGGTCGCACCCCCAACGGCAAGAAGATCGGTGCCGAGAAGGCCGGCGTCACCGTGACCGACCGCGGCTTCATTCCTGTCGACATCCAGATGCGGACCAACATCTCGCACATCTTCGCGGTCGGCGACATCGTCGGCCAGCCGATGCTCGAGCACAAAGCGGTACATGAAGCGCACGTGGCCGCAGAAGTTATCGCGGGCGAGCAGAAGGGCGACAAGCAACTTGCCGCGGCCGCCTTCAATGCCCGCGTGATCCCAAGCGTGGCGTACACCGACCCCGAGGTGGCTTGGGTCGGCCTCACCGAAGACCAGGCCAAGGCGGAAGGCATCAAGATCAAGAAGGGGCTGTTCCCGTGGAGCGCTTCAGGCCGCGCTATTGCCAACGGCCGCGACGAGGGCTTTACCAAGTTGCTGTTCGATGCAGAAACTGAGCAGATCCTGGGCGGCGGCATCGTCGGCACACACGCAGGCGACATGATCGGCGAGATTGCGCTGGCGATCGAGATGGGTGCCGATGCGATCGATATCGGCAAGACCATCCACCCGCATCCGACGTTGGGTGAAAGTATCGGCCTGGCCGCCGAGGCGCTCCACGGTCACTGCACCGATTTGCCGCCGGTCAAGCGCTGAACTCGTCGAGCAGGTCGCGCCCAACAAAAAACCCGCCGACGGCGGGTTTTTTCATGCGTGCCCTGCAGAGGAGGGCCTCGGTCTCCGGTCTCTCAGGCAGCGCTCAATCGCCGACCTTGGCTTCTTCGCCCTGGACTGCTTGCACGCGGCGTCCGCCATTGAAGCGGCTTTGCCAATAGCTGCCGCTCATGTCTTCAACGCGGACCTGGGCGCCTGGCTTGGGCGAGTGAATGAACTTGCCTTCACCGACGTAGATGCCGACATGGCTGAACGCCCTGCGCATGGTGTTGAAAAACACGAGGTCGCCGGGCTTGAGATCGGTGCGTGCGATGGGCTCGGTGGCTGCAGCCTGTTCAACAGCGCGGCGCGGCAGCACGAGACCGATGGTCTGGTTGTACATGGCACGGACAAAGCCACTGCAGTCGAAGCCGGTTTCGGCGGTGTTGCCGCCGCGGCGGTAAGGTACGCCCAGGAAACCGACGGCGGTGACCACCAGTTCGGAGGTGCGATCGCTGACGGTCTGGCGAACATGATCGAGCTTGCTGATCAAGCCTTTATCCGAAAGCATTCGTTCTATGTCGTCGCTGCGCTCCTGTTGTGGGGCGGCATGCGCCGCAAAAGCAATGAGAAGGATGGCAGGTAAGACAAATAAACGCATGGTACGTAGGATATTGACGACACTCATCGATGTCAATTTCATCCAGTTTCGGGATTTCTATTATAACTTGTTGTTTTAATTAGATATTTTCGAATTTTGTGATATGAATTTGTAAAGTTTGTCAGTTATCCGACATAAGCGCTTTGCCTGATGTAAGTCAAAAGAATGTGAATTGCTTGTGTCGGTGGGTGATCGGGACATGCTGCGTCCGTACCAATTTGCAAAAGATGGCGGATGCTCTCCTTGCCACTTTTTGGCTTAAATCGAACGGTCGGTGTTTTTGTAGCGATCGTGGCGATGACTTCTTGTGCTGTTGCAGCACCGCGGCCAGAGAAGGAAAGCGAGCACGGTCCGCAAGGAGGCGACGAGATCAACATCCCGCTCGCCGGCCGCAACCACGGCGGACGGCAATGCCTACCTCGCGGCGAACCTGGCCCTGTCACGGGTCCCTTTCAACCACTGCGCTCTCAACCCGGTACTGCCCAGGCCGCCGCCCGGTCACTTTAAAGAATACGGAGCTGAAAGCCGCCGCCGAGCCGTAGCCGACGATCTCGGCGACCTCTGAAATGCTGCGGTGGTTCGACTTCAGCGCCGCGCTGGCCACGGCCACTCGCCATTCGATCAGGTAGCGAAGCGGTGGAACACCCGTCATCGCCTTGAACCGCTCGGCGAAGGTCGTGCGAGACATAGCGACGCTGGATGCAAGCTCGTCGACTGTCCAGCGGTGCGCGATGTCGGCATGCAGCAGGTGCAGGGCTGCTCCGATCTTTGGATCCGCAAGCGCACCCAGCCAGCCCGGCAGATGAGCCCCGGACGCCATGCGCAACCGAAGACTCTGCATCAGCACCATGTTCGCAAGATTGGTCGCGACGACCGCGCCGCCGGGTCGTACGGCCTCGGTTTCTAGGCGAAGGAGTTCGAGCAGCGCCCGCAGCGACGGAGCGCCTTCCGATCCGGCAGGCACATGGACGAGTGGCGGCAGCAATTTCAGCAAGAGGTCCTCCGCATCGGCGTCGAAGACGAAGCGACCACCGGCGGCACTCACCTTGTCGCCGTGCTGACCGTAGCGAACGATGCCATCCGCATCCATGCAACTGGCAAGCACTTCGCGCCCATCGATGGGCACGAGTGTCGGATCGCTGCCGGTGCAGTAGGGCTGGCCGCGCGTCAGGAGGTAGAAATCGCCGGTGTTCAGATACAACGGCGGCTCGCCGTCTTCGGTCCAAAGCCAGAACGCGCCTTCCAAAATGCCGGCGAACTTGATGTGACGGCGCCCGGTGAAGCGCATCGCCCAGGGTCCTCGAACGTCCAGGCGCGCCGACGTGACGCATCGCGCTTTGAGCAGCGAAAAGACGTCCGATAGTGGGTCCATGAGTCCGTACGTTCGATGATGAATGAAGGCGATTCGAGTATCGACCGCGGTCCAGTCGATAGCCACGATACAGGGTGAGAGCGAGCGGCGGCGCTGAGCCCGCATCGGGCACCGCACAGGTATGGAAAGGACATCTACATGTCAGGCATCAAGGACAAGGTCATTGTGATTACGGGCGCCAGCAGCGGCATCGGCGAAGCAACCGCGCTGCTGCTGGCAGCGCGTGGGGCGAAGCTCGTACTTGCAGCGCGGGGCATTGAAAGGCTGGCGGCGCTTTCCGCGCGCATCGAGAGCGCCGGTGGCAAAGCGATCCATGCGCAAGTCGACGTCGCTCGACGGGAGGACGTGTCGCGCATCGTCGAGATGGCGATCTCGCATTTCGGAAGGCTCGACGTGCTGGTCAACAACGCGGGGATCGGTCCTATATCACCGCTCGACGACCTGCGCGTCGACGACTGGGACGCCATGATCGACATCAACATCAAGGGCGTGCTCTATGGCATCGCGGCCGCCTTGCCCACCTTTCGCAAGCAGGGGGCAGGTCACTTCGTCAACGTCGCGTCCACGGCGGCGCACCGCATCGTCCCAGGCATGGCGGTCTATGCGGGCACCAAGTTCGCGGTGCGAGCGATCTCGGAAGGTTTGCGGCAAGAAGCGGGCACTGCGTTGCGGGTAACGGTGATCTCGCCGGGCATGACCCGCACCGGCTTCGCGGATTCCATGACGAGCCCGGAGCTGAAAGCCCAGACGCAGTCCACGATGGAAAAGCTGGGGATACCGCCGGGTGCAATTGCCCGTGCCATCGCATTCGCGATAGAGCAGCCTGCCGATGTCGATGTCGGCGAGATCATTGTCCGGCCGACGGCGCAAAGTTAGTTGCCTCAGCCATTGCAACTCGGCAGCGGCAGCGTCGGCAGCACCGCGCGCCAGAGCCGCGTCCATTCTGGCCAGTCGTGCCCGCCTGCAGTGGTGAACACACGCTCCGGCGGCAAGGCGGCCGCGAGCAGTCGATGGCTGAAGGCGAACCGATCGTCGAGGCCATAGCCCAGGTAGAGCGGCGGGTGATCGACCGGCAGCGGCCGGCGCGCGTAAGCCTTCAGCCATTGCCACAGTGCCGTCTCCCGCTGCGCTCTTTCGCCGCCGGCTCGGTCGTCGCCGACGGGGTCGGTGAGCGGCCCTTGCCATCGCACGAGTCCGCCGGCGTTGGCGACATCCAAGCTCTGCACGCGATCGCCGAGATAGGGCGCCAACACGACCAGCCCCGTCACGTCGACCGGATGTGCGTTGGCATAGATCAGCCCACCCAGCCCTCCGATGGAAATGCCGACGATCCATATCGCCTTGTAGCCCCGCGCCCGCGCAGGTGCGATCACGTCTTGCTGCAGGCGCTCGATGACGGCGCCCTTGTTGTAGTAACCCAGGTGCGCATCGACGCGCACGATGTCGACAGCGAGTTGCCGCTCCCGCACCGCGCTCACGAAGTTCTCACGCACGAACTCGTCGGGATGCGAATAGGCGCCGGGCAACATGATCAGCAAGGTGTCGGCGCGTGCCGTGCAGGTGCTCTTGTCGACGAAGGTGTCGATCGGCGCCTTGGCCGGGCGCAGGCCGGTGCAGCCTGACGCAAGCAAGGAAGCCAGCGCTGCCGCCGCCGCCAACGCCGCGAGCCTCGAACCGCGGCGCCCATGGACGAAAGATGGCATCCGTTGTTGCCTAGACCGGGGACGGCGTTGTCGGCGGCAGTCGCACTGACCGCGGTGCCGGCAGATCGACCATGACGGCTTGTCCCGGCGTCGTGCAGCCGGTGTCGCAGCATTTGCCGGGTTGCCGGTTCTTCGTGATGGCGCGGTCCGGGTCGTGTGCTACGCCGCGATCGAGCAACCTCTCGACCAGTTCGACCTTGGAGCCGATGGGGTAGTTGCGATAGATCTCCTGCTTCATCGCGGCCGGTGAGCCGCCGCCGTGCAGGCTGATCACGCTGTACCAACCCCCTTGATAGCCGGCAGTCAGGTCTTCGATAAAGCGTGCGGTTTCGATGCGCTGTTCGTATGGCACGTCGGGACTGGCGCGCAGCACCTCCGACAGGCGTGCCGCAGTCTCCGGGTTGTGGTCTTCGTCAGGTCCGGGCAGCGTGACGATCAGTCCACCGCTCACGTAGTGCGCGATGCGGTGCATGTCGTAAATTTTGGTGGCCAGCAGCAGTTTGCCGATGTTGCTGAACACCGGGTCGGGCATGAAGATGTTGCAGTGCTCGTCGGCCTTGCCGTACACGCTGGCCGCCACGCCGCAGGCAAAAAAGCTCTCGGTGATGGTGATGAGTTCGACCATCTGCTCGCGCAGGTGCGTCTCCTTGCCGGGGTCGAAGCCATTGGCCTCGCACATCAGCGCGCCGGCGCCGATCAGCAAATCGCCGAAGCCGGCGCGCGCACCGATGCAGCTGTGGCGGTGATGGGTGGCGTAACTGTAGGTCAGGTGGCCGGTGTGCTCCCACTCGCCGGCATAGAACACGTTGTCCCATGGCACGAAGACGCGATCGAACATACACACGCCGGTGCTCTGGCCGAATTTGCGGCTGAACAGCGCATCGCCATGCTCGAGCTTTTCGCCTGGCCGACCGGCCGGGCGTGCCACGATGGTCAAGCCCGGTGCGTCGAGCGGCACGGCGCAGCACACCGCGAAATCCGCGTCTTCGCGGCTCATGTTGCGGCATGGCATGACCAGCAGTTCGTGCACGTAGGGCGCGCCGGTCACGATGGCCTTGGTGCCCGAGATCACGATGCCGCGCACGCCGTTGCGCAGCGCATTGCGCTCGACGATGTGCAGGTAGCTGTCGATGTTCGATTGTTCGTGCGGGCGCTTGCTGCGGTCGCCTTTGGCGTCGGTCATCGCGACGCCGAGCGTCAAATCCTGGTCCTGGATGCGGTGCAGATACTCGGTAAATCGGGCGGTGTTCTCGGTCGTGCCGCGCGCGTCGTCGATGCGGGCCGACACTTGGCCAATCGCGTTCAGCGCATCGTGCGTCAGGTAGCGCTGCGCGCAGCCGGTTTCCTGGCAGACGAGCCGCACGGCTTCGAGCTTGTTGAGCAGGTCACCCGAGCCGGTATTGATGTGCGACAGGCGATTTACTCGCTTGCCGCTGGAGTGCTGAATGGCCGTCATCAGCGACTCGTACTGCGGCTTCAACGCGTAGTCGTAAGTCAGCGCGATGGCATTGATGCCGGGCTGGAATGCGGCTTCGTCGGCCACGCTCTCGACGCGGCGTCCGTCGACGAATACGGTGGGCTTGTAGCGCCGCAACGAGTCGCGATATTCGTCGCCGGACATCAGGTTGGCGACGGGAAGGGCAGCATTCATGGTCTCTCCAGTTGCTTGAAGGTTGTGAAAGCTCAAAGACTTTCTCGATCGTGAATTTGAACACTGTTCAATTTTTTGTTCAACTGCTCGAATAGATGAAGGCGTGTGCAGGGTGGCGCTATATTCGAAGCATGCATGCCAAGCTCCAGCGTCAGCAAACACTCACCGACGCACGCCGGGCACTGGTGCTCGATGCTGCGCGTTCGGTGTTCTCCGAAGCGGGCATTGAAGGCGCCAGCATTCGCGAGATCGCCAAGCGCGCCGGCTACACCCCCGGCGCTATCTACTCGTACTTCGAGAGCAAGGAGGCGGTGTATGCCGCATTGCTCGACGAGTCGTTGACGCGGCTGCAAGCGGTTGTCGCCGATGCGCGCGTGTTCAAAGCGAAACCGGAGAAGACGCTGTTGTCCAAGGCGCTGGCCTGGTTCGATTTCTATGCCGCAAACCCACGTGACCTGGACCTGGGCTTCTACCTGGTGCACGGCATGCGCCCGCGCGGCCTCACCAGCGAGCTCGATCACGAGTTAAACGACCGCCTCTACGACGCCCTGCGCCCATGCGAGGACGCATTGCTGGCAATGGGTCTGGATGCGAGGCGCGCACTTCAAGAGAACACCGCACTTTTTGCGCAAGGCGTCGGCCTGCTGCTGATGCAGCACACCGGGCGCATCCGGATGTTTCGCCAGTCCGCAGAACTGCTGTTTAAAACCTACGTGGCACAACTGGTTGCCCGGTGCGTGGTGGCAGACCGGCGCGATCAGATCGGTGGTACGGTTTAGCTTCACTTTCACTAAGACCCGCCCATGCTGCTCGATGCCTCGCTTTCCCAACTTGTGCTGGTCGATTACCAGGCGCGACTCATGCCGGCGATATTCGAGTCGGAAGCGGTCGCCAAGAACGCTGTTCGACTAGGCAAGATGGCGCAACTGGTCGAAGTCCCCGTTTGGGGCACCGAGCAGAACCCGTCGAAGCTCGGCGAGAACCTGCCGGACATCCGCGCGTTGTGTCAGCGCACACTGGCCAAAATGCATTTCAGCGGTGTCGAAGAAGGGCTGGGCGACTGGTTGCGGCCGACCGAACCGCAACCTCAGGCGCAACGCGGCAATGCACGCAGCCTGCCCAAACACCTGCAGAAACCGGCAGCGCCGGTCGACGAGCGCGGCACCATCGTTATCGCCGGTTGCGAGGCGCACGTTTGCTTGCTGCAAACAGCGCTCGACTTGCTCGAAGACGAGTTCGAAGTGTGGGTCGTCACCGATGCCTGCAGCTCGCGCACCGAGCGCAACCGCGATGCCGCCTTCGACCGCCTGGCTGGTGCCGGAGCGGAACTCGTCACGACGGAGATGGTCGGATTCGAGTGGCTGCGCACGGCGGAGCATCCGGCCTTTCGCGACTTGCAGGCACTGATTCGCTAGGTCCCGGCGATCTCTGCAGATTGCGGGAACGCAAGTCGAAAGCTTTGTCCAGGTCGGCCTTGCGATACAGAACTTGAAGGAGACAAAACCAGATGAGCCGCTACGAGGATTTCCACGCCCGTTCCATCGAAGATCCTGACGGTTTCTGGGCCGAGCAAGCCCAGTTGATCGACTGGCAGACGCCGCCTAAGCAGATCCTCGATGCGAGCAACCCACCGTTCGCCAACTGGTTCGTCGGCGGTACGACCAACCTGTGCCACAACGCGGTCGATCGGCATCTGGCGACGCGTGGCGATCAGGCTGCATTGATCTTCGTCTCTACCGAAACGGGCGTCGAAAAGACTTTCAGCTTCAACGAGCTGCACGCTGAAGTGCAGCGCACCGCCGCCAGCCTGATGGCGCTGGGCGTCGGCAAGGGCGACCGCGTCCTGATCTACATGCCGATGATTCCGGAAGCGGCATTCGCGATGTTGGCCTGCGCCCGCATCGGCGCCGTCCATTGCGTGGTGTTCGGTGGCTTTGCCAGCGGTTCCCTGGCCACGCGAATCGAGGACGCCGAGCCGAAGGTCGTGATAAGCGCCGACGCCGGTTCGCGTGGCAGCAAGGTGGTGCCGTACAAGCCGCTGCTCGACGAAGCGATTCGCCTGTCGAAGTACAAGCCGGCCGCCGTGCTGTTGACCGACCGCGGTTTGGCGCCGATGGAGCTTGTCGCGGGGCGCGATCACCTGGACAGCGACATGGCGGCCTCGCACCGAGATGCGGTGGTGCCGTGCGCCTGGCTGGCGTCGACCGACATCAGCTACACCATCTACACCAGCGGCACCACCGGCAAACCCAAAGGCGTGCAGCGCGACACCGGCGGCTATGCCGTGGCGCTGGCCGCCAGCATGAAGCACATCTTCGACGGCCGTGCCGGCGAAACGTATTTCTCGACCAGCGACATCGGCTGGGTCGTCGGCCATAGCTACATCGTCTACGGCCCACTCATCGCCGGCATGGCGACGATCCTGTATGAAGGCCTGCCCACGCAGGGCATCGACCAGCAGCCCGACGGCGGCATCTGGTGGCGGCTGGTTGAAAAATACAAGGTGACGGTGATGTTCAGCGCGCCCACCGCTGTGCGTGTGCTCAAGAAGCAAGACCCGGCGCTGCTGAAAAGGTACGACCTTTCCAGCCTGCGCGCGCTGTTCCTGGCTGGCGAGCCGCTCGATGAGCCCACGGCCCGCTGGATCAGCGACGGCCTTGGCGTGCCCATCATCGACAACTACTGGCAAACCGAATCGGGCTGGCCGATCATCACGATCGCCAATGGCGTCGAGGCCAAGCCGAGCAAGTTCGGCAGCCCCGGAGTGCCGATGTATGGCTACAAAGTCAAGATCCTGCACGAGTCGACCGGCGAAGAGCTCACCGCGCCCAACGAGAAGGGCGTGGTCGTCATCGAAAGCCCGACGCCGCCCGGCTTCATGCAGACCATCTGGAAGGACGACGCGCGCTTCGTGCAGACGTACTGGAAGAGCGTGCCGGGCAAGCTGGTTTATTCGACCTTCGACTGGGGCATTCGGGATGCCGACGGCTACTTCTTTATCCTCGGTCGCACCGACGACGTGATCAACGTGGCCGGGCATCGGCTCGGTACACGCGAGATCGAAGAAAGCATTTCGGGGCACGCCAACGTGGCCGAGGTGGCGGTGGTGGGCGTCGCCGATGCGCTCAAAGGCCAAGTCGCGATGGCCTTCGTCGTGCCGAAGGCAGGCGATGCGGTGACCGATGCCGATGTGGCACTGAAGCTCGAAGGCGAGATCATGAAGAGGGTGGCCGACCAGCTCGGCGCGCTGGCGCGACCATCGCGCGTCCGCTTCGTCACCGGGCTGCCCAAGACGCGCAGCGGCAAATTGCTGCGCCGGGCCATCCAGGCGGTGTGCGAAGGCCGCGACCCCGGCGACCTGACGACCATCGACGACCCGGCCACGCTGCAAAAGATCAAGCAACTCATCGTCGCCTGAGGGTCGCTTTGGCGCAAACGGGTGTCACATGGTCGTAGTGGCACAATGTCAGGGTACTCAGGCCCTTCCCCAGCCACAGTCGCATCCGCCAATCGGTCAAGCCGTGTCGCGGAAGGTTTCTTAACCAGCTAGTGCTTCCTTCAGGGAAGCGAAGGTCAGCGGATCATGAGCGATTCTTCGACGCCCTCGGCATATCAAGCCTATCAAGGCAACACCTATCTTTTCGGCGGCAATGCGCCCTATGTCGAAGAGATGTACGAAAACTACCTCTCCAATCCAGGCAGCGTGCCCGACAACTGGCGTTCGTATTTCGACGCCTTGCAGCACGTGCCAGCAGCCGATGGCAGCAACGCTAAGGACGTGGCGCACCTCCCGGTCGTCAACGCTTTTGCCGAACGCGCCAAGCAGGGCACGACCCGCGTGGTGCAGGCCAGCGGTGCCGACTCCGAACTCGGTCGCAAGCGCACAGCGGTGCAGCAGCTCATCGCCGCGTACCGCAATGTCGGCGCACGCTGGGCCGACCTCGATCCGCTCAAGCGCACCGAGCGCCCGGCCATTCCGGAACTCGAGCCGTCGTTCTACGGCTTTGCCGACGCCGACCTCGAAACGGTTTTCAACACCAGCAACACATTTTTCGGCAAAGACACCATGTCTTTGCGCGACCTGCTCAACGCCTTGCGTGAAACGTACTGCGGCACCATCGGCGCCGAGTACATGTACACGACCGACCAGAACCACAAGCGCTGGTGGCAACAGAAGCTCGAGAGCGCGCGCACCAACCCGCAGCTGACGGTCGAGCAGAAGAAGCACGTGCTGAATCGCCTGACCGCGGCCGAAGGCCTCGAACGTTTCTTGCACACCAAATACGTCGGTCAAAAGCGTTTTTCGCTGGAAGGCGGCGAGAGCTTCATCGTCTCGATGGACGAGCTGATCAACCAGGCCGGCGTGCAGGGCGTGCAGGAAATCGTCATCGGCATGGCGCACCGTGGCCGCCTCAACGTGCTGGTCAATTCGCTTGGCAAGATGCCGGCCGACTTGTTCGCCGAGTTCGACCACACCGCTCCTGAAGAACTGACCAGCGGCGACGTCAAGTACCACCAGGGCTTCAGCTCGGACGTGACCACGCCCGGCGGCCCGGTCCATTTGAGTCTGGCCTTCAATCCGTCGCACCTCGAAATCGTGAATCCGGTGGTCGAAGGCTCGGTGCGCGCCCGCATGGACCGTCGCGGCGATCCGCTCGGCAAGCAGGTGCTGCCGATCATCGTGCACGGCGACGCCGCTTTTGCCGGCCAGGGTGTCGTGATGGAAACGCTGGCGCTCGCTGAAACACGCGGCTATCACACCGGCGGTACGGTGCATATCGTCATCAACAACCAGATCGGTTTCACCACCAGCGACCCGCGCGACAGCCGCTCGACGCTGTATTGCTCGGACATCGTCAAGATGATCGAAGCGCCGGTGTTGCACGTGAACGGCGACGACCCTGAAGCCGTGGTGCTGGCGACCCAGTTCGCGCTGGACTTCCGCATGGAGTTCCAGAAGGACGTCGTGGTCGACATCATCTGTTTCCGCAAGCTGGGCCACAACGAGCAGGACACGCCGTCGCTCACCCAGCCGCTGATGTACAAGAAGATCGCCCAGCATCCCGGCACGCGGAAGCTCTACGCCGACCGCCTCGCCGCGCAAGGGCTCGGAGCAACCCTCGGCGACGACATGGTGAAGGCGCAGCGCGCCGCTTTCGACGAAGGCAAGAACACGGTCGACCCGGTGTTGACCAACTTCAAGAGCAAATACGCTGTCGACTGGAGTCCTTACCTCAACAAGAAGTGGACCGACGCCGGCGACACCGCCATTCCGAGTTCGGAATGGAAGCGCCTTGCGGAGAAGATTACGACCGTGCCAGCCGGCTTCACCGTGCATCCGCTGGTGAAGAAGGTGCTGGACGACCGCGCAGCCATGGGTCGCGGCGACATGAATGTCGACTGGGGCATGGGCGAGCACATGGCCTTTGCTTCGCTGGTGGCGAGCGGTTATCCGATTCGGCTTTCGGGCGAAGACTCGGGCCGCGGCACCTTCACGCACCGTCATGCCGTGCTGCACGACCAGAACCGCGAAAAGTTCGACGTCGGCACCTACACGCCGCTGCAGAACGTGGCCGAGAACCAGGCCCCGTTCCTCGTGATCGACTCGATCCTGTCCGAAGAAGCCGTGCTGGCTTTCGAGTACGGCTATGCGTCGAACGACCCCAATACCTTCGTGATCTGGGAAGCGCAGTTCGGCGACTTCGCCAATGGCGCCCAGGTGGTGATCGACCAGTTCATCGCTTCCGGCGAAGTGAAGTGGGGTCGCGTCAACGGCATCACGCTGATGCTGCCGCACGGCTACGAAGGCCAGGGTCCGGAGCACAGTTCGGCGCGCCTCGAACGCTTCATGCAGCTGTCGGCCGACACCAACATGCAAGTGGTGCAGCCCACCACTGCCAGCCAGATTTTCCACATCCTGCGTCGTCAGATGGTGCGCAACTTGCGCAAGCCGCTGATCATCATGACGCCCAAGTCGCTGCTGCGTAACAAGGACGCGACCTCGCCCTTGTCCGAGTTCACCAAGGGCGCTTTCCAGACGGTCATCCCCGACAGTCGCGACCTCAAGGCCGACAAGGTCAAGCGCGTGATCGCATGTTCTGGCAAGGTGTACTACGACCTGGCCAAGAAGCGCGAAGAGCGGGGTGCCGACGACGTCGCGATCATCCGCGTCGAACAGCTGTATCCGTTCCCGCACAAGGCTTTCGGCACCGAGCTGAAGAAGTACCCCAATCTTGCCGATGTGGTGTGGGCGCAGGACGAGCCGCAAAACCAGGGCGCATGGTTCTTTGTGCAGCACTATATCCACGAGAACATGCACGAGGGTCAGAAGCTCGGCTACTCCGGTCGTGCCGCTTCGGCGTCGCCGGCGGTCGGCTACTCGCACCTCCATCAGGAACAACAAAAAGCGCTTGTCGACGGCGCGTTCGGCAAGCTCAAGGGCTTCGTGCTGACCAAATAACTAGAACCGAAAATTCAAAATGTCCATCGTAGAAGTCAAAGTCCCCCAGCTGTCCGAATCGGTGTCTGAAGCCACCATGCTCACCTGGAAGAAAAAAGCCGGTGATGCCGTTGCCGTCGATGAAATCCTGATCGAGATCGAGACCGACAAGGTCGTGCTCGAAGTGCCCGCGCCGTCGGCGGGCGTGCTGGTGGAAATCTTGCAACCCGATGGCGCCACCGTCCTCGCAGAGCAATTGATCGCGCGGATCGACACCGAAGGCAAGGCAGGCGCCGCGGCTGCTGCGCCTGAGGCCGCGCCCGCTCCGGCGGTTGCTGCACCGGCGCCTGCCGCTGCAACAGCCGCCGTGACGGGCGGCCCGAAGTCCGATGTCGCCATGCCAGCCGCAGCAAAGTTGCTGGCCGACAACAACCTGAAGACCAGCGACGTGGCCGGCTCCGGCAAGGACGGCCGCGTTACCAAGGGCGACGTGCTCGGCGCCGTCGCCTCGGGTGCCACCGCTGCCAAGGCGCAGGCACCCGCCGCCGCTCCGGCCCCCGCCGCCAAGCCGTTGCTGACGCAAGTCGCTTCGCCCACTGCCGCGCCTGACCTGGGCGACCGCCCGGAGCAGCGCGTGCCGATGAGCCGCCTGCGCGCCCGCATCGCCGAGCGCTTGCTGCAATCGCAATCGACCAACGCCATCTTGACGACCTTCAACGAAGTCAACATGGCCCCGGTCATGGAGATGCGCAAGAAGTTCCAGGATGCGTTCAGCAAGGAGCACGGCGTCAAGATCGGCTTCATGAGCTTCTTCGTGAAGGCGGCAGTGCACGCGCTCAAGAAGTACCCGGTCATCAACGCGTCGGTCGACGGCAACGACATCCTTTACCACGGCTACTTCGACATCGGTATCGCCGTCGGTTCGCCGCGCGGTCTGGTGGTGCCGATCTTGCGCAACGCCGACCAGATGAGCTTTGCCGACATCGAGAAGAAGATCGCCGAGTACGGCCAGAAGGCCAAGGACGGCAAGCTGGGCATCGAAGAAATGACCGGTGGCACCTTCTCGATCAGCAACGGAGGCACCTTCGGTTCCATGCTGTCGACGCCCATCATCAACCCGCCGCAGTCGGCCATCCTGGGCGTACACGCCACCAAGGACCGCGCGGTGGTCGAGAACGGGCAGATCGTCATCCGCCCAATGAACTACCTCGCCATGAGCTACGACCACCGCATCATCGACGGCCGTGAAGCCGTGCTGGGCCTGGTCGCCATGAAGGAAGCGCTGGAAGATCCATCGCGCCTCTTGTTCGACATCTGAGGGCGAAGACACAGATGGCAAACAAACAATTCGACGTGATCGTCATCGGCGGCGGCCCTGGTGGCTACATCGCTGCCATCCGTGCGGCGCAGCTCGGCTTAAATGTCGCGTGCGTCGACGAGTGGAAGAACGCGAACGGTGGTCCTGCGTTGGGTGGCACCTGCACCAACGTCGGCTGCATTCCCTCGAAGGCATTGCTGCAGTCTTCGGAGCACTACGAGCAGGCCGGTCATACCTTTGCCGACCATGGCATCAACGTGTCGGGCCTCTCGCTCGACATCGGCAAGATGATGGCCCGCAAGGACCACGTCGTGAAGCAGAACAACGACGGCATCACGTACCTGTTCAAGAAGAACAAGATCACCTCGTTCCATGGCCGCGCTTCGTTCGTCAAGACGGATAACGTTGGCTATGAGATGAAGGTCGCCGGTGCAGCCGGCGAAGAGACGATCAGCGGCAAGCACATCGTCGTGGCGACGGGCTCCAATGCCCGCGCTCTGCCGGGTGCGCCGTTCGACGAAGAGAACATCTTGTCGAACGACGGCGCCTTGCGTGTCGGCGCGGTGCCGAAGAAGCTGGCGCTGATCGGTGCCGGCGTGATCGGTCTGGAGATGGGTTCCGTCTGGCGCCGCCTGGGTGCCGAAGTCACCGTGCTGGAAGGCCTGCCGACTTTCCTCGGCGCGGTCGACGAGCAGATCGCCAAGGAAGCGAAAAAGGCGTTCGACAAGCAGGGCCTGAAAATCGAACTCGGCGTCAAGGTCGGTGAGATCAAGACTGGCAAGAAAGGCGTCTCCATCGGCTGGACCAACGCCAAGGGCGAAGCGCAGACGCTCGACGTCGACAAGCTGATCATCTCGATCGGCCGCGTCGCCAACACCATCGGCCTCAACCCCGAAGCAGTCGGCCTCAAGCTCGACGAGCGCGGTGCGGTGGTGGTCGACGACGAGTGCAAGACCAACCTGACGAACGTCTGGGCGGTCGGCGACGTCGTGCGCGGCCCGATGCTGGCGCACAAGGCCGAAGAAGAGGGCGTGGCCGTGGCCGAGCGCATTGCCGGCCAGCATGGGCACGTCAACTTCAACACCGTGCCGTGGGTTATCTACACACATCCGGAAATTGCGTGGGTCGGGCAAACCGAGCAACAGCTCAAGGCAGAAGGCCGGGCTTACAAGGCCGGCACCTTCCCGTTCCTGGCGAACGGCCGCGCACGTGCGCTGGGCGACACCACCGGCATGGTCAAGTTCCTTGCGGATGCGACCACCGACGAGATCCTCGGCGTGCACATGGTGGGCCCGCAAGTCAGCGAGCTGATCTCCGAAGCCGTTGTCGCGATGGAGTTCAAGGCGAGCAGCGAAGACATCGCGCGCATCTGCCACGCGCATCCGTCGCTGTCGGAAGCCACGAAGGAAGCGGCGCTGGCGGTCGAAAAACGCACGCTCAACTTCTGATCTCTTGAGCGTCAAGCAGGCTTACGAGGCGGAGCTCGCAAAGCGGGGCTTCCATAGCGACCCGGCGCAACTGCGTGCCGTTGAGGCGCTGGATCGCTGCGTCAACGAGTGGGCCGATTACAAGGCGCAACGCTCGAACGCGCTCAAGAAGTTCATCAACCGGCCGGAGATTCCGCGCGGCGTCTACATGTACGGCGGCGTCGGTCGCGGCAAGTCGTTCTTGATGGACTTGTTCTTCAACGCCGTGCCGCTGCGGCGCAAGACGCGCCTGCACTTTCACGAGTTCATGCGCGAAGTGCACCGCGAGCTGGCCGACCTGCAAGGCACGGTCAACCCGCTGGACGAACTCGGCCTGCGCATGTCCAAGCGCTACAAGCTGATTTGTTTCGACGAGTTCCATGTAGCGGACATCACCGACGCCATGATCCTGCATCGGCTGCTCGCTGCGCTGTTCAATAACGGCGTCGGCTTTGTCACGACTTCCAATTTCAAGCCGGACGACCTGTACCCGAACGGCTTGCACCGCGATCGAATTCTTCCGGCCATCGAATTGTTGAAGGAGCAGCTGGAAGTCATCGGTGTCGACAACGGCACCGACTACCGGACCCGCACCCTGCACCAGTTGCGCATGTACCTCACGCCCAATGGGGCTGCCGCCGATCAGGAAATGCGGGACGCTTTCAATCGGTTGGCGGAAACGCCGGACGACAATCCGGTGCTCCACATCGAGTCGCGCGAAATCCATGCGAGGCGGCGCGCCGGCGGCGTGGTGTGGTTCGACTTCAAGACGTTGTGCGGCGGACCGCGCTCGCAAAACGACTACCTTGAGATCGCAGCGCAGTTCCATACGGTGCTGCTGTCGGACGTGCCGCAGATGTCGGTGAGCCGAGCCTCTGAAGCACGTCGTTTCACCTGGCTGGTCGACGTGTTCTACGATCGACGGGTCAAGCTCATCATGTCGGCACAGGTCGCGCCCGAGGCGTTGTACACCGAAGGCCCGCTGGCGCACGAGTTCCCACGCACGGTCTCGCGGCTCAACGAGATGCAGTCGGCCGAATTTTTAGCGCTCGAGCGGCGCAATGTCGATACCGGGCTCACATGAAGAAGATATTCACCTCGCTTTTGATGGCGGCTGCCGCAGTTGCGTCTTCGCCGCTTTGGGCGCAGTCGGTCGCGACGGCCGGCAACACCGACATGGCGGCAGAGCGCTCACGACTCACTGCCGAGCGCGCCGCTGTCGACAAGAAGTTCGAGGAGGAGCGGTTTGCCTGCTTCAAGAAGTTCGCGGTCGAGGGTTGTCTCGAAGACAGTCGCAGGGGCAAGCGCGGTGCTCTGGACAACATCAAGCGGCAAGAAGCGATCATCAACGATGCCGAGCGCAAGCGTCGCGGTGCTGCCGCCCTTGACCGGCTCGACGACAAGTCTGCACCGCAGCGCGCGCAAGAGGCCGGGGAGCAACGCGACAAAGCACTCAAGTCACAGGCTGACCGCGAGCAACGGGCGGCCGATCACACAACCGGTCGCGAGGCTGCCGTTGCGGGCGAAGCCGCCAAGCGCGAGCAATTCGAGAACAGGCAAAAAGCGAACGCCGAGCATCTCGCGAAGACTGCCAAGTCGCGTGCGCAGGCGCCGGTCGAACAGCAGCAGTTCGACGACAAGGCAAGGAAGGCCGAGGCACACCGTGCCGAGGTCGAGAAGCGCAACGCCGACCGCACCAAGCCGCGCTCGGCATCGCTGCCGTCGCCGCCGCCGCCCTGATCGTCACAAGCCCGAGGCGGGCGCGCCACCTTGGCCGGACCGCAGCCGGCCCGGTGATTACTTCGGCAGAGGCTCGAGCTTGAGTACCGCCAGCGAAAGGTTGTCACCTGTGCCGCGCGCCCGCTTGCGGGCTTCGTTTACCAGCAGTTCGACCGCTTCGCGCGGCGACTGCTCCGACAGCACCGCACCCATTTCTTCCGGGGTGAAGTAGTGCCACAAGCCGTCGCTGCAGGCCATCAGCACGTCGCCGGGTTGCAGTTGCGGAATGAAATGGGTTTCGATCGGCGGCGGCGTGGCCGTCATGCCGAGGCAACCGAGCAGGATGTTGCCCTGCGGGTGAATGTTGGCTTCTTGCTCGGTGATCTCGCCCCGGTCGATCAGCACCTGAACATACGAGTGATCCCGCGTGCGCTTGATAAGCCGGCCGCGCTGGAAGTGATAGATGCGCGAATCGCCCGCATGAATCCATGCACAGTCGCCGTGCGGGTTCATCAAGAACGCGGCCACTGTGCTGTGAGGTTCCTGCTCGCTTGAAAGCGCGGTCAGCTTGATGACGGTATGCGCGTCGTCGAGCAGGCGTCGCAGGATGTTGCCCGGTTCGTCGTGCTCCGGACGGTAGCGCGCAAAGAGCTGGCGCGCCGTCATCATCACCTGGTCGGATGCCTTGCGGCCACCGCTGCGACCGCCCATGCC
Organism: Variovorax sp. PAMC28562; assembly: GCF_014303735.1. NCBI lineage: Bacteria > Pseudomonadati > Pseudomonadota > Betaproteobacteria > Burkholderiales > Comamonadaceae > Variovorax > Variovorax sp. PAMC28562. The sequence continues at coordinate 4,322,294 of NZ_CP060296.1, read as the reverse complement.
ATCGGCGACGACCCCCAGCACGCAACCCTGCGTACGGGCGTGCGACAGCATCAGAACCTGGTCTTGTTGATACGGCCGGTCGCCCTTGTGGAGACCGGTGGCGGCAGCGAGTCGGAAACCTCGAATCATGGGTGCAGAGGAGATGTGTGGACGTATTATCGGGCGATCATGCACCGCGGCCGCTGGAGCCCGCCTGACCCGGTCCGCATTTACTCCGTTGGACACCAATCTTCACTCCCTTTCTCGCCAGCTGATCGACCTGCGCATCGAGCACGCCGATCTTGACGCCACCATCGATCGCCTCGTCGAGGTAGCGCCGCCGCAGGACGACCTGTTGCTGCGTCGGCTGAAGAAGCGTCGGCTTGCACTGCGCGACAGGATCGACCGCGTCGCTCGGGACATCGCGCCACAAGAGCCTGCCTGATGGGCGCACTCCAGTCGGAGGTGCGCGACGCGTTCGCGCATGACGGTGTGTTGTCGCGTGCCGCCGAACAGTTTCGCGAACGCGACGGGCAAACGCAGATGGCGCTCGCCGTCGCCCGCACCATCGAGCATGGCGGCGTGCTGGTCGTCGAGGCGGGCACCGGTGTCGGCAAGACCTTTTCTTACCTCGTCCCGGCACTGCTGAGCGGTGAGCGTGTGCTGCTGTCGACCGCCACCAAGACGTTGCAAGACCAGTTGTTCGGCCGCGATCTGCCGCGCCTGGTTGAAGCGCTCGGCCTGCCCGTTCGCACGGCTCTTCTTAAAGGGCGCGGCAGCTACGTGTGCCTGCACCGGCTCGATCTGGCGCGGCATGACGCATCGCTGCCCGAGCGCGGCACCGTGCGCACGCTGGCAAAGATCGAGCAGTGGTCCAAGTCGACGCGCACCGGTGATCTTGCCGAGCTACCGGGTCTCGACGAACGTTCGCCTCTCATCCCATTGGTGACGTCGACGCGCGAGAACTGCCTCGGCGCGCAGTGCCCGCAATTCAAACCGTGCCATGTGAACCTGGCGAGGCGCGAGGCGCTTGCAGCCGACGTGGTCGTCATCAACCACCATCTCTTTTTTGCCGATCTCGCGGTGCGCGAATCCGGCATGGCCGAGCTACTGCCGAGCGTGCGGGTGGTGGTGTTCGACGAGGCGCATCAACTCAACGAAATCGGCGTTCAGTTTCTGGGCGCGCAGCTTGGCAGCGGGCAGGCACTCGACTTCTCGCGTGACCTGCTGGCTGCCGGGCTGCAACACGCACGCGGCTTAGTCGACTGGCAGCAACTCGCCGCAGCACTGGAGCGCGGAGCGCGCGAGCTTAGGCTGGTGGTCGGGAAGCAATGGCCAGGGACCAAATTGCGCTGGGCCGGTCCGTCGCCAGACACCGTGCCAGCCGAAGGGTGGCAGGCCGCGCTCGACATGCTGCAGCACGCATTCGAAGATGCTGCCGAGAACCTGGCCACGGTCAGCGAAATCGCGCCCGACTTCGTCCGCTTGCATGACCGCGCTGCGCAGCTTGCCGAGCGGGCTGCACGCTTCGCGACGCCCTGTGCGACCGACTCCGTGCGCTGGCTGGATGTCGGCACACAGCTGCGACTGGTCGAGTCGCCGCTCGACATCGCCGAGGCCATGCGCGGCCGGGTTCTGAAGATCGAGCAGGTTAGCGCCCGAGAAGCCGACGAAGCAATGGATGGCTCCTGTGCTGTGGACAGGGCTGGCGCCCCCCAGCCTAAGGAGGGCGGCGAACGAGGCCGTGCATGGGTCTTTACTTCGGCCACTCTGGGCGACGACCCCAAGCTGCGCTGGTTCACCGAGCCGTGCGGTCTGGAGTCCGCCGAAGTGTTGCGCGTTCAAAGTCCGTTCGACTACGCGCGCCAGGCAGCTCTCTACGTGCCGCGCACTTTTCCGAAGCCGGCCGATCCGGCGCATGGTGCCGAAGTGGCCCGCCTCGCAGCCCGCGGTGCGGCGGCGCTGGGCGGAAGAACGTTGGTACTGACGACGACCCTGCGCGCACTGCGAACCATCGCAGACACGCTGCGGCTCGAACTTGAGCCGATCGATCCGGCGATCCGTCCCGAAGTGTTGGCGCAAGGCGAGTTGCCCAAGCGCGTGCTGATGGAGCGTTTCAGGGAAGGCGCCGGTGCCGGTCGCGCGGGCTGCGTGCTGGTCGCGTCGGCGTCATTCTGGGAGGGTTTCGATGCGCCAGGCGATGTGCTGCAGCTGGTCGTGATCGACAAGCTGCCGTTTCCGCCGCCGAACGATCCACTGGTCGAAGCCCGCTCGCAACGGCTAGAGGCCCAGGGTCGCAACGCCTTCGGCGACTATTCATTGCCCGAGGCGGCCGTGGCGCTCAAACAGGGTGCCGGTCGATTGATCCGGCGCGAATCCGATCGCGGCGTGCTGGTGATCTGCGATGCCCGTCTCGCCACCATGGGCTACGGGCGTCGCCTCGTCGCCGCGCTGCCGCCGATGCGGCGTATCGAAAGCGCTGAAGAGTTCGATGCGGCGTTGACCGAGCTCCGAGCCTAGGTATTCAGGGGCTTGGTGCAGACAGGCCGGCGGCAGTTGGTCTTGGTCCAGTCGATGTGGATTACCAGACCTTCCACCACGGGTCGTCGTTCTTCCGGAACCCCGTCGCCATGAACTCGCTCTTCGGATAATTGGTGGCCAGCACGCGTTGCGCGTCGTCGCGCAGTTCCTTCATGCCGAGGGCCTCGTACGACTTCACCATGATGTAGAGCGCCTCTTCGAGCGCCGGCACCTCGCGGTAGTCAGCCAGTGCCAGCTGTGCACGGTTGATGGCGGCCAGGTAGGCACCGCGCTGGTAGTAGTAGCGGGCTACGTGAACTTCGTATTGCGCGAGCGAGTTCACGATGTAGTTCATGCGCTGGCGGGCGTCGGGTGTGTAGCGTGATGCCGGGAAACGCGTTACCAGTTCCTTGAAGGCCTGGAACGATTCCTTGGCGGCCTTCTGGTCGCGCTCGGACAAGTCTTGACGGGTTGCAAAAGAGAACAGGCCGAGGTCGTCGTTGAAGTTGATCACGCCCTTGAGGTAGAACGCGTAGTCGAGTGCGGGGCTTGCCGGATGGAGCTTGATGAAGCGATCGACGGTGGCGATGGCTGCCGGCCTTTCGCCGGACTTGTATTGCGCGTAGGCCTTGTCCAGTTCTGCTTGCTGCGCTAGCGGGGTGCCCGCGGCGCGGCCCTCGAGCTTTTCGTACAACGGGATGGCCTTGTCGTACGAGCCGCCATCGGCCTCGTCCTTGGCTTCTGAGTAAATCTTGTTTGGGCTCCAGTTGGCGGTCTTGTCTTCTTTGGTGGACGAGCAGCCGGCGACAAGCCACGCTGCGGCGCAAAGCGCGAGCCACGCGGGGACCATCGATAATTTGGCGCGAAACATCACATACGGCTTTCGTGAAACAGTTGCCTTCAATTATATCGACCGACCCCTTCGTCAATCTCCCTAGTGCATCGGCGTCAGAGGAGGGCGGCGACCCGAGCGAGCCAGGCGACCTGGCTGACATCGCCGAAGCGAGCGAATTGCGTGGCTTCACGATCGGCGTCGACGAGCACGGGCAGCGGCTCGATCGAGCTTTGGCAACGCTGGTGCCCGAGTTCTCGCGCAGCTATTTACAGCAAATGATCGACGGCGGACTGGTGACCCTGCAAGGGCGGACGGTGACCAAGACGTCGACGACGGTCCGCGCGGGCCAGGCCGGCCAGATCGAGTTGCGACCGACACCTCAGAGCCAGGCCTTTCGACCCGAGGCGATGGCGATCGACGTCGTGTTCGAAGACGAGCATCTGCGCGTCATCAACAAGCCCGCTGGTTTGGTGGTGCATCCTGCGCCAGGCAACTGGAGCGGCACCCTCTTGAACGGCTTGCTGGCGCTCGATCCCAAAGCGGTTCTACTGCCGCGCGCCGGCATCGTGCACCGGCTCGACAAGGACACGAGCGGCCTGATGATGGTCGCTCGTACGCGCGCCACGATGGATGCGCTGGTCGAGCTGATCGCCGCGCGCGAGGTCAAGCGCCAGTACCTCGCGATGGGGCACAAGCCGTGGGAAGGCGGTGCGGCGCGGCAGGTCGATGCGCCGATCGGACGCGATCCGCGCAACCGTCTCCGGATGGCCATCGTCGATCTGGAACGGCATCCAGGCAAGGCGGCGCGCACGCTGGTCGAGCGGCTCGACAGCAATGCGCATGGCTGCAGCGTGCGTTGCACGTTGGAAACCGGCCGCACACACCAGATCCGCGTGCACATGGCGTCTCTTGGGCATCCGCTGGTGGGCGACACGCTGTATGGCGGCGCGGCAGCAGCGGGGCTTTCGCGGCAGGCATTGCATGCGTTCCGGCTTGCTTTCGTGCACCCGATGACACAGGCGCCGATGTCGTTCAATGCGCCGGTGCCGGCCGATCTGGCCGCAGGCTTGCTAGCCTGGGGGCTGGACTACAATCGTGCCTGACGGCCCTCAGGGCCTCGCCGGGCAATGATCCGGCCCTGCGCTGCCAACGCCCGCGTGCCGGCAGCGCCACTTTCCATCCCAATGAAACGAAGCGCCCCCAAAGCGCCTTTTCCCGGATAACGCGAACCATGAATACGGCGGATGCCAAGCGCATTCTCGAAACCGCATTGATCTGTTCGGCCCAGCCGCTGCCGGTTCGCGACCTTCGCGTGCTGTTCGGCGACGAACTCGGTGCCGACACCATCAAGACGCTGCTCGTCGAATTGCAGGAAGACTGGGCGCAACGCGGCCTGGAGCTCGTGAGCGTCGGCTCCGGCTGGCGCTTTCAGAGCCGGCCGGAGATGCGCGACCACCTCGACCGGTTGCATCCCGAGAAGCCGCCACGTTACACGCGTGCCGTGCTCGAAACCCTGGCCATCATTGCCTACCGCCAGCCTGTCACGCGCGGCGACATGGAAGACATCCGCGGCGTCACCATCAACTCGCTGATCCTGAAGCAGCTCGAAGACCGCAACTGGGTCGAGGTGATCGGGCATCGCGAAACAGTCGGACGCCCGGCGCTCTTTGCGACCACGCGCCAGTTTCTCGACGACCTCGGGCTCGAGTCGCTCGATCAGTTGCCGGTGATCGGCTCGCCGATGCAGCAAGGCTCTTTGGTCGATGCGCTGGAGCAACTCGGCGAGTCCGACCAGGCCTCGTTGCCGATGGACGACCCGGCTGCAGAAGTCGCAGTTGAAGTTGCCGTCGAAGCCGAAGCACACGTCTCAACCATCCCCCCCGTCGATGCCGCAGCCGAGCCTGTCGACACCACCGCTGCCCCTTCCGGAACTGCACCATGAGCCCCTCCGACTCCGACGACGCGGCAATGCTGCCGGCCGGTCCTGCCGCTGAAGACGAAGTGGGCGCGAAGCCCGCTGTGCTTGCTGACATTGATCAGGCCGATCCACCGCCGAAGAAACGCCGTCCGCGTCGGCCGAAGGCAGTGGAGTCGGCGGAGCCGATCGCAGACGAGACCCCGGCCAAAATCGGGCCGTCACAGTCGGACGCCTTGCCGCCTGTTGCGGACATGGCCTCGGACACCGCAGCGCCGCCCGCAATCGTGGCCGCTGTAACCGCCGGGCCAACCGTCGGCCAGCCCGAGCCCCCCGCGCGCAACGAGGACTTCGATCAGGACGACGACGAAGAAGAAGACGAGGACGACGATGAAGACGACGACCTCGATCGCGCCCGCAAGGCTGCTGACCGGGAGCAGCGCAATGCACCGCCGCCGCAGCCGATCCGCTTTGCCGACGTCGTCTCAGGCCAGTTCGACGCCGACGAAGACAGCCCCGAGGTGCCGGCGCTCAAGCGCGTGCTGCTGCCCGAAGCAGACTCCCCCAAGCTGCACAAGGTGTTGGCCCAGGCTGGCCTCGGTTCGCGTCTTGAGATGGAAGCGCTGATCCTGCAGGGTCGGATCTCTGTCAACGCCGAGCCCGCGCATATCGGCCAGCGTATTCAGCACGGCGATCAGGTCAAGATCAACGGCAAGCCGATTCGTTATCGCATCGCGCCACCGCCCGCGCGCGTCATCGCGTATCACAAGCCGATCGGTGAAGTGGTGACGCACGACGATCCCCAAAACCGTCCGACGGTGTTCCGCAAGCTGCCGCGTCTGCAACAAGGCAAGTGGCAGTCGGTCGGGCGGCTCGATCTGAATACCGAAGGTTTGTTGCTTTTCACGAGCTCTGGCGAGCTGGCGAATCAGCTGATGCATCCGCGCTTTGGCCTGGAGCGTGAGTACGCGGTGCGCGTGCTCGGTGCGATCAACAAGGAAGAGCGCCAGAAGCTGCTCGAAGGCGTGCGGTTGGACGACGGCATGGCGCAGTTCGGCAGCATCGAAGACGGCGGCGGCGAAGGCTCCAACCTTTGGTACCGCGTCACGATTTCAGAAGGCCGCAACCGGGAAGTGCGTCGCCTGTTCGAATCTGTCGGCCACGCGGTCAGCCGATTGATCCGCATTCGTTACGGCGCCATGCTGCTGCCGCGCGGCCTGAAGCGCGGCGCGTGGATGGAGCTCGACGAGAAAGATATCCGCTCGCTGTTCGACGCCGCAGGCGGGGGTGCCGGCGGTGCCGAGCGCGCGCCACGACCCGGCTTCGGGCAAGGACAAGGTCAAGGTCAAGGTCAAGGCCCGCGAGGCCAGGGGCCTGAAGGTGGCGGTCGCAACAGCCGGAACAAGAACGCTCGCGGCAACCGAAATGATCGCAACGCCGGTGGTCCGCGCGACGACTCGCGTGGAGGCCCCATCCCTAGTCCGCTCGGCGACGGGCAAGCGCCGCGCGGCGACCGCGGACGCGGCGCAAATCGAGGTGGTGGCGGAGGCGGTGGTGGCGGAAATGGCGGGCCGTCCGGCGGTCCTCGCCGTGGTGGCCAGGGCGGCGGCGGTGGAAACAACCGCGGCGACAGTCAGCCCGGCTTCAAGGGCGAAGACCGTCCACCAAGCGGTGCCAATCAGCCCGATCCGATGAAGACGTCGGTCGGCTACATCGGCGCCGACAGCTTTTCAAGGCAGCGCAAGGAGCAACGCCAGGCGCCGCGGCGCGGCGGTGGATCGGGTGGCGGCTACGGTGGTGGCGGTGGTGGCGGCAATGCAGGCGGCGGCGGGGGTCGCCGTCGCGGTCGCTGAAAGCACCGCCGCCCCGCGGTTTTTCATGGATCGGTCATGGGTCGTTCGGCCCGGCCGGTTAAAATCAGAGGCTTTGTCAAGGCGGCAACCGATTGGGTGCGGCGCTGACGAATCGTCTCAAAATCAAGCAGGAAGCATCTCAAAATGGCCATCGAACGCACTCTCTCCATCATCAAGCCCGACGCCGTCGCCAAGAACGTCATCGGCAAGATCGTTTCTCGATTCGAAGCCGCCGGCCTCAAGGTCGTCGCTGCCAAGCTCGTGCATCTGTCGCGCAATGAAGCCGAGCAGTTCTATGCCGTGCACAGCGCACGCCCGTTCTTCAAGGACTTGGTCGAATTCATGATTTCCGGCCCGGTGTTCGTGCAAGCGCTCGAAGGCGAAGACGCCATTGCCAAGAACCGCGACCTGATGGGCGCGACCGATCCCAAGAAGGCAGCTGCTGGCACCATCCGCGCCGACTTCGCCGACAGCATCGATGCCAATGCAGTGCACGGCTCCGACGCACCTGAAACCGCTAAGAACGAAATCGCTTTCTTCTTCGCCGGCCTCAACGTCTACGCACGTTGAGGTGCCTGCCCGACTGACGCAATGACGACCGCCAACCTTCTCGAGTTCGATCTGGAGGGGTTGGCCGCGTTCTGCGAGCGGCTGGGTGAAAAACGTTTCCGCGCGACCCAGCTTTTCCGCTGGATCCATCAGCGCGGCGCCAGCGACTTTTCGCAGATGACCGATCTCGCGAAGTCGCTGCGCGAAAAGCTGGCGACCACCGCGCGCATCGAAGCGCTCCCGGTCACCACGCAGCACGAGTCCGCTGACGGCACCATCAAGTGGCTGTTCGACGTGGGCGACGGCAATGCGGTCGAGGCGGTGTTCATTCCCGAAGACGATCGCGGCACTTTGTGCGTGTCTTCCCAGGCGGGGTGCGCCGTCGGCTGCCGCTTTTGTTCGACCGGCCACCAAGGCTTCAGCCGCAATCTGACGACCGGCGAAATCGTTGCGCAGCTTTGGTTTGCCGAGCATTTTTTGCGCAAACATTTGAAGCGCGATCCGGGCCAGGAAGGCCGTGTCATCTCGAACGTCGTGATGATGGGCATGGGCGAGCCGCTGCAGAACTACACCGCGCTGGTTCCGGCCCTGCGCACGATGCTTGACGACAACGCCTACGGCTTGTCTCGTCGCCGTGTCACCGTCTCAACCTCTGGCGTGGTGCCGATGATCGACCGGCTCGGTACCGACTGTCCGGTCGCGCTTGCGGTGTCGCTTCATGCGCCGACCGACGCACTGCGCGACGACCTGGTGCCGCTGAATCGCAAGTACCCGATCGTCGAATTGCTCGAAGCATGCAAGCGCTATCTGGCGCACGCGCCGCGCGACTTCATCACCTTCGAGTACTGCATGCTCGACGGCGTCAACGACCAACCCGAGCATGCCGAGCAACTGGTCGCGCTGGTTCGCCAGCACGGCATTTCGTGCAAGTTCAATTTGATTCCTTTCAACCCGTTTCCCGCGTCTGGTTTGCTGCGGTCGCCGCAGGCCCGAGTGCTGGCTTTTGCGAAGACGCTGAGTGCAGCCGGGCTGGTGACGACCATCCGCAAGACGCGCGGTGACGACATCGACGCGGCATGCGGACAGCTGGCCGGCGATGTCAAAGACCGCACGCGGGCTGTCGAGCGCATGGCCGAACGGCGTGCGAGTGGTGCCGCTTCCACCTCGGGCCGAACCATCGTTTTGCACCCGGTCCGCGAGGCGCGGCCCAGTTCGAACACCGCGAAGATGTCGACGACTTCGAACACACCGAACATTCAGGAGCACTGAAGCGATGAACATGGCTTTTTCGATGACGCGTTCGTCCGCGCAACCGCTGTTGGCGCGCTTCCTTCTTTGCCTGGTCACCGGCATCGCGCTGGCCGGATGCGCCGCCAAGGGCACGGGCCCGGTTGCGAGCACGGCCGGCAATGGCGCGCAGTTGCTGACCGACTCCGACGAAGGCAATGGCCGCAAGCGAGCCCGCTTGCGGCTTGAACTCGCCATCGGCTACTTCGAAGCCGGGCAGACCACGGTGGCGCTCGACGAAATCAAGCAGTCCCTGACGGCCGACCCCACCTACGCGGAGGCCTACAACTTGCGAGGCCTTGTCTACATGCGGCTCGACGATGCCGGCCTGGCCGAAGACAGCTTCCGCCGCGCCATCGCACTCAATCCGCGCGAACCGAACACGCTGCACAACTACGGCTGGCTGCTGTGTCAGCAAGGCCGCAACGGCGATGCCATGCAGCAGTTTGGGCAGGCTCTGGCAATTCCGGGCTACCCAGATCGTGCCAAGACGCTCATGACGCAGGGCGTGTGCCAGATCAAGGCAGGCGACCGTGCCGATGCCGAGCGCAGCCTCACGCAGGCTTATGAAATCGATCCCGGCAACCCGGTGATCGGCTTCAATCTGGCCACCTTGCTGTTCCAGCGCGACGACATGACACGCGCCCAGTTCTACATCCGGCGCGTCAACAACAGCCCGTCCGCCAATGCCGAATCACTCTGGCTCGGCATCAAGATCGAACGCCGCCTGAATAATCGCGAAGCACTGGCCCAACTCGCCAGCCAGTTGCAGCGCCGCTTCTCTCAGTCGCGGGAGGCCATTGCGTACGAACGCGGAAATTTCAATGATTGAACGCGCCAGTGAGTTCGGCGCTTCACAAGGGGCGCCGCTGGTGGTCGGCGACAGCACGAACATGAGCGCTGGCGACATGCTGCGCGAGGCGCGCGAAGCCCATGGCCTGCACATCGAAGTCGTGGCTGCGGCGCTGAAGGTGCCAGCGCAAAAGCTGCAGGCCCTCGAAGACGATGACATCGACTCCTTGCCCGATCCGGCTTTCGCTCGCGCACTTGCCGCCAGCGTAGCGCGAGCGCTCAAGATCGATCCGGTCAAGGTGCTGGCGAAGATGCCCGGCTCGCCTCGCGCCGCGCTCGCCGACGCCGACCGCACCATCAGCAGTAGCTTCCGATCCGGTGCGCCGCGCTCGGGACGAGGCTCGAATTTGTTGCCTTCACGCGCGTTGCTTGCAGTCGTCGCGCTCTTGCTCATCGGTGCCGCTGCGTTGTTCTGGCTTCCCCAGTCCGCATTCGACCAGGTGAGCTCGGCCTTCGCGCGCATCACGTCGCGCAGTACGGCCGAAACTCCCGCCGAGACCGAATCGGCTCCCGTCTCCGCAAGCGCACCCGGCACCGTGGTCGAGCCCGCCATGCCGGCGGCGGTGCAGCCCGCGACGGCTGCGACCACCGTCCCCGTCGGGTCCCCGGGAGCGCAAGTCGGTGCTGCCGGCAGTGCTACCGTGACGACTGCAGCCGTCGCTGCAGGCAGCGACATCCTGGTTTTCGTCGCCCGCGCGGACTCCTGGGTGACCGTGACTGAAGGCGACGGCAAGCAGTTGCTTCGCCGCACCGTGCAGACCGGCGAGACTGTTTCGGTCACCGGCGGTCTGCCGCTGACCGTCGTCGTCGGCCGCGCGTCCGGCATCGATGTGAAGGTGCGTGGCAAGGCTTTCGATTTGGGGCCTGTGACCAAGGGCGGCGGCGTTGCACGCTTCGAGGTGAAATCATGAACGATTCCTTTCCTATCGAGTCAGCGGCGCCCAAGGCACGGCGTTCGCGTCAGGCGAATGTGGTTTGGGGTGCGCGCACGGTCACGGTCGGTGGCGACGCACCGGTGCGCGTGCAGTCAATGACCAACACCGACACGGTCGATGCCATCGGTACCGCGATCCAAGTCAAGGAACTCGCTATCGCAGGCTCCGAGATGGTCCGCATCACGGTCAACACGCCCGAGGCGGCGGCCCAGGTTCCGTATATCCGCGAGCAGCTCGACCGCATGGGCATCGACGTGCCGTTGATCGGAGACTTCCACTACAACGGGCACCGTCTACTCACTGACTATCCGGCCTGCGCCGAGGCACTCAGCAAGTACCGCATCAATCCCGGTAACGTGGGCAAGGGCGACAAGCACGATCGGCAGTTCGGCCAGATGATCGATGCCGCGATGCGCTGGAACAAGCCAGTGCGCATCGGCGTGAACTGGGGCAGTCTCGACCAGGAACTGCTGTCGGGCTTGATGGACATCAACAGCCAGCGCGGCACACCCTGGGATGCCAAACAGGTCATGTACGAGGCGCTCATCACCTCGGCCATCGACTCCGCCAAGCTCGCTGAATCGATGGGCATGGACGGCAATCAGGTCATCCTGAGTTGCAAGGTCAGCGGTGTGCAAGATTTGATATCGGTCTACCGCGAACTGGCAAAGCGTTGCGACTACCCGCTGCATCTGGGCCTGACCGAAGCCGGCATGGGTACCAAGGGCACTGTGGCTTCGGCGACGGCCCTGTCGATCCTGCTGCAAGAGGGCATCGGCGACACCATCCGCGTTTCGCTCACGCCGCAGCCCGGTGAAGCACGCACACAAGAAGTCGTGATCGCCAACGAGATTCTGCAGGCGCTGGGCCTGCGCATGTTCGTGCCGAGCGTGACCGCGTGTCCCGGTTGCGGCCGCACCACCAGCACCACGTTCCAGGAGCTCGCCAAGCAAATCGACGACTACCTTCGCGCACAGATGCCGGTGTGGCGCACCAAGTACCCGGGCGTCGAAAACATGAAGGTGGCGGTGATGGGCTGCATCGTCAATGGGCCCGGCGAAAGCAAGCATGCGGACATCGGCATCAGCTTGCCGGGCAACGGCGAGGCACCTGCCGCACCCGTTTTTATCGACGGCGAAAAGGCACTCACACTGCGCGGCGACAACATCGCCAACGAGTTTCACCAGCTCGTCGAAAACTACATTGAAAAGCGCTTTGGTGGCGAGCACGCCGTCGTCGCCTGACCTTCCGGAATCCATGGCCGATAAATTGAATGCCGTCAAAGGCATGAACGACATATTGCCGCCCGAATCGGCGCGATGGGAGGCGCTCGAGCAGACGGTGCGCGAACTTATGGGGCGCTATGCCTATCGCAATATCCGCACGCCGATCGTCGAGCCCACGGCGCTCTTCGTGCGCGGCACCGGGCAAACCACCGACATCGTCGAGAAGGAGATGTATTCCTTCGAAGACCGGCTCAACGGCGAGCAGCTCACGCTGCGCCCCGAGAACACGCCCGGTGTCGCGCGTGCGGCCATCGAGCACAACCTGACCTATGACGGCGGCAAGCGGCTCTGGTACACCGGCCCGATGTTCCGGCACGAGCGACCGCAGCGCGGGCGCTACCGCCAGTTCTACCAACTCGGCGCGGAGGCACTGGGCTTCTCGGGCCCGGAGGTCGATGCCGAGCTGATGCTGCTGGCGCACCAGCTGTTCCAGACGCTCGGGCTGCGCAACATCCGTGTCGAACTCAATAGCCTGGGTGTGCCGGTGGAACGTCAGGCGCATCGCGCGGCGCTCATCACCCACTTTCAGCAGAACGCCGACATGCTCGACGCCGACGCGCAGCGTCGCCTCGAGACCAATCCGCTGCGCATCCTGGACACCAAGAACCCGGCGATGCAGCCGCTGGTCGAGGCCGCGCCGCGCCTGCTGGACTATCTGGGCGACGCGTCGCGCCGCCATCTCGAAACCGTGCAGTCCCTGTTGACCGCTTGCGGCGTCGAATGGACCATTAACCCCCGCTTGGTGCGCGGGCTGGATTACTACAGTCACACGGTGTTCGAGTTCATCACCACCGAACTTGGCGCGCAGGGAACCCTGTGCGGCGGCGGTCGCTACGACGGCCTGTTCGAAGTGCTCGGTGGCAAGCCGACGCCCGCCGTGGGATGGGGCATGGGGCTTGAACGCGTGCTTGAGCTGCTGAAGGAGCAGGCCGGTGCGACCGCTTTGCCAGTGCCAGACGCTTATGCGGTGATCCCGGATGCGGCAGCGCTCGCGCAAGCCATGCCGGTGCTGCAGCAACTGCGCGCGGCCGGCGTTGCCGTGCAGATGCATGCCGGCACGGCCGACGGCTTCGGCAGCTTCAAGTCGCAGTTCAAGAAGGCCGATGCCAGCGGCGCTTCGCACGCGCTGATCTTCGGTGCCGACGAGCTGACCCGCGGCGAAGTCATGGTCAAAGCACTACGAGATGGCAGCGGTGCCCAGACCGCACGACCGCTCGCCGAGGTGGCCATCTGGGCCGCCACCCTACAATCTCGGGCTCTCTACATCTGACAGCGCATGGCAACTCCACTCGATCTCGAAGAACAGGAACAGCTCGACCAGCTCAAGCATTTCTGGACCACCTACGGCAGCCTCATCACCTGGGTCGTGCTGATTGCGGCTGGCGCATTCATGGCCTGGAACGGCTGGCAGTACTTGCAGCGCACTAAAGCTGCTCAGGCCGCTGCTCTCTATGACGAGCTGGAGCGTGGCGCACAGGCCGGCGACACGGCGCGCATCGAGCGCGCGCTGACGGACATGAAAGAGAAATTCGCAGGCACCGCCTATGCCCAGCAAGCGGGGCTGCTCGCGGCCAAGACGCTGCATGAAAAGGGCAACGGCGAGGCGTCGCGTGCCGCGCTCGCATGGGTCGCCGACAAGGCCGTCGACCCTGGTTACCAAGCCATCGCCAAGCTGCGGCTGTCGGCCGAGCTGCTCGACAGCAAGGCATACGACGACGCGTTGAAACAGCTCTCGGGCAGCATGCCGAAAGAATTCGAACCCCTGGTGGCCGATCGCAGGGGCGACATCTACCTGGCTCAGGGCAAACGCGAAGAAGCGAAGACCGAATACCGCAAGGCATGGGCCGGGTTCGAGGGTCGTGGTGACTATCGCCGCTTGATCGAAATCAAACTGAATGCCGTCGGTGTCGATCCGAAGACCTTGGCGCCAACCATCACTGTTACCCCAGCCAAAACCACATCATGAATTTGAAGCGCCTCGTGCCCCTGAAGCACGCTCTGCGAGCAGGTGCGGCGATCGTCTCGATCGCCGTGCTCGCTGCCTGCTCCGGCACTGACAAGCCGAAGCCGGCCGAACTCCCGGCCAACGTCGCCGTGCTCGGCGTGCGCCAGGCCTGGACCGCCAAACTGCCGGCAGTGACCTTCCCGCTGCAGACCGATGTCAGCGGCGACATGCTGGTCGTGGCCAGTGCCGATGGCACTGTCGTCATGCTCGACTCGCGTTCCGGCAAGGAAGCCTGGCGTGGCAATGCCGGTGCACCTCTCACGGCCGGTGTCGGCAGCGACGGCACTATCGTCGCGGTCGTCACTCGGAACAACGAACTCGTTGCGCTCGAAAACGGCAAGGTGCTCTGGAAGCAGCGCATCAGTGCCGAGTCATACACGGCACCGCTGGTCGCGGGACGTAGGGTGTTCGTGCAAGCCGCTGATCGCACCACCAGCGCCTGGGATGGGCAAACCGGTCGCCGTCTCTGGTCGCAGCAGCGCACCGCAGAAAACCTCGTGCTGAAGAAGCCCGGCGTGCTGGTCGCTGTCGGCGACACCCTGGTGACCGGCGTGGGTGGGCGACTCGTCGGCCTCAATCCGAACAATGGTTCGTCGCGCTGGGAATCGCCGATCGCGGCGCCGCGCGGCACCAACGACGTGGAGCGCCTGGTCGACCTGACCGGCACGGTGAGCCGGGTTGGCGACACCGTTTGCGCGCGTGCTTACTACGCCAGCGTGGGCTGCGTCGATTCGCAGCGCGGCACGCTCATCTGGAGCAAGCCAGCGTCCGGCGCCGAAGGCCTCAGCGGTGACGACCGCTTCGTCTACGGCACCGAATCGAACGGTAGCGTGATGGCCTGGCGTCGTGCCGATGGCGAGCGCGGATGGGTCAGCGAGCGTCTGAAGTACCGCGATCTGACAGCACCCCTCTCGGTCGGCCGCTCGGTCGTCGTCGGCGACAGCACGGGCCTGGTTCATTTCCTGTCGCGCGAAGACGGCTCGCCGCTCAACCGCGTGACCACCGATGGTTCGGCCATCGCTGCCACGCCGGTCCTTGCCGGCAACACGGTCGTCGTCGTTACCCGCAATGGCGGCGTGTACGGCTACCGGCCTGAATAAGTTTTGAAAGCCCGGCTGTGAAACCCGTCATTGCTCTGGTCGGGCGTCCCAACGTCGGAAAATCGACCCTTTTCAACCGCCTGACGCAAACGCGCGACGCCATCGTCGCGGACTATGCCGGGCTGACCCGCGACCGCCACTACGGCAACGGCCGCCAGGGCAAGCACGAGTTCATCGTGATCGATACCGGCGGCTTCGAACCCGACGCGGGCAGCGGCATCTTCAAGGAGATGGCCAAGCAGACACGGCAGGCCGTCGCGGAAGCCGATGTCGTCGTGTTCGTGGTCGACGCGCGCGAAGGCATCTCGGCGCAGGACCATGACATCGCGAAAGAACTGCGGCGCCTGGGCAAGCCGACGGTGCTGGTGGCCAACAAAGCCGAAGGCATGCAGGACGGCACCAAGCTGGTCGACTTTTACGAGCTGGGCCTGGGCGATGTGCATGGTATTTCGGCCGCGCACGGTCAGGGCATTCGCGATCTGGTCGAGCTGGCACTCGAGCCGCTGAATCTGGTCGACCCTGAGGAAGACGCTGACGAAGACGACCCGAACAAGCCCATCAAGCTGGCCGTGGCGGGGCGTCCCAATGTCGGCAAATCGACCCTGATCAACACCTGGCTCGGCGAAGAGCGTCTGGTCGCTTTCGATTTGCCCGGCACGACGCGCGACGCGATCACCGTGCCCTTCGAGCGCAACGGCCAGAAGTTCGAGCTGATCGATACGGCCGGCCTGCGTCGCAAGGGCAAGGTCTTCGAGGCCATCGAGAAGTTCTCGGTCGTGAAGACCTTGCAGGCTATCGAATCGGCCAACGTCGTGCTGCTGCTGCTCGACGCATCACAGGGCGTGACCGACCAGGACGCGCATATTGCCGGCTACATTCTGGAGAGCGGTCGTGCGGTGGTCATCGCCATCAACAAATGGGAATCGATCGACAGCTATCAGCGAGAACAGATTCAGCGGCAGATCGAAACGCGGTTGCCGTTTTTGAAGTTCGCGGCGCTGCACTTCATCTCCGCGATCAAGCGTCAAGGCCTGGGCCCGGTCTGGCAGTCGATTGCGCAGGCGCATAAATCGGCAACCCGGAAGATGTCGACACCCGTGCTGACACGCTTGCTGCTCGAAGCGGTGCAGTTCCAGTCGCCCCAACGTGCCGGAATGTTCCGCCCGAAGATGCGTTACGCGCACCAGGGCGGAATGAATCCACCGGTGATCGTGATTCACGGGAATTCGCTCGAACACGTGACCGAAGCGTACAAGCGCTTTCTCGAAGGACGCATTCGAAAAGAATTCGATTTGGTCGGGACACCGATGCGCATCGAGTTCAAAACGTCGACAAACCCATTTGCCGACAAAGATCGCAAGTAACGGATTGCATGCCAAAGAGCGCGGATGACTCGCTACAGCGCCTCAAGTTCCGGATTTTGAGTGCCGTTATTTTCAGAGGGTTTTGGATGCCAATGCTGCAGCGCAGAAACCCTGTGTTAAGGTGAGATTTCCAACAACAACTCTTGAACACGGAGAATATCGTGAGCAATAAAGGGCAGCTTCTTCAAGACCCCTTTCTGAACACCCTGCGTCGCGAGCACGTGCCGGTTTCGATCTATCTGGTCAACGGCATCAAGCTGCAGGGCCAGATCGAATCGTTCGACCAGTACGTCGTTTTGCTGCGCAATACGGTGACACAGATGGTCTACAAGCACGCTATTTCCACCATCGTGCCGGGTCGCGCCGTCAATTTCTCGGCTGCCGAGAACGACGACGTTGCCGCTTGAACGGCGCGGCGGGTTCGCCTGCCGCGCCTTTCTCCATATTTGACTCCGCTTGTCTGATCTGATTTCCCGCCAGGAAGGCGCCGCTGTTCTCGTCGGCGTGGACTTCGGGTTGCCGCATTTCGACGCAGAGCTTGAAGAACTTGGCCTTCTCGCGCAAACGGCCGGATTGACCCCGATTGCACGTGTGGTGTGCAAGCGCAAAGCCCCCGACGCCGCATTGTTCATCGGCAGCGGCAAAGCCGAAGAGATCAAAGAACTGGCCGAGATGCATCGCGCCAGTGAAGTCATCTTCGACCAGAGCCTGAGTCCGGCGCAGCAGCGCAATCTGGAGCGAACGCTCGACATGGCGGTGTATGACCGCACCTTTCTGATCCTTGAAATCTTCGCTCAACGCGCCCGCTCGCACGAAGGCAAGTTGCAGGTCGAGCTTGCGCGCCTCCAATACCTGAGCACGCGACTGGTTCGTCGCTGGTCTCACTTGGAGCGCCAGACCGGCGGTGCCGGTGTCCGTGGTGGCCCCGGTGAAAAGCAGATCGAGCTCGACCGTCGCATGATCAGCGAGTCGATCAAGCGCACGCGCGAACGCCTGGCCAAGGTGCAAAAGCAACGCGGAACCCAGCGCCGTCAGCGCGAGCGCCGCGAAATTTTCAATATCTCGCTGGTCGGCTATACCAATGCTGGCAAGTCGTCGCTGTTCAACGCGCTGGTCAAGGCGCGTGCCTATGCGGCAGACCAGCTCTTCGCCACGCTCGACACGACAACTCGGTCACTCTACTTGGGCGACGCGCGTCACCAGGTTTCCATCTCCGACACCGTCGGCTTCATCCGCGATCTGCCGCACGGGCTGGTCGATGCCTTCAAGGCGACGCTGCAGGAGGCCATCGATGCCGATCTGCTTTTGCATGTCGTCGACGCGTCGAATCCCCATTACCCCGAGCAAATGGCCGAGGTCCAAACGGTGCTGAAAGAGATCGGTGCCGACAGCGTTCCGCAATTGGTTGTGTTCAACAAGATCGACGCCCTTGAAACTGGACGACAACCGCTGCATCTGATTGACGAGATGGAAATAGAGGGAGTACGGATTCCCAGGATTTTCCTGAGCGCGCATACGGGTGAAGGTCTGCCGGCATTGCGAGCCGAGTTGGCGCTGCGCTCCGGTTCGGTTTCCGATGCGGCCATGACCTTAGCGTCCGACGCTGAATTGCACGATGCTGCAAACTGATTGGGCACAATCCCGTCACCGACGAGAGAACAGAAGCGAATGAATGCAAAGCCAGTGTGGAGCCGGTTTCAGGGAATGTTTAACCTGAACGACGGAAAATGGGGGCGAGGTGACGAGCCCTCGTCTAATGGCGAGCGCGCGGGCGCCAATCGGCCCGATGCCGATCCGCCAAGTACACCGCCACCACCGCCTTCGGGCAACAACAATCGGCCGCGCGGCCAGGGTCCGAACCAGGGCCCCCCTGACCTCGATGAGTTGTGGCGTGACTTCAATCGCAAGCTCGGCGGCCTCTTCGGCGGCGGTCGTGGTGGCGGTGGCGACAAGAACCGGCCCAGCGGCAACGGTGGCGGTGCCCCCGGCGGCTTCCGCCCCGACATGAAGAACGCGGGCGTCGGCCTCGGCTTGGTGGCGGCGGTTGCCGTGCTTATCTGGCTCGGCACCGGCTTCTTCATCGTGAACGAAGGCCAGCAGGCCGTCATTACCCAGTTCGGTCGCTTCAAGGAGACGGTGGGCGCAGGCTTCAACTGGCGGTTGCCGTACCCGATCCAGCGTCACGAGCTTGTCGTTACCTCGCAGATCCGTTCGGTCGACGTGGGGCGCGACAGCATCGTGCGTTCGACTGGCTTGCGTGAGTCGGCGATGTTGACCGAGGACGAGAACATCGTCGAAATCAAGTTCGCGGTGCAGTACCGTTTGAGTAACGCGCAGGCGTATCTTTTTGAGAGCAAGGCACCGGCAGACACGGTTGTCCAGGTTGCCGAAACAGCCGTTCGCGAAGTCGTCGGCAAGATGAAGATGGACGCGGCGCTCGCCGAAGAGCGCGACCAGATCTCGCCACGCGTGCGCATACTGATGCAGACCATCCTCGACCGCTACAAGGTCGGCGTCGACGTGGTGGCGATCAATTTGCAGCAGGGCGGCGTGCGTCCTCCCGAGCAGGTGCAGGCGGCGTTCGATGATGTGCTGAAGGCCGGTCAGGAGAGGGAGCGTGCCAAGAACGAGGCCCAGGCGTATGCCAACGACGTCATTCCCCGCGCGACCGGTACCGCGTCGCGCCTGAAAGAAGAATCCGATGCCTACAAGGCGCGAATCGTCGCCCAGGCGCAGGGCGACGCCGGACGCTTCGGCGCCGTGCTTACCGAATACCAGAAGGCTCCGCAGGTCACCCGTGACCGCATGTACACCGACGCGATGCAGCAGATCTACAGCAACACGACCAAGGTTCTGGTCGACTCCAAATCGGGCTCCAACTTGCTCTACCTGCCTCTCGACAAACTCATGGCATCGAGCGGAGTCAGCCCCGTGCCTGCGCCCGCCGATGGTGCCTCGCCCAATGTGGCAGGCACCGCGACACCGCAGTCATCGGTGATTCCCGTCGTTCCCAATGGCGGCGAAGCCCGAGCGCGTGATGGTCGTTCCCGCGACCGTGACGCGCGTTGAGCCGGAGCATGAACATGAACAGAATCGGTTTCATCGCTTCCACCATCCTGGTGGTTCTCGTGTTGCTCAGCTCCACGCTATTCGTTGTCGACCAGCGCCAGTTCGGGGTTGTCTATGCGCTCGGCCAGATCAAGCAGGTCATCAAAGAGCCAGGCTTGAACTTCAAGCTGCCGCCACCGTTCCAGAATGTCTCGTATCTTGACAAGCGTTTGTTGATGCTCTCCAGCCTCGAAACCGAACCGATGCTGACGGCTGAAAAGCAGCGAGTCGTTATCGACTGGTATGTGCGCTGGCGCATCAGCGATGCGTCGGAATACATTCGAAACGTCGGAATCGATGAGAACGCAGGTGCAGTGCAACTCAACCGCGTGGTGCGCAACGCGTTCCAAGAGAACATCAACAAGCGCACTGTGCGCGACCTGATTTCGGTACGACGTGAAGCGCTGATGGCCGACGTTCAGCGCGAAGTGCTCGCCGTGGTCAAGGGCGCGAAGCCGTGGGGCGTGGACATCGTCGACGTGCGCATCACACGTGTCGACTATGTCGAAGCCATTACCGAGTCGGTCTATCGACGCATGGAGGCCGAGCGCAAGCGGGTCGCCAACGAACTGCGCTCGACCGGTTTTGCCGAAGGCGAAAAGATCCGTGCCGATGCAGATCGCCAGCGTGAGGTCACGGTCGCCAACGCTTACCGCGATGCACAGAAAATCAAGGGCGAGGGCGATGCACAAGCTGCGGCGGCCTATAGCGAGTCGTTCGGCAAAGATCCGCAGTTCGCGCAGTTCTATCGCAGCCTCGACGCGTACAAGCAGAGCTTCAACAAGAAGAGCGACGTGCTGGTGCTCGATCCGTCGTCCGACTTCTTCAGGGCGATGCAGAGTTCGGGCTCGAATACGACGCCCGCAGCGGCACCGCGCCGTTGATGGCCGGCTGATGATGTGCGTTGCTGGCTGACGTGCCGCGTTGATGCGGGGCCCGTGTGACCGCTGAAACATTCTGGAGCGCGCTGGCCCTCGTGCTGGTGATCGAAGGCATCCTGCCTCTGGTCTCGCCGGGCGGCTGGCGACGCGCCTTCAGTCAACTGCTGCAGTTGCGCGATGGCCAGCTGCGCTTCTTCGGCCTTTGCAGCATCGTCCTTGGGCTCGTGCTGCTTTGGCTGGTGAGTTAGCCGACCGCTCTACCCAGCCAATCTGAGCGAGGGGCCGTCGGCCCCAGCAATTAGAATTCCGGTTTAACCCACCCGTCATTTCTCATGTCCGCTTGGGTCCTCCCGGATCACATTGCCGATGTACTGCCTTCCGAGGCACGCCACATCGAAGAACTTCGACGCCAACTGCTCGATACCGCTCGCGGCTACGGCTATGAGTTGGTAATGCCGCCGTTGCTAGAGCACCTCGAATCGTTGCTGTCCGGCACCGGCGAGGCACTCGATCTTCAGACTTTCAAACTCGTCGACCAGCTTTCCGGCCGCAGCATGGGGCTGCGCGCAGACACCACGCCACAAGTCGCGCGCATCGACGCCCACCTGCTGAACCGGGAAGGCGTCGCACGGCTTTGCTACTGCGGCCCGGTCCTGCACACCAAGCCGGACAGGCCGCATGCCACGCGCGAGCCGCTGCAGTTCGGCGCCGAGATCTATGGCCATGCCGGCCTCGAAGCCGACACCGAAACCTTGCTGCTGGCGCTCGACTGTCTCCATGCCGCTGGCGTGCCGCAAGGTGCCATCGTCGACATGGCCGACGCGCGCATCGTGCGTGCACTGTTGGCTGGCGTGCTGGTCGACGCGGCGACCATCGGTCGCGTGCATGCGGCGCTGGCCGCCAAGGATGCGAGCGAGCTCAATTCGCTCACGCAGAAATTTCCGACGACATCGCGTGAAGGGCTTGCGGCACTGGTGCAGCTCTATGGCGATGTCAGCGTGCTCGACGAAGCCGAGAAGGCATTGAGGGCCATCCCCGGCGTGCTGCCGGCACTGGCCAATCTGAGAGAACTCGCAGCGCGGCTCGATGGCGCCGAGGTGAGCTTCGACCTGGCCGATCTGCGAGGCTATGCGTACTACAGCGGCATGCGCTTCGGCATCTATGTGCCGGGCGCAGCAGATGCCCTGGTGCGTGGCGGCCGCTACGACGAAGTCGGCGCGGTGTTCGGGCGCAACCGGCCGGCGGTCGGTTTCAGCCTCGACCTGCGCGAGCTGGTCGGCGTGGTGCCGACGCGTCCGTTGCGCGCCGCCATCCGTGCGCCATGGAGCGATGCATCGGGGCTTCGCAAGGCGATCGCCGATCTGCGCCAAACCGGGGAAACCGTGGTGTGCGTGCTGCCGGGACACGGCAGCGAAATCGAAGAATTCCATTGCGACCGCGAGCTCGTCGAGCGCGCCGGCCAATGGAGTGTGCAAGTGATCTGATTCAGGAAATTCAAATGAGCGTTACCACCGGAAGAAATGTGGTCGTCGTCGGCACCCAATGGGGCGATGAGGGCAAGGGCAAGCTGGTCGACTGGCTGACCGAGAGCGCCCAGGGCGTGGTTCGCTTCCAGGGCGGCCACAACGCGGGCCACACGCTCGTCATCAACGGCGTGAAAACCGCCCTGCACCTGATCCCGAGCGGCATCATGCGGCCGGGCGTCAAGTGCTACATCGGCAACGGCGTCGTCCTGTCGGCTGCCAAGCTCTTCGAGGAAATCGAAGGGCTGGAGAAGGCCGGCGTCGAGGTGCGTTCGCGGCTTCGCATCAGCGAGGCTTGCCCGCTGATTCTTCCGTTCCACGCCGCGCTCGACATCGCTCGCGAGACCTATCGCGAGAAGGGCGGCAGCGAAAAGATCGGCACCACCGGTCGTGGCATCGGCCCGGCGTATGAAGACAAGATCGCACGGCGCGCTTTGCGCGTGCAGGACCTGAAGCACCCGGAGCGCTTCGCTCAGAAGCTGCGTGTGCTGCTCGACCTTCACAACCATGTGCTGACTCAAGTGCTCAGCGCGCCGGCCATCGATTACGACATGGTGTTCGAAGAAGCCATGCGCCATGCCGTGCTGCTGAAGCCGATGATGGCCGACGTGTCGCGTGAGCTCAACGATGCACACAAGGCCGGCGCCAACCTGTTGTTCGAGGGCGCGCAAGGCACGCTGCTCGATGTCGACCACGGCACCTATCCCTACGTGACGTCGAGCAATTGCGTGGCCGGCAATGCGGCGGCGGGTTCGGGGGTCGGCCCCGGCATGCTGCACTACGTGCTCGGCATCACGAAGGCTTACTGCACGCGCGTCGGCGGCGGCCCGTTCCCGACCGAGCTCGACTGGGAAACGCCCGGCACCGTGGGCTATCACCTGAGCACCGTCGGTGCAGAAAAAGGCGTGACGACCGGCCGCAGCCGTCGTTGCGGCTGGTTCGACGCGGCGCTGCTCAAGCGATCGGCGCAAGTCAACGGACTTTCAGGCCTTTGCATCACCAAGCTCGACGTGCTCGACGGGATCGACGAGTTGTTGCTGTGCACCGGCTACATGCTCGATGGCGAATACACCGACATCCTGCCGATGGGCGCTGACGAAATCGAACAGTGCACGCCCATCTACGAAAAACTCGAAGGCTGGAGCGAAAGCACGGTCGGCGTCACGCAGTACGACAAGTTGCCCATCGCGGCGCGTCTGTATTTGCAGCGCATCGAACACGTCACCGGCGTGCCGATTCACATGGTGTCGACCAGCCCGGATCGCGATCACACGATCATGATGCGGCACCCTTTTCTCGCAGACTGATCTCAGGAGACCGTTCCCATGTTGACCGAAGACGGCAAGCACCTCTACGTAAGTTACGACGAGTACAACAATCTGGTCGAGAAGCTCGCGATCAAGATCTTCCAGTCGGAGTGGGAGTTCGACACCATCCTTTGCCTCGCTCGCGGCGGCATGCGGCCCGGCGATGTGCTGTCGCGCATCTTCGACAAGCCACTGGCCATCATGTCGACCAGTTCGTATCGCGCCGACGCCGGCACGGTGCAAGGCCATCTCGATATTGCGCGCTTCATCACCACGCCCAAGGGCGAGATCGCCGGACGCGTGCTGCTGGTCGACGACCTGGCCGACTCGGGCCACACGCTGCATGCCGTCATGGAGATGCTGCGCACCAACTACGCGCCCATCACCGAGCTGCGCAGCGCAGTGATCTGGACCAAGGCGTTGTCGACGTTTACGCCGGACTATTCGGTCGAGTTCTTGCCGACCAATCCGTGGATCCATCAGCCCTTCGAGAACTACGACTCGATGGGTGCTGAAAAGCTGATGGCCAAGTGGTCGGTCTAAGGCCGGCCTAGGGCCGGTCCGAAGCGCGTCGGCGCCCTGCAAGCGTTCGCGCATACAGCGCGAAATTGAGCGCCAGCACGAAGACGCCGAGTCCGATCTGCACGCCGCGCGTCAGCCCGTCCGGGTAGATCGCGGCGAGCAGGTAGTGCTCGATGAAGCCGCCGTCGTAGCCGGCTTCTCCTGCCGCCCGGCGCAGGGCGTTTTCGATCGGGGTGAGCGGGCAGATGCGGCCTGCTGCCGCCACGTACACGGCCCACGCAACGGCCGCGAGGTGCACCCAGGCCAGCCGCGGCCAGCGCGCGACGCCGGCCGCGCCCATCAGCACGAAGACGATGAAAAGGCCGTGCAGTACCAGCACGGCATCGGCCAGCCAGCGCGCGGTCATGGCACCCGCATCGTTCTCAGCGGCGCCGCCCGCGCAACCACTCGAGCACCAGCAGCAAAATGGTGGTGAACACGATCAGCAACGTCGCCACTGCAGCGATGGTCGGCGAGATGTTCTCGCGGATACCGGTGAACATCTGGCGCGGCAACGTGACCTGATCGGGTCCGGCAAGAAACAGCGTCACCACCACTTCATCGAACGAGGTTGCGAAAGCGAACAGCGCACCGGAGATCACGCCCGGCGCGATGATCGGCAGCGTGATGCGCCAGAACGTGTTGAACGGCGTTTCGCCCAGGCTGAGCGAGGCTCGCACCAGGTTGTGGTCGAAGCTGGCCAGTGTCGCGAGCACGGTGGTCAGCACGAACGGTGCACCGAGCGCCGCGTGCACTACGATCAATCCGAAGTAAGTGTCGGCGAGTCCGATGGGCGCGAAGTACAGGTACGTCGCTACGCCGACCACCACGATGGGCACCACCATTGGCGAGATCAGCACGGCCATCAACAGGCCCTTGAAGCGGAAGTCGGTGCGCGACAAGCCGACTGCCGCCAGCGTGCCCAAAGCAGTGGCTAACACCGTCGCCGCGGGTGCGACGATGAAGCTGTTGCGGGCCGCGCGTCCCCATTCGGACGACTCGAACAGGTTGCGATACCACTTGAGCGACCAGGCCGGGATCGGGTAGGCGAGGAAGGAACTGTCGGAGAACGACAGCGGAATCACCACCAGAATCGGCGCCAGCAGGAAACCCAGCACCAGCACGCAGAAGCAGCGCACCGCCCACCAGCCGAGCTTGTCGGCGAAGGTGGCGTAAGCCGGGAACACCGGAAACACCGAGAGGACAAGGAACTTGGACATGGCCGTCGTTTGCGTATCGGGTGGCTTGGCTGTTTCAGCCCAGGCTCAGATCGGCCTTGCCGATGCGCCTATACACCGCGTAGAGCACCAGCGTGGCAATCAGCAGCAACGAGCCGAGCGCGCAAGCCATGCCCCAGTTGACCTCGACATTCGTGTAGCGCGCAACGTAGTAACTCAGCATCTGGTCGCTCGCGCCGCCCAGCAAAGCCGGCGTCACGTAGTACCCGATGGCCAGGATAAAGACCAGCAGCGCACCGGCACCGATGCCCGGATAGGTCTGCGGCACGTACACCCGGAAGAACGCGGCCAGCGGCGGACTGCCGAGCGAGATGGCCGCGCGCACGTAGGTCGGCGGCACGCTCTTCATCACGCTGTAGAGCGGCAGGATCATGAAGGGCAACAGGATATGCACCATCGAAATGATCACGCCGGTGCGGTTGAAGAGCAGCGGCAGCGGGTTGTCGATGAGGCCGATGCCGATCAGCCCGCGGTTGACCAGCCCTTCGGACTGCAGCAGCACGATCCACGCGGCCACGCGAACCAGGATGGATGTCCAGAACGGCACCAGCACCAGGATCATCAGCACGTTGGCCTTGCGCGCCGGCAGCGACGCCAGCCACCAGGCGAGCGGGTAGGCCAGCAGCAGGCAGAAGAAAGTCACCACCGCGCTGATGTTGAAAGTGCGCAGAAGGATGCCGGTGAAGGCGCGCTGGTCGGGCGGCATGCGTTCGATGCTGCCGTCAGCGTCGCGTCGCATGTCGACCGAGGCAAGCAGATAGTCGGCCGTCCAGCGCGAGCCGTTCTTGGCGATCGCCTGCCAGTATGGCGCCTCGCTCCAGCGCGGGTCGAGTTCGATCAGGCGGGCTTTGACTTCGTCCGGGGTACCGGCGATCGGCAACGCGCGAAAAGTGCCCATCACCAGCGAACGGGCGCCGGCGATTTCGGTATTGAGGCGGCGCGCCAGGGCGCCGGCGTCGGAGCTGTCGGGCAGGTCCGCTAAATCAGCTGCTACACCTGCATAGGCAGCCGCAGCAGGTGCGTCCTTGCGGTCCCATCCGTCGAGCGCGCGCACCGTGCGGGGCAGCGCGTTCGCGACTTCAGGGTTTTGGACAGCACGCTGCAGCAGCGCCACGATCGGCACCAGCAGCGTCAGCAACAGAAAGATCAGCAGTGGCAGCGTGAGCGAAAAGGCGCGCCATTTTCGGCGTGACTCGGCGCGCGCCAGGGCATGCCGCAGGTCGCCCGGTGGCGCTTCCGCGGAGATGCCACCGCCCAGCGCCGCCGTGCTCATCGTCATCTAAGAAACGGCAGCGTCGCTTGCGCGATTACTGTGTCGCCCACGATGCGAAGCGCTTCTCCAGCGCCTCGCCCTGGTCGGCCCAGAACGACACGTTGAACTGCAGCGCCTCCTTGGCGTTGGACGCCGAGGTCGGCAGGTCTGCGAGCACCTTCTTGTCGAGCGCAGCCAGCGTCTTGGTGTTGGTCGGGCCGTAAGGAATGGCCTGCGAATAGACGGCCTGGTTCTCCGGCTTCATCGCGAACTGGATGAACTTGAGCGAGGCTTCCTTGTTGGGTGCGCCCTTGGGGATGACCCAGTAGTCCAGGTCGTAGATGCCGCCCGGCCAGTAGATCTTGAGGTCGCGGCCTTCTCGGTTGGCCGCGTCGATGCGGCCGTTGTACACGGTGGTCAGCACCACGTCCCCCGCCACCAGGAACTGGGGTGGCTGCGCGCCGGCTTCCCACCACTGGATGTTGGGCTTGAGCTCGGTCAGCTTCTTGAAGGCGCGCTCCGCGCCGTCCTTGGTGGCCAGCACCTTGTAGACATCGGCCGGCTTCACGCCATCGGCCATCAGCGCGAACTCGAGGTTGTAGCGTGCGCCCTTGCGCATGCCGCGCTTGCCGGGGATCTTCTTCACGTCCCAGAAGTCGGCCCAGCTGGTGGGCGCGGTCTTGAGCTTTTCGCCGTTGTAGGCCATCACGGTCGACCACACGAAAACGCCGACACCGCAGTCGGTCACGGCCGAGGGCAGGAAGTCGGCCTTGTTGCCGATCTTGGAATAGTCGAGTTTCTCGAACAGACCTTCATCGCAGCCGCGCGCCACGTCGGGCGACTCGACCTCGACCACGTCCCAGGTGACCTTCTTGGTCTCGACCATGGCCTTGATCTTGGCCTGCTCGCCGTTGTATTCGACCGGCACCACCTTGATGCCAGCCTTCTCGATCGGCTCGTAATACGCCTTCTTCTGCGCGTTGGCGTTGGCGCCACCGAAGTTCACCACGGTGATCTGCGTCTGCGCGAAGGCCGACGCGGCGAGGCCGGCCATCAAGGCAACGGTGCAAGCGAGAAAAGTCTTTTTCATACTGAGTCTTCCTTTATGTTGACAGGGCAAAAACAAGAATAAGAACAGAACAGCACGGCTACACCGCGTAGATACGCGTATGAACGACCGGCAATTCGAGCGAAACGCTGTCGCCAGCCTGCGGTGGCGTCAGGCCGATGAGCCCGGACATCGGCAGCTTGACGGTGGCTTCGGCCTGCCCGGCGCCGACGTTGCAGAGCAGCCGCAAGTGGTCGCCGTAGTAGATGACGCGTGCCACCTCGGCCGCAAGCGTGTTTTCACTGGGTGCCGAGCCTGCGGGGTGCAGCACCACGCGCTCGGGCCGGATGCACATCTCTACAGCGGCGCCGGCAGCCGAGCCGCCGACGTTCAGCCCACCGAGCAGGCGGCCATCCGGCAGCGCCATGACGGCATGCTCTCCCGCGGTCTGGAGCGTTCCCTTGAGCACAGTGTTGTCACCGACGAACCCTGCCACGAAGCGGTTGGCCGGCATTTCGTAGAGCCGGTCGACGGTGTCGAGCTGCTGGATCACGCCCTCGTTGAAAACCGCCACGCGGTCGCTCATGGTCAATGCTTCGCCCTGGTCGTGCGTCACGTAGACGAAGGTCACGCCGAGCTGGCGATGGATTTCCTTCAGCTCGAGTTGCATGTGCTCGCGCAGCTGCTTGTCGAGCGCGCCCAGCGGCTCGTCCATCAGCACCAACTGTGGCTCGAAGACCAGCGCGCGCGCGAGCGCCACACGTTGCTGCTGGCCACCCGAGAGCTGGCCCGGCAGCCTATCGGTCATGCCCTTGAGCTGCACCATGTCGAGCGCGCGCTTCACCCGAGTCGTCTGATCGTCCTTGGACACCTTGCGCACCGTGAGCGGATATGCGACGTTTTGCCCGACCGTCAGGTGCGGGAACAGCGCGTAGTTCTGGAACACCATGCCGAAGTGCCGCTTGTGCGGCGGCGTACCGGTGATCTGCCGGCCGTTCAGCAGGATGTCGCCCGAAGTCGGCGACTCGAAGCCTGCCAGCATCATCAGCGTGGTCGTCTTGCCCGAGCCCGACGGGCCGAGCAGGCTCAGGAACTCGCCGCGATGGATGTCCAGGTCGAGCTGGCGCACCACGAGATGCTCGCCGTCGTAGGTCTTCTGGACGCGCTGGAAGCGCACTAGGGGTTCGGCGGTTTTTGGAATATTCAATGGGGTGTCGCGAAGTTGCCCGCCATGATGAACAGACCTTGCCTCACTGGCAAGCAGACTAGCAAGTCGGATGCCTGCATCTGTCCCCGCGGGTGTGTCGGGCCTTGCCGAACCGTTAAAATTGAAGCCTCCGGGCCGGTCGACGAACCCCATCGACGATTCACGGACGCCCCCAAACTGCGAAGAAACAAGTCGCCTGCGCGAAGCCGGCGAAAAGCCACCACCATGTCCCAATCTCCTTTCAGCGCGGCGAACGTCACCGCCAGCGCCACCGTCGCCGACATCCGCAAGACCTTCCTCGACTTCTTCGCCTCCAAGGGGCACACGGTCGTGCCGTCGAGCTCGCTGGTGCCGGGCAACGACCCGACGCTCATGTTCACCAACTCCGGCATGGTCCAGTTCAAGGACGTGTTCCTCGGGGAAGACAAGCGCTCGTATGTGCGCGCCGCCTCGGTGCAGGCCTGCCTGCGGGCCGGCGGCAAGCACAACGACCTGGAGAACGTCGGCTACACGGCACGGCACCACACCTTCTTCGAGATGCTGGGCAACTGGAGCTTCGGCGACTACTTCAAGCGCGAGTCGCTCACATGGGCCTTCGAGCTGCTCACCAAGGTCTACAAGCTGCCGGCCGAAAAGCTCTGGGCGACCGTCTACATCGAGGACGACGAGGCCTACGACATCTGGACCAAGGAGATCGGCCTGCCCCCCGAGCGCGTGGTGCGCATCGGCGACAACAAGGGCGGACGCTACATGTCCGACAACTTCTGGATGATGGCCGACACCGGTCCCTGCGGCCCGTGCAGCGAAATCTTCTTCGATCACGGCCCGGAAATCGCCGGCGGCCCGCCCGGCAGCCCGGACGAAGACGGCGACCGCTACATCGAGATCTGGAACAACGTGTTCATGCAGTTCGACATGCAGCCCGACGGCTCGGTTAAGAAGCTGCCCGCGCCCTGCGTCGATACCGGCATGGGCCTGGAGCGGCTGGCCGCCATCCTGCAGCACGTGCACAACAATTACGAGATCGACCTGTTCGACAGGCTCGTCAAGGCCGCGGCACGGGAGACCGGCGAAACCGACGAGAGCAACAAGAGCCTGCGCGTCATCGCCGACCACATCCGTGCGACCGCTTTCCTGGTGGCCGATGGCGTGATCCCATCGAACGAAGGGCGTGGCTATGTGCAGCGCCGCATCATTCGCCGCGCCATTCGTCACGGGTACAAGTTGGGGCAGAAGAAGCCGTTCTTCCACAAGCTGGTGCCCGATCTGGTGGCATTGATGGGCGAGGCTTATCCGAAGCTTGTGGCGGATGAGAAGCGCATCACTGCTGTGCTGAAGCAGGAAGAAGAGCGTTTCTTCGAGACGCTGGCCAACGGCATGGAAATCCTCGACGCGGCGCTAGGTGGCGATGCCAAGACGCTGCCCGGCGACGTGGCTTTCAAGCTGCACGACACCTTCGGCTTCCCGCTCGACCTGTCGGCCGACGTCTGCCGCGAGCGTGGCGTCACCGTCGACGAGGCCGGCTTCAACGCCGCCATGGAACAGCAGAAGGCCAAGGGCCGCGCGGCGGGCAAGTTCAAGATGGACCGCAACGTCGAATACGGCGGCGCCAGCAACAGCTTTACCGGCTACGAGCACCTCGAAGAGCAGGCCATCGTGCAGGCGCTCTACTTTGAAGGCGCGCCCGTGTCCGAACTCAAGGAGGGCCAGCCCGGCATCGTCGTGCTCGACACCACGCCGTTCTATTCCGAGAGCGGCGGCCAGGTCGGCGACCAGGGCTTCATCTCGGCCGAAGGCGTGCAGTTCGGCGTCGAAGACACGCAGAAGATCAAGGCCGACGTGTTCGGTCATCACGGCACGCAAACGCAGGGCACGCTGAAGGTCGGCGATGCGGTCAAGGCGGCGGTCGATGGCGAGCGCCGTGCCGCAACGATGCGCAATCACAGCGTGACGCACCTGATGCACAAGGCCTTGCGCGAAGTGCTCGGCGAGCACGTGCAGCAAAAGGGCTCGCTCGTCGATGCCGACAAGACGCGCTTCGACTTTGCGCACAACGGCGCGGTCACGCACGTGCAGACGATCGAAATCGAGAAGCGGGTCAACGCCGAGATTCTTGCCAACGTTGCGACGCAGTCGCGCGTGATGGACATGGAATCGGCCCAGAAGACCGGCGCCATGATGCTGTTCGGCGAGAAGTACGGCGAGTCGGTTCGCGTGCTCGACATCGGCTCCAGTCGCGAGCTGTGCGGCGGCACGCACGTGAGCCGCACCGGCGACATCGGCATGTTCAAGATCGTCAGCGAAGGCGGCGTGGCCGCGGGCGTGCGACGTATCGAAGCCGTGACCGGCGCTAACGCGCTGCACTACCTGCAAGACCTCGAATCGACCGTGCACAGCGTGGCCGCCACGCTCAAGACGCCGACCGCCGAGCTGCAAAGCCGGCTCACGCAAATGCTGGATCAGACCCGGGCGCTGGAGCGGGAAGTCACAGCCCTCAAGGGCAAGCTCGCCTCGTCCAAGGGCGACGAGCTGATCGCGCAGGCGATCGACGTCAACGGCATCAAGCTGTTGGTGGCCAAGCTCGACGGTGGCGATGCAAAGACTTTGCGCGACACCATGGACAAGCTCAAGGACAAGTTGAAGAGCGCGGTGATCGTGCTGGCTGCCGTCGATGGCAGCAAAGTGCAGATCGCGGCCGGCGTCACGTCCGACAGCGTGACCAAGATCAAGGCTGGAGAGCTGGTCAATTTCGTCGCTCAGCAAGTGGGCGGCAAGGGCGGCGGCAAGGCCGACATGGCGATGGCAGGTGGCACCGATGCAGCCGCATTGCCGGCGGCTTTGAGGTCCGTGCACGCCTGGGTGGCGGAACGCGCCTGAACACGGTGCAAGCCATGACCGGTGCCTTCGCCAACGGTGTGCCCGGCGAAGTGCCAGAGGTGCTGGTGATGGGCGCGGGAACCATCGGCTGCTTCATTGGCGGCAGTCTCGCGGCGGCGGGCGTGCGAGTGACCTTCGTCGGCCGGCCACGCGTGCTGCAGGCGCTCGCGCAGCATGGGCTGTCATTGACCGATCTCGATAGCGCGAAGCATCACGTTGCTGCCGCCGATTTGCGATTGCTCGCCGAGGTGCCTGCGAATACACGACCTGCCCTGGTGTTGCTCGCAGTCAAGAGCGGTGCGACCGCCGAGGCTGCCGCGCAACTCGGCGCCGTCTTGCCGCCCGGCACGCCGGTCCTCTCGTTGCAGAACGGCATCTCCAACGCGGCCGTGGCCTCGCGTGCTGCGCCGCATCTGAACGTGCTGCCCGGCATGGTGCCGTACAACGTGGCAGAGATCGGCCCCGGTGCATTCCACCGCGGCACGCCGGGCCGGCTTGCTGCGCAGGACGATGCAGCGCTTAGACCTTGGTTGCCGGTGTTCGAACGCGCGGGTGTGCCGCTCGATCTGCACATCGACCTGCTGCCCGTGCAATGGGGCAAGCTGCTGCTCAACCTCAACAACCCGGTCAATGCGCTGTCGGGTTTGCCGCTGCGGGACCAACTGCTCGATCGCGGTTATCGCCGCTGCTTCGCTGCGTTGATCGACGAGGCACTGTCGGTGCTGCAGCGCGCGGGCATCGCGCCAGCGCAAGTGGCTGCCTTGCCGGCCCATCGCTTGCCGGGCTTGCTCCGCTTGCCCGACTGGCTGTTTCGCATCGTCGCCGCGCGCATGCTGAAGATCGATGCCAAGGCGCGTTCCAGCATGGCCGACGACCTCGCGCTGGGCCGCCGCACCGAGATCGATGCGCTGAGCGGCGAGGTCGTGCGGCTCGCCCAATCGCTGAACACAAGCGCGCCACGCAATGCGAAGATGGTCGCATTGCTGGAAGCGGCGGCGCAGGCGGGCCAGTCTTCCGGTGCGTCTCCGATGCGGCAGCGCTGGTCGGCACAGCAATTGCACGACGCACTGGATCTGTAAGAAACGAACAAAGGTTGGCATGCGAGTCTTGATCCTGGGCAGCGGTGTGATCGGCACCTCGACCGCGTATTACCTGGCCCGTGCCGGCCATGAAGTCACGGTGCTCGACCGCCAACCCGCACCGGCCATGGAGACCAGCTTCGGCAATGCCGGCGAAGTCTCTCCTGGTTATTCGGCACCTTGGGCTGGTCCCGGCGTGCCGCTCAAGGCCATCAAGTGGATGTTGATGCAGCACAGTCCGCTGGTCATCAAGCCGATGCTCGACCCCGCCATGTGGCGCTGGGGCTTGTCGATGCTGCGCAACTGCACCGAGGCACGCTACGAGATCAACAAGGGTCGCATGGTGCGCCTGGCCGAGTACAGCCGCGATTGCCTCAAAGCCTTGCGCGCCGACACCGGCATCCAGTACGACGATCGTGCACAGGGCACGCTGCAATTGTTCCGCACGCAACACCAGCTCGACGGCACCGCGCAAGACGTCGAAGTGCTGAAGAAATCCGGCGTGCCGTACCAGGTGCTCGACCGCGATGGCTGTGTGCAATACGAACCGGCACTCGCGGGCGTTAAGGAAAAGTTCGTCGGCGGACTGCGTTTGCCGGGCGATGAAACGGGCGACTGCTTCAAGTTCACCCAGGCGCTGGCCAAGCTGGCCGAAGCGGCGGGCGCGACCTTCCGCTTTGGCGTTTCGATCCAGGCGATCGAACGTCACGGCGTCGGTATCACGGGCGTGCGCACCGATGCCGGCACCTTCGAAGCCGATCGCTATGTGGTCGCGCTCGGCAGCTATTCACCGGCCGTGCTCAAGCCGCTCGGCATCGGCTTGCCGGTGTACCCGGTCAAGGGCTTCTCGATCACCGTGCCGATCACCGACGCCAGTGGCGCACCCGAATCGACGGTGATGGACGAGACCTTCAAGGTCGCGGTGACGCGCCTGGGCGATCGCATCCGCGTCGGCGGCACGGCACAGTTGTCTGGCTTCGACCTCGCGCTCGATCAGGGTCGGCGTGACACGCTCGAACACGTGGTCACCGACCTGTTCCCGCGCGGCGGTCCCGTCAAGGATGCGACCTTCTGGACCGGCTTGCGCCCCATGACTCCGGACGGCACGCCCGTCATCGGTGCAACGTCCATCGACAACCTGATGTTGGCGACCGGCCACGGTACCTTAGGCTGGACCATGGCAGCGGGTACAGGCCGCGTGATGGCGGATCTGATCGACGGGCGCAAGCCGGAGATCGATATGGAAGGCCTGACGGTCGCGCGTTATCGCTGATCGCGTCGGAGCGGGTGCGGCTTCCCCCCCGATGTCGGGCTGGTGCGACCTAACGCGCGTTGACGATCCCCAGCACAGGTGCAGGCGCCGAGCAGTACTGCGATGAGCAATGCGCCGCCCAGACTCTTCGTTTGGATGAGAGTGGTCATATGTTCTTTCTTGCGAGTTCAGATTGATTTGGCGGGCGCCGGCTGCGATGGCGCCACCGCAGCCCCTTCAATGCGATGACGCTTCAACGCATCGGCAACGAAGCCCGTGCTTTTCATTTCTTCGACGAAGGCGGCGAGCACGCTTTGCGCTTCTGCGCCGCGACCGGCCGGCAGTCCCATCGCCTGCTGAATCACCATGAAGCGGCCGGGCAGCATCCGTACGCCGGCCGCACGTCGCGCCTCGCCTTCAAGCAGTTGCCGAATGCCGGCCGCGACCTCGACCTGGCCGTCACGCAGTGCGGCAAGCACCGCCGAAGCGCCGGCCATGCGAACGATTTCGGCCTGCTTGATTTCGCGCGTGAGGAAGAGGTCGTAGGCGCTGCCTGAGCCGACGGCGATGCGCCGTCCGGTGCGATCGACCTCGGCGTTGTCGGTGAGCGAAGACACGTCCGGCACCAGGTAGCTGCCTTCAATGAGCACATAGGGCTCGGTGAATCGCAAGCCTTCGCTGCGGGCGGGATCGATGGCGAAAAAGCCGATGTCGGCCTTTTCGTTCTTGACGGCCTCTACCGATGCTGCAGCCTTATCGAACAGCACCACTTCGATGCCGACACCGAGCCGACGCGCAAGCTCGTGGGCCAAGTCGACCGACACGCCGACCGGTGCACCGCTCGCGTCCTTGTTGGCAAGAATTGGGTTGCCGAGGTTGATCGATGCGCGCAGCGTGCCGTTGGGTGCGAAGGCGGCGACGACCGCAGGAGAGATCGTATGGGTCATTGCAGACAAGTCTACGGTCGCCCGCCACACAACAACGTAGCGTTCAATCCCGCCGATAGGTCAGCATGCGCCCCTTGTACGCAGCGCTTTGCGCCGTCGCCAGCCGGTCGAGCTTTTCTTCTTGCATCGAGAACCCCTCGTTCGCCATTTGACGATTGAAGGCCGGGCGGTTGCTGCGGTTCGGGTCGACGATCCACACCTCGGCGCCGACAGCGGCGTGGCGGCCGATAAAGCCCGCCAAGTGCGCATCGTCGTCCCGTTCGTAAAGCAGATCGCTGCCGATGATCAGATCGAAGAAGCCGTGCACCAGGGCGCGCGTCGAAGGCGGTGGCGCCAGTCGCCAGTCGCCATGCCGGTACTTCATCGGCGGCAGGTTGTTGAGGCGCAAGTTTTCGAGCAAGAACGCGGCGGCCAGTGGATGGCAATCGCTGGCCGTCATGTCGTTGCCGAGTCGATGACCGACCAAGCTCGCCAGTGCCAGTCCGCATCCGATTTCAAGAATGCGGTTGCCTGCGATCACCGGTCGCTGTGCCATGCGTGCCGCGAGCTCTGCGCCCGAAGGCCAGAGCAGCCCGAAGAGCGGCCAGGTCGCGGAAGAGATCCCGAGGTCGTGCGCTTCGCCTTGCGGATCGGAGAATTGTTGGCGGTCGAGCAGCGAGCGAATGACGAGGTCGTCGACGCCCTCGACGGCGATGTGCTCCAGCTTGACTTGATAACCGGGCATGTGAGCCGGGCCGCACAGCAGTGGCCCGCAAAGTGCGGAGTATGCGCGCCGGGGCTCTGGCGCGTGCCCGGGTCAGCTCGGGCACGCCGCGGTCGATCCTCCCGGGCTAGTCCTTGTACGTCGGGTCCAGCTTGTCGAGCTTGCGGATCAGCGACGGCCAGACGAACGTGCCACCCAGGCCGCCGGTCTGCACCTTCATTGCCAGGCCCACGCTTTCGACGATCTTGGGATTCACTTGCGTCAGCTCGCCGCCGCCGGCCTGCGCCGCGATCTGGATCTGGCAGGTGCTTTCGAAGGTGTACATCGACAAGAACGCATCGGCGATTGTCTTGCCGCAGACCAGCAGCCCATGGTTGCGCAGCATCAGGAAATTGGCAGTGCCAAGGGCGGCCTGCAGGCGCGGTTTTTCCTCTTCGCGGAAGGCCACGCCTTCGTAGTTGTGATACGCCAGCGAGCTCAGGACGAAGGTCGACTGTTGGCTGATCGGCAGGATGCCGTTCTTTTGCGCGCTGACGCCGACGCCCGCACGCGTGTGCGTGTGCATGACGCAGACGATGTCATCGCGCGCTTCGTGCACGGCGCTGTGAATGACGAAGCCGGCCGGGTTCACGGGGTAGGGCGAATCGATCACCTTGTTGCACTGCATGTCGATCTTCACCAGGCTCGACGCGGTGATCTCGTCGAACATGAGGCCGTACGGGTTGATCAAAAAGTGATGCTCCGGGCCGGGGATGCGCGCGGTGATGTGCGTGAACACGAGGTCGCTCCAGCCGTAGTGCGCGACCAGGCGATAGCAGGCGGCGAGATCGACACGCAGTTGCCATTCTTCGGCGGAGACGAGTTGCTTCACGTTTTGGGTACTGGCGTTCATGGGGTGTTCCTTCAGACGGTTTCGGGGGTGGCGGGTGCGGTCTTGACTGCGGCCGCTTTGTAGATGCTTTGCCGTGGCTGCGCCATCACGCGCTGCAGCATCGGCATGAACTCTGCAATCGGCAGTGTCTCGGCGGTGGCGTCGAAGGCCGGGTTGTCGTAGAGCTCGCAGAACTCGGCCGTGCGGTCGTAGTGGGGACTCTCGCGGAAGTTGTCGCGCATGTTGCGATCGAGTCCGATGTGGTGAAAGAAGTAGTGGCCCTGAAAGATGCCGTGGTGCTGCACCATCCAGAGGTTGTCTTCGGTCACGAAGGGCTTGAGGATGGCGGCGGCGATGTCTGGGTGGTTGAAGGCGCCGAGCGTGTCGCCGATGTCGTGCAGCAGCGCGCACACCACGTACTCGTCGTCGCGGCCATCACGCAGCGCGCGCGTCGCGGTCTGCAGCGAGTGCGTGTAGCGGTCGATCGGAAAGCCGCCGTAGTCGCCTTCCAGGATCTGCAGATGCTTGACCACCCGCTCCGGCAGGCCGCCTGCGAACTGCATGAATTCACCGCCGATCGTTTGCCAGTCTTCGCGTGTGCTGTCCTGCATGCGGACGAAGTTCGCTCTTGCATTCATCGTGTCTGTCTTCCGTTGTTGTTTGAGGGCGTGCGACCACTGTAGCCCTGCACCCGTTGTGCAACTGTCAAAAATTTGACAATAATCACCTCTGGTAAACCCCCGGTCTGCCTCCGGTACATCTCCAGCTCTAGCCCATGCCGTCGCCTGTAAAACCTCGTCTTTCAGCGCCGCATCGCGCCGCGATGGAGGCCACCCCATGGTTGCCGGCATCCCCGGACCCTGTCGAAAGAACTGAATGCGCTGCCGAAGGATCGAGTGATCGGGTTATAGGCTGCGGCCGCATCGAGCTGCGGTCGCTGGAGGCGCTGCAGCGGCTTGGGAGTGCGTCTTGAGCGGCTTGACGCGCGATGTTCGAAAACGTGTACATCGACAAAGAACGGAGATGACGAAATGAGGGTGTGGCTGGCGGGAGCGGCGGTGGTGGTGGTGGTGCTGATGGTGATAGCGGCGGCGGCCTCGGTGGTGCATGCGCAAACACCCTTGCGAATCGAGTGGTTCACCGTGGCGGGCAATCCGGGTGATCCGGCCTCCAACACCGTGCAGGTCGACCCGGTGGCGATCGGCGTCGAAGGCGACAGCAGTCCGACGTCCAAGCGCATGAACGTCCGAGTCAATCGATCGGCGGAACGCGTCAATTGGGACAACATCCCTTACCGGTCTTACGAGTCGCAGGTGGTTTTCGACTGCCAGGCGCGGCGTGCAGCCTATGTGCAGGCAAGGTACTACGCGCAGCCGCTGTGGCAAGGCGAGCCGCACACTGTGGCCGACTACGGCGGCAACCCGCGGCCGATGTTGTTTCGGGACATGGAGCCGAATCCAGTGAACAGGATTGTTCGGGCGGCGTGTCGGTTGAAGGCTGGATGATGCGGTGCGGTGCTACATGACTTCGGTGGCAGCCTTCACAACGAAACTGGACCGCTCGGCCAGCAGAAAGGCGCCGACCAGCACTGTGGCGCGACGCACGGGGAAGACGGTTCTCAGCTGGTTCAACAGGCTCGAGTTACGACCGCTCAATCAGCGCGACTTGCAGCGACTGATCCACCGGACGGCCCCATCGCCTCGTACACGCCATCGCGTCGCACGAGCTTGTGGAGCAGTGCCGCAGCCAAATGGACCAAGATCAGCGCGAAGAAGGCAAACGCAAGGAACTGGTGCGTCTTCCACAACACGCTGTGCAAGCCTGGGTTCGGCGGCACGATGGCCGGCAGATGCAGGCCGGCAACGATCACCGGATAGTCGGCTGCCGACAACATCGCCCAGCCGATCAGCGGCATCGCGATCATCAGCAGGTAGAAAACGACATGCGACAGGCGCGCTGCAATCTTCATCGGCTCGGGCATGCCGACCGGCAGCGGCGGCGCACCGTCACGCCAGCGAACGATCAGCCTGATGAGTGCGAGCACGAGGATGGCGATGCCCAGTGGCTTGTGTATCGACACCAGCGTGAGGTACTGCGGCTTGATCGTCGAGACCATGCCGACACCGATGAAGAGCATCGCGATGATGCAGATCGCCATCAGCCAGTGCAGTGCACGCTGGAGTGGCGTGAATCGATGCTTGATCGGGCTCGTGTTGGCAATCATTGCTTGGCTCCCGAAGCGGTGCGCGGATAGCTGCTTTCTTCGGCGGTCCGGCGGTTGTAAGACACCGAGTAAGCAGCGGAGCGCGCGGCCGGAAACGGGTCGTCTGAAGTGCGCATGCCCGCGGGCAGCACGACCGGATCGAAGTTGATGTCGCGGCAGGGGCCGTCGGCTTCGGGCTCGATCTTGCGCACGACGAGTGCGCCCACGTCGATCTTGCGTCGGTCGTCAGGCCAGGCCTTGCTCGGGTCTGCGGTGGGGTCGCCCGGGTTGGCCGCGGTGACCATCAAGCTCCAGCGTTGAGGCGACTGCGCGACGCGATCCGTGATGTCCTTGCCCAGAAAATCGGGGCCGCGTTTCTTGAGCTCGTCTACCGGCACGGCGACTGCCGACGCGGCTGGGATGAACGACCAGCGTATCGCCTGATCTTGACCCTGCGCGTTGGTAAAAATGAAGCTGTTCAGGCTGTTGTAGGGGTTCTCGGCATAGGAGCCTGTGAAGGGCGCACTGCCCGCCCATTGGCCGAACACTGCCAGCTCTGGATGCGTGCCGACAAAGTTCTTCATCGCGCCCGGAGCCTTCGACTGTTGTGCCAACTGCAGCTCGTAGAAAGCCTGCGGACTCGCGACCGGAAAAAACGGCGCATCGATCATGGCGGAGCGCCACTCCTGCCCGTCTGGCGATTGAATGCGCAGACTCAGGCCTCGCACGCGCGAGGTCGCGTCTTCGGTGTTCGGGTCGGCGACTGCAAGATTGAAGCGGCCAGTCACCGGAAAGCTGCCGGGCGAAAGGACCTGCGCCTTGGACAACGCAGCGCCTGCACCATTGGAGTCGAAGGTGCCGGTGAAGCAGATGCCTTTCGAATGATTGCGGCGGAAACCCAATGCTGCACCGCCGGGTGGCGCGAGGTTGTCGACGATTTTGGTCTGCGTGACGCGGTCGGGCGAAAGCCAGCCCGCGGTGTAGGCGAACGCGGCTGCGATCACTGCGACGACGGCGGCGATCAGCGCCAGTCGAAGCGGGGTCGAGCCGGTGGATCGGTCAGGTGGGAGCTGTTGGTTGTTCATCGAGTCTTTGTTGTGCGAGGTGAACCTCGCTAAAAACTCTAACGGTTAGCGCGATAGTTCGTGTCGGTGGTTACTGGCAAGCCGAGTCGGCTGACGCCTTGTGCCGCCGGGTCATCGGGCGGTCATGACGGACGATGTGGTCGAGGGCAAGACTTCTGAATCAGACTATCGACGTGCCATCGTGTGGCTGATCGGCCAGAAGCCGCCGCTCCAGCCCGACCGATCGTTGCGCAATAATCGCGGCCTTTTCTGGCGGGGCAGCATGTTATTGGAAATCGCGCAATCGACGCCAACGGCTGCCAGCATCGCCGCCTTGGTCCAGGACCCCTGAAGTTGACGTGGCTTGTCGCTGGATCGCTCCGCGTTGCGAACGATCGCATCCGCATCGACATCCTTTTCGCATTCAAGCATCGACGCGATGCGTGGCGGGCTTTCTGTTCGCGGTGTCCCGAACGACGTTGCAAACCTGCACGCGGTACTCCGAGAAGAACACCTGCCGCCCCATTTTCTTGGCCTCCACGTGCTCGGGATGGGTCGCCCAGGCCCGCAGGCCTTCCTCGGAATCAAACTCAACAATCGTCACACGTTCGCCATCTGCGGCGGTGAATCCCTTGTGCGAGATGTAGCCGGCAATGCCCTTGGCGAGTTCACTCATCCGTGCGGCAGATTGTTGGTATTCGTTCTGGGATTCGGCGTTCAGTCTGGATCTGAAAACGGTCAGGATCATGGGGCGTCTTTCAAGGAGCGGTGAGACTTCGGCAATGAAGTGATCGCAGTTTAGGAATCTGATGCTGTCTTATAAAGTGAATAATTAAAACTATTTCATTCTCAAATTCAGAATATGGACTTGTCCGATTTGCGCGTTTTCCAAGCCGTCGCTACGGCCGGCGGTATCACGCGGGCGGCCGCGCTCCTGCATCGTGTTCCGTCTAATGTCACGACGCGCATCAAGAATCTTGAAGACGACCTCGGTGTCGCACTCTTCGGCCGGGAGGGCAGGCGTCTCCAGTTGTCACCGCAGGGCAAGGTGCTTCTTGAATTCGCTAACCGCCTGCTTTTGCTAGCCGAAGATGCGCGTGGTGCCATGCATGAACAAATGCCGCGCGGTGTACTTCATCTGGGCTCTATGGAAAGCACAGCGGCCATCCGTCTACCGGCGCTTCTCGGGCAAATCCACGAGCGCTACCCGGAGCTGTCGATAGAACTTCGGACGGGCGCGCCGCGTCCGCTGACGATCCGCGTGTTGTCGGGGGAACTCGACGCAGCACTGGTCGCTGAACCAGTCTCCGATCCGCGGTTGGACAGTCTTGCAGTGTGTACGGAGCAACTGGTCATCATTGGTCCTGCCGGTCACCCGCCGATTCGCTCTGCTCACGACATCCGAAACGGCACGCTGTTGGTTTTCGAGCCCGACTGTCCACATCGTCAACGACTGGAAGCATGGTGCGCTCGAGACAACATGGCGCCGCGTCGGATCATCGAGGTCGGCTCTTACCACGCCATCCTTGGGTGTTGCGTAGCGGGCATGGGCGTCGCGCTCATTCCGGCGGCCGTGTTGGACACCTACACCGAGCGCGCGAGGCTTTCGGAGCACAAGCTCAAGGGTGATTTCCGGACGGTGAGGACCATGCTCATTTGGCGCAAGGACTCGCCGCAGCCCAAAGTAAAGCTATTGGCAGACCTGATCCGGGAGAAGCAGCGCGGCCGGCCAAAATCATCGGCGCAGATCATCAAGCGCAAGACTGCTTGAGGGCGCCTCATTTCGCATCACACCAGATGCCCACTCGCCAACGCCGCCGCAGCAGAACGCGTCTCCACCCCCAGCTTCTCGAAGATGTGTTCCAGGTGCTTGTTCACCGTGCGCGGGCTCATGCCCAGGATGTCTCCGATGTCGCGGTTGGTCTTGCCCTTGGCGAGCCATGACAGCACCTCGGTCTCGCGCGGCGTGAGCGCGGCTTCGGTGAGGCGCGCCAATGCGGCGGGGCCTTCTTTGTGCAAGGCCAGCAGCAGCATGGTTTCGCCCAGCGTGGCCGCGCCGAGGTTGCGCACCGACAGCCGCGTGCCGCCTGCGGTGGTGAGGACGCGCGTGCTGCCGTGGACCAATGAGTCTTCGAGCGCCGCCGGCAAATGGCCGGGCTCGGCGGGCTCGCCGAGCGCGTGCAGCCACAGCGCGGCTTGCGGTGAGCGCCAAGCCAGCCGGCCGCGCGTGTCGACGAACACCACGCCCATGCCCGCCACATCGACGGCGTCGCGCGCCATCCGGGTGATGCGCGCGTTGCGGGCATGCGTGTGCAGTCGCGCCAGTACCTCCTGCGCACGAATCGGTTTCACCACATAGTCGACACCGCCGCTGGCAAAGCCTTCGACCACGTCGTGCGTCTCCGACATGCCGGTCATGAACAAGACCGGGATGTGCGCCAGCGCCGGGTTGGCCTTGATGCGGCGGCAGGTCTCGAAGCCCGAGAGGCCCGGCATCATGCCGTCGAGCAGGATGGCGTCGGGTACCACGAGTTCGAGCCGCTGCAGCGCCGATTCGCCGTCCGCCGCGACCAGCACGGTGTAGCCGCTGGCCTCCAGCGTGTCGCACAACATGCCCAGGCTGCTCGGTGCATCGTCGACCACCAGCACCACGGGGCGGTCGGCTTCAGGAATTGGGGGCATGGACCTCCTCGGCGAGTGCGTTCTTGAAACTGTCGAGATCGAAGCGAGCCACCATGCCGCGCAAGTGCGTGCAGGTGGCGGCCAGGTCGGGGTGCGCCGCTGCGAGCCGGTCTAGCGCCTGCTGCAGGCCGCGCACATGGCCCACCTGAACCAGCCGCATGAGCTCGTGCCGCGCTTCTTCGGGCAAGGTCAGCAATTCGGGCGCGGCTTCTGCCGATGTCTGCCCGCCGGCCAGCACCAGCCCCGGCTGCAGCCACTGCAGGCCGAGGTGTCGCTCCAGCGTGGTGGTGAGTTCCGACTCGATCACCGGCTTGCCGACGAAGGCCTGGCAATCGTGCAGTCGCAGCCTGTCGGCCTGGTTCTCGAACACGTTGGCCGACACGATGATGATCGGCACGGCAAAGCCGGCGGCGCGCACGCGGCCTGCCGTTTCCCAGCCGTCCATGTCGTCCATGCTGAGGTCGAGCAGGATGGCGGAGGGCACGTGCTGGCGCAGGCTGTCGAGGCACTCGGTGCCGCTGGCAGCCTCGCGCACATCGAAGCCCAGCGGCGCCAGCATGCCGGCCAGCATCTGCCGTTGCACCGGTTGGTCGTCGACCACCAGCAGCGTGCGGCGCGGGCCGAAGTAGCCGGAAATCACGCGCTGCGGGACGACCTGCGGACC
Organism: Variovorax sp. PAMC28562; assembly: GCF_014303735.1. Classification (NCBI taxonomy): domain Bacteria; kingdom Pseudomonadati; phylum Pseudomonadota; class Betaproteobacteria; order Burkholderiales; family Comamonadaceae; genus Variovorax; species Variovorax sp. PAMC28562. Next base: position 4,279,347 of record NZ_CP060296.1, on the reverse strand, counting down.
GGGGTCGGCCACCCCGCGCAGGTACACACGCACGCTGAAGACGCTGCCTTTCGACGAGGTGTCCGCGAGTTGCAGATCGCCGCCCATCAGCGAAGTCAACAGGCCGGTGATGGTGAGCCCGAGGCCGGTGCCCGGCTCGCCGCCATGGCGCCTGCCGGCGGCACCGCGTTCGAAGGGCAGAAAGATGCGCTGATGGTCTTGCGGTGCCACGCCGATGCCAGTGTCGACCACATCGAAGCGCAGCACCTGTCGGCGTGCATCGACATGCAGAGTGACGCTGCCGGCATCGGTGAAGCGCACCGCATTGCTCAGCAAGTTGATGAGGATCTGGCGCAGCCGCTTGGCATCGGCCTGCACCCAGGGTGGCACCCTGCCGCTCTGCGTGTAGACGAAGGCCAGGCCCTTGCTCTCGGCCTGCGGTCGCACCATGCGGACGACTTCTTCCAGAAAGTCGGGCAGGGCGAGCGGCATCGACTCGAGCTGCAGGCGGCCGGCCTCGATGCGCGCCAGGTCGAGCAGCCCGTCGATCAGGCTCAGCATGTGTTCGCCGCTGCGGTGGATGGTCTGCACCGCTTCCCGCGGCGGGCGCGCGGTGTCGTCGTTCTTCAGCAGGATCTGCGAGTAACCGAGGATGCTGTTGAGCGGCGTGCGCAGCTCGTGCGTCATGCCGGCCACGTAGCGTGTCTTGGCCTGGTTCGCGGCTTCGGCGGCTTCCTTGGCGGCCTGAAGCGCGGCGCCGGTGCGGCCGTGCGCCTCGATCTCCAGCGTGAGCAGGTGGTTGTGGCGGTTCGATTCTTCCTGCGCCATCTTGCGGCTCTCGCTGCCCAGCACGATCCACCAGGCGGCGACGGCCACCACCATCGACAGCATCGCGAAGACCTTGAGAAAGGGCGTTTGCAAAAACACGCCGGCGGCATCGGCGTTGAGCAAGCCTTCCTGCGCATAGACGATGCCCATCACCGTGGCGAGCAAGGCGATCAGCGATGTCGTGACGAGGATGTAGTGGACGACCCGGAAGTTGAGCCGCAACGCAATCGCCGGTGGCAGCAGTGCCTTGAGCCAGACGCTGATCTGCTCCGACGCGCGCGAGTCGGTCTTGCAGGCGTCGTGGCAGCGCGATTCGAGCGTGCAGCACAACGAGCAGATCGGTGCGCTGTAGGCCGGGCAGTGCGCCATGTCCTCGGACTCGAAGCTGTTGTCGCAAACCGAGCAGCGCACGATCTGCCCCGGCGTCCAGTGCTGCAGGTCGGTGCGCGCCAGGTAGTAGCGGCCTTTGGTTTTCCAGGCCAGCAACGGCGATACCAGCAGCGCTGTCGACAGCGCGATGAAGGGCGAGAACGACTCGGCCCAGCGCCCGAGCAGCCCGGCATAGGCCACCATCGCGATCGTCGCCGCCACCAGCATCGACACGAGCCCGACCGGGTTGATGTCGTACAGATGGGCGCGCTTGAACTCGATCGATTTAGGGCTCCAGCCCAGCGGCTTGTTGATGACCAGGTCGGCCACCAGCGCGCCGACCCATGCGATGGCGATGTTGCTGTAGAGGCCGAGCACTTTCTCCAGCGCTGCGAACACGCCGAGCGTCATCAGCAGGAGCGCGATGAGCACGTTGAACACCAGCCACACCACGCGGCCCGGATGGCTGTGCGTGAGCCGCGCAAAGAAGTTCGACCACGCCAGCGAGCCGGCATAGGCGTTGGTGATGTTGATCTTCATCTGCGACACCACGACGAACAGCGTCGTGATGCCCAGCACCCATGCCGGGTCCTTGAAGACGTAGGCGAAACCGGCCAGGTACATGTGCGTCGGCTCGACCGCGTGGTCGGGCTTGATCTCGTGCTGCAGCGCAAGGAACGCGAGGAAGGCGCCGCCCATCATCTTCAGCATGCCGGGCACGATCCAGCCCGGCCCGGCGACCAACACGGCCGCCCACCAGCGGCGCCGGTTGGCGGCGGTCTTCTCCGGCAGGAAGCGCAGGTAGTCGACCTGCTCGCCGATCTGCACCACCAGCGAGAACGCCACAGTGGCGCCGGCACCGAACATCAGCGGATCGAAGTCGTTGTTGCCCGAGATGCGCCCGACCAGCCCGGTGAAGTCGGCAAAGGCCTGTGGGTTCTTGAGTGCGACCGCGATGAAGGGGCAAAGGAACAGCACCAGCCAGATCGGCTGCGTCCAGAGCTGCAGCTTGGAGATCATCGTGATGCCGCGCATCACCAGCGGGATGATGACGATCGACGAGACGAGGTAACAGGCTGCCAGCGGCCAGTCGAAATACATCTGCAAAGCGAGCGCGAGGATGGCTGCCTCCAGCGCGAAAAAGATGAAGGTGAAGCTCGCGTAGATGAGCGAGGTCAGCGTCGAGCCCAGGTAGCCGAAGCCGGCGCCGCGCGTGAGCAGGTCCATGTCGACGCCGTACTTGGCGGCGTAGTAGCAAATCGGCAGGCCTGTCAGGAACGTGATGATGCCGACCACCAGGATGGCCCACAGCGCGTTCGAGAACCCGTAGCTCAGCGCGATGGCGCCGCCGATGGCCTCCAGCGCCAGGAACGAGGTGGCGCCGAACGCGGTGTTGGCCACGCCGAACTCCGACCACTTGCGAAAACTGCGCGGCGTGTAGCGCAGCGCGTAGTCTTCCAGCGTCTCGTTGGCGACCCAGGTGTTGTAGTCGCGACGGATGCGAAAGATTTTTTGACCGGTGACGGGCGACGTCGTGGAAGACGGTGTGGAGGACGGGGCGGAAGAGGTGGCGGAGGGGTTCGCGGGCGGCATGTTCCGTTCAATCAGGAATGGTGTTTGCCCAAGACTCTGCAAGAAGCGCTCCTTGTCCGTTCCGCCGGAGCAAGCGAACTCATCGACGGATCGCCAGTCTCGCCGCACGGCTGATCGGCAAGGCTACGTTGATTGACGTATTCGGAAGTACGCATTCCGTTTCTAGAGTGCAGGCCATGGCGCTCGGTGTGCCGCACTCGGTGCGATCACTCAAAGCGCACAGCTGTGGTGCATACCCGGCGCCCCGCGCTCACTTTTGAACCTCAACCAGCCTGGAGATACCGCCAATGTCCCGCGATCAAGACCCGTCCATCGATGAATCGCCCGAGCGCATTGCGATGCGCCGCCGCCGCTTGCTTCAGGGCGCCGCCGCTTTGCCCATGATGGGCCTGGGTGGCCTTGCCTTTGCGCAGCCGACCGCTTCGGTCAACACGACCAAGCTGGCAGTGACCGACACCGAAGTCATCGTCGGCCAGCTGCATTCGTCGACCGGCACCATGGCCATCAGCGAAACCGGCTCGATCCAGGCCGAGCAACTCGCCATCGATGAAATCAACGCCATGGGTGGCATCCTCGGTCGCAAGATCAAGGTCATCAAAGAAGACGGCGCATCCGACTGGCCGACCTTTGCCGAGAAGGCGAAGAAATTGCTCATCAACGACCACTGCGCTGCGGTGTTCGGCTGCTGGACCTCGGCTTCGCGCAAGGCCGTGCTGCCGGTGTTCGAAAAAGAGAACGGCTTGCTGTACTACCCGACCTTCTACGAAGGCCTGGAGCAGTCGAAGAACGTTTTCTACACCGGCCAGGAAGCCACGCAGCAGATTCTGTACAGCCTGGAATGGGCCAAGACCGAGAAGAAGGCAAAGACCTTCTTCCTGATCGGCTCCGACTACATCTGGCCACGCACCTCGATGAAGATCGCGCGCAAGCACATCGAGAATTTCCAGAAGGGCAAGGTCGTCGGCGAGGAGTACTACCCACTGGGCAGCACCAACTTCGGCTCGCTGATGAACAAGATCAAGCTGCAAAAGCCCGACTGCATCTATGCAGCCGTGGTCGGTGGCTCCAACGTCGCGTTCTACAAGGCGCTCAAGGCAGCCGGCATCACCGGTGACAAGCAACTGCTCGTGACGCTGGCAGTGACGGAAGACGAAATGACCGGTGTCGGCGGCGAGAATTTCGCTGGCTTCTACTCGTCGATGAAGTACTTCCAGTCGCTGGACAACGAGAACAACAAGAAGTTCGTTGCCGCCTTCAAGGCCAAGTACGGCAAGGACTCGGTGATCGGCGACGTGACCCAGGCCGGCTACCTCGGCCCCTGGTTGTGGAAGGCCGCAGTCGAGCGCGCCAAGAGCTTCGACGTCGACAAGGTCGTCGCCGCATCGCCAGGCATCGAACTCAAGCAGGCGCCAGAAGGCTACGTGAAGCTCGACGCCAACCATCACCTGTGGAGCAAGTCGCGCATTGCGATGGGCTTGCCGGACGGGAGCTTCAAGGTGGTGTCGGAATCGCCAGAGCTCATCAAGCCTGATCCATTCCCCAAGGGTTACCAGTGATCTGACTCCCTCCCCTTTTGGGGGAGGGCAGGGGTGGGGGTGCCCCCATCCCAACCTTCCCCCAACGGGGGAAGGAGAACACACGAGGACTGCGCGATATGAGTTTTTCAGAGTTGCTGAACATTGGCCTGATGCAGGGCTTCGCGGGGCTGAGCCTGTTCGCGGTGCTGCTGCTGATGGGTCTGGGTCTCGCGGTCATCTTCGGCCAGATGGGCGTCATCAACATGGCGCATGGCGAGTTCATGACCATCGGCGCCTACACCATCTACCTCGGCTCGACACTTGTCGAAAAGCATGCTCCCACGCTGCTGCCGTACTACTTTCCGTTCGCCGTCCTGTTGGCGTTCTTTTTTGCGTTCGTCGCCGGCTGGCTGGTCGAGTGGGCACTTATCCGCCACTTGTACAAGCGCCCGCTCGACACGCTGCTCGCCACCTGGGGCATCAGCCTCGCGATGCAGCAGTGCTTTCGTACCTTCATCGGCCCCAAGGAAGTGAGTCCGGTGCTGCCCGAGTGGCTGCTCGGTTCCTGGGCGCCGATTCCCGGACTCGATATTCCGATCAACGGGATGTTCGTGCTGGTGCTGACCACGGTGGTTACTTGCGGCATGCTGCTCGCGCTCAGCAAGAGCCGCTGGGGCCTGCGCGTGCGTGCCACGGTCGCCAACCGCGTGATGGCCAACGCCATCGGCATCAACACCAAGAAGACCGACCGCCTGACCTTTGCGATCGGCTGCGGCATCGCCGGTGTCGCCGGCGCGGCCTTCACGACCATCGGCTCGACCGGACCGACCTCTGGCCAGCTCTACATCGTCGACTCGTTCCTGGTCGTCACCTTCGGCGGCGCGGCCAGCTTGCTGGGCACCGTGGTGTCGGCTTTCGGTATCGCGCAGACGCAATCGATCACCGAGTTCTTCATGGCCGGCTCGATGGCCAAGGTGCTGACGCTCACGCTCATCGTGCTCATCCTGATGATCCGGCCGCAAGGTCTCTTCGCTTCCAAGGTGCGTCGCTGAAATGATTGCCCTCAAGACCTTCATCAAGCGCTACCAGCTCGGCAGCCTGCTGCTGCTGGCCATCCTGCTGGTGGTCATCCTGCCGTTGAGCCTCGACATCTTCCGGCTCAACCTGATCGGCAAGTACCTTACCTATGCTTTCGTCGCCGTCGGGCTGGTGATGGTGTGGGGCTACGGCGGCGTGCTGAGCCTGGGGCAGGGCATCTTCTTCGGCATCGGTGGTTATGCGATGGCGATGTTCTTGAAGCTCGAAGCCTCGGACCCGATCACCACCAAGATCCAGACCACGCCGGGCATCCCCGACTTCATGGACTGGAACCAGATCACCGAACTGCCGTTGATGTGGCTGCCCTTCAAGAGCCTGACGCTCACGCTCATTTTGGTGATCGCGGCCCCGACGCTGCTGGCCTGGATCATCAGCTTCGCGATGTTCAAGCGGCGCGTCGGTGGCGTGTACTTTGCGATCATCACGCAGGCCGTCGCGCTCATCTTGACGGTGCTCATCATCGGCCAGCAGGGCTACACCGGCGGCGTCAATGGCATGACCGACCTGAAGACGGTGCTGGGCTGGGACACGCGCACCGACCACGCCAAGTACGTGCTGTATTTCCTGTGCGTGGCGCTGCTGCTCGCCAGCATCATCCTGTGTCGCTGGATCCAGACCGGCAAGGCGGGCACGCTGCTGCTGGCCATGCGCGACAAGGAAGACCGCGTGCGTTTCTCCGGCTACGACGTGGCCAACTTCAAGGTCTTCACCTTCTGCCTGGCGGCCGCGCTGTCGGGTATCGGCGGGGCGTTGTTCTCGCTGCAGGTCGGCTTCATGTCGCCCAGCTTCGTGGGCATCGTTCCTTCGGTCGAGATGGTGATCTTCGCGGCGGTCGGCGGGCGCATGAGCCTGGTCGGTGCGGTCTACGGCACGCTGCTGGTGAACTTCGGCAAGACGTACTTCTCCGAGAGCTTTCCGGACATGTGGCTGTTCCTGATGGCCGGTCTTTTCATCGGCGTGACGATGGCGTTCCCGATGGGCCTGGCCGGTGTGTGGGAAGAGCACATCCGGCCGCGCCTGCAGCGCCGCAAGTTGCTGCCGCTCGGTGACGACGCACCGCAGTCGCCGGCACTGCATGCGGCCGCCGTGGCCGCCACTGTCGACAGCGCCGCCGAGCCGACGCTGCCCGACGGCGTCAGCCCGCAGCGCGCCTGAACCCGTTCCACGAGCACCCCATGAGCAATACCGACTTCGCCCTCGCAGTGGAAGATCTGACCGTCTCGTTCGACGGCTTCAAAGCCATCGATGCGCTGACGCTCTACATCGACAAAAACGAGCTGCGCGTCATCATCGGCCCCAACGGCGCCGGCAAGACCACGCTGCTCGACCTCATCTGCGGCAAGACCAAGGCGAGTGCCGGCAGCATCAAGTTCAAGAACACCGAGCTCACCAAGATGGCCGAGCACAAGCGCGTGCGCCTGGGCATCGGCCGCAAGTTTCAGACACCGTCGATCTACGAGAACCTGAGCGTTTTCCAGAACCTCGAAGTGTCGTTCCCGGCCGGCCGCTCCGTCATGGGTGCGCTCGCCTTCAAGTGCACCGACGAGGTCAAGAGCCGCGTCAAGACCATCGCCGAAGACATCCATCTGCACGACAAGCTCGACACCGAAGCCGGCCTGCTGAGCCACGGACAGAAGCAGTGGCTGGAGATTGGCATGCTGCTGATGCAGGAGCCGGAGTTGCTGATGCTCGACGAGCCCATCGCCGGCATGAGCGCACGCGAACGAGAGCTCACCGCCGACCTGTTGCAACGCATCTGTAAAGGCCGCTCGGTCATCGTCATCGAGCACGACATGGACTTCGTCAAGCGCATCGCGCACAAGGTCACCGTCATGCACCAGGGGAAGATTCTGGCCGAGGGACCGATGGAGCAGGTGCAGGCGGATCCGAAGGTCATCGACGTGTACCTGGGGCATTGATGAGGTTTGCCAGCATCCCGCAACGTTCCCCCCAACTCACCGCAGCATTGGAGAAGCAAAGATGAGCAACGTCATGCTGAAGGTAGAAGACCTGCACGTCGCGTACGGCCAGAGCGAAGCACTTCACGGCATCAGCTTCGAGGGCTACGCCAACGAAACGGTCGCCATCATGGGCCGCAACGGCATGGGCAAGACGACGCTCTTCAAGAGCTTGATGGGCGTACTGCCGATCAAGAGCGGCAGCATCAAAGTGGCGGACCAGGAAGTGTCGCGCGACGAAAGTTATGTGCGCGTCGCCAAGGGCATCGCCTATGTGCCGCAGGGCCGCATGATCTTTCCGACGCTGACCGTCGAAGAGAACATCCAGACCGGCCTCGAGAACTCGAAGACGCGCCGCATCCCCGAAGAAATCTACGCGCTGTTTCCGGTGTTGTGGGACATGAAGCGGCGCAAGGGAGGCAACCTCTCCGGCGGTCAACAGCAACAGCTCGCCATTGCGCGCGCACTGGTGACAGACCCCAAGGTGCTGCTGCTTGACGAACCGACCGAAGGCATCCAGCCATCGATCATCAAGGACATCGCCAAGGCACTCAACGAGATCCGAAAGATGCGCGGCATCACCATCATCGTGTCGGAGCAGGTGCTCAGCTTTGCGATGGACGTGGCCGACCGGCTCTTCGTGATCGAGGGCGGCATCTTCGTGCACGAGACCGCGCGCGACAAGACCGATGTGAACCACATCAAGGCATACCTTTCCGTTTGACCATAACCCTGGAGCCATAGATATGACAGACACGCTGATCAAGGTCGACCTGACGAAGTCGCCCACCGAGAACGAGAACATTCACAACCGCTGGCACCCGGACATTCCGATGGCCTGCTGGGTGAATCCCGGCGACGACTTCATTCTGGAGACCTTCGATTGGACCGGCGGCTTCATCAAGAACAACGACAGCGCCGACGACGTGCGCGACATCGACCTGACGACGGTGCATTACCTGTCGGGTCCGGTGGGAGTGAAGGGTGCCGAGCCCGGCGATTTGCTGGTGGTCGACCTGCTCGACATCGGCGCCAAGCAAGATTCGTTGTGGGGCTTCAACGGTTTCTTCTCGAAGAAGAACGGCGGCGGCTTTCTGACCGAGCACTTCCCTGAGGCGCAGAAATCGATCTGGGACTTCAAGGGCATGTTCACCAGCTCGCGCCACATCCCGGGCGTCAACTTCGCCGGCCTGATCCACCCCGGCCTGATCGGTTGCCTGCCGGACAAGTCGATGCTCGACATGTGGAACACACGCGAGCAGCAACTCATCGACACCAATCCGACCGGCGGCCTCGCCAACCCGCCTTCGGCCGGCACCGCACACATGGGCCGCCTGACGGGTGAAGCCAAGGCCAAGGCGGCGGCAGAAGGCGCACGCACCGTGCCGCCACGCGAGCACGGCGGCAACTGCGACATCAAGGATCTGTCGCGCGGCTCCAAGGTGTTCTTCCCGGTGTATGTCGACGGCGCAGGCCTGTCGGTCGGCGACCTGCACTTCAGCCAGGGCGACGGCGAAATCACCTTCTGCGGCGCCATCGAAATGGCGGGTTGGGTGCACATGAAGGTCACGCTCATCAAGGGCGGCATGGCCAAGTACGGCATCAAGAACCCGATCTTCAAGCCGAGCGTGATGACGCCCAACTACAAGGACTACCTGATCTTCGAAGGCATCTCTGTCGACGAGTCCGGCAAGCAGTACTACCTCGACGTCAACGTCGCGTACCGCCAGGCCTGCCTGAACGCCATCGAGTATTTGAAGAAGTTCGGCTATTCCGGGGCGCAGGCCTATTCGATCCTCGGCACGGCGCCGGTGCAGGGCCACATCAGCGGAGTCGTCGACGTGCCCAACTCGTGCGCGACGCTCTGGCTGCCGACCGAGATCTTCGACTTCGACATCAACCCTAACGCCAACGGGCCGACGAAGTTCATCGACGGCAGCATCAACATGCCGTTGTCGCACGACATTATTTGACATCGACGGAGTGATCGCGCATGCCCACCTACGACTACGAATGCGGCGGTTGCGGGGGGTTCGACGCCCTCCGCAGCGTGAGCCAGCGAGACCTGCCGGCCGCGTGTCCGGACTGCGCCGGCGCATCGCCGCGGGTGCTGTCCGGCGCGCCACGACTTTCATTGATGTCTGACGGCACGCGCCGTGCCATTGCCGTCAACGAACGCGCTGCGCACGAGCCCAAGCGCTCTGGTGACTATGCTCGGCTCAAGCACCCGTCGGGTTGCGGCTGCTGCAGTACGGCCGGCAAGCGTGGTGCGACGGTGACGGCACCCAACGGGGCCAAAAGTGCGCCGGGGCGGCGGCCGTGGATGATCAGCCACTGACGTCGTCCCGATGGAACCGATCCAGCGCATCGTGCCGATCCGGCGCGAATACAACGCTTGGGTCGCCGACGAAACCATCGAGGACTACGCGCTGCGCTACACGCCGCGAAGCTTCAGGAAGTGGAGCGAATTCCGGGTCGCGAACACCGCGCTGGGCGCCACTTCTTTTTTGGCGCTCGAAGCCATCGGCGCCTCCATCGCGCTGGACTATGGCTTCTTCAATGCCTTCTGGGCCATCGCGCTCGTCGGCATCTTCATTTTTCTGACGGGCATCCCGATCAGCATCTACGCGGCGCGGTACTCGGTCGACATCGACCTGCTGACGCGCGGTTCGGGTTTCGGCTACCTCGGCTCGACCTTCAGCTCGCTGGTGTATGCATCGTTCACCTTCATCTTCTTCTCGCTGGAAGCGTCGATCATGGCGTCGGCGCTGGAGCTGGGGCTGGGCATTCCGTTGTGGCTGGGCTATCTGATCTGTTCGGTGGTGGTGATACCGCTGGTGATGTACGGCATCACCATGATCAGCAGGCTGCAGGCCTGGACGCAGCCGCTGTGGCTGGTGTTGCTGGTGCTGCCCTACGCCTTTTTGATCATTCGCTGGCCCGACCATCTGACGGGGCTGATGCATGCGTCGTACGGCATCAACGACGGCCACTTCGACTGGCTGCTGTTGGGCGCGGCGGGTACGGTGGTCGCGTCGATGGTCGCGCAGATCGGACAGCAGGTCGACTCGCTGCGCTTCATGCCCAAGCCACGTGCCGGGCAGGCGTGGCGCTGGTGGACTGCGGTGCTGGCGGCCGGCCCGGGATGGATCCTGATCGGCGGCGCCAAGATGCTCGGCGGTGCAGTGCTGGCCTACCTCGCCATCCGCCAGGGCATGGCGCCATCCGAGGCGGTCAAGCCAACGCAGATGTACCTCGTCGGCTTCGCGCAGGTGCTGCGAGACCCGACATGGATCCTGGCGTTGACCTGTCTGTTCGTCACGGTCTCGCAGATCAAGATCAACGTCAACAACGCCTATGCCGGTTCGCTGGCGTGGTCGAATTTCTTCGCGCGGCTGACGCATGCGCATCCGGGCCGGCTGGTGTGGCTGGTGTTCAACGTGCTGATCGGCGTGGCGTTGATCAAGGTCGGCATCTTCGACGTGCTTGAAGGCATGCTCGGCTTCTATGCGAACTTCGCGGTGGCGTGGATCGGCGCGCTGGTGGCAGATTTGGTCATCAACAAGCCGTTGGGGCTGAGCCCGCCCGGCATCGAATTCCGCCGCGCTTATCTCTACGACATCAACCCGGTCGGCTTCGTCTCGATGGGTCTCGGCACAGTGCTGGCGCTCAGTGCCTTCGTCGGCGTTTTCGGTCCGGCGGCGCAGGCCTTCAGCACGGCCATCGGCTTTTGCGTGGCCTTTTGCTGCGCGCCGCTGGTCGCGTGGATGACCGGCGGCAACTACTACATCGCGCGGCAACCGGCGCCGTTTGCTGAAGGCACTTCGGTGGCTTGCGGGGTGTGCCAGAAGTCGTACGAGGTCGAGGACATGGCAAGTTGCCCTGCCTACGGCTGCAACATCTGCTCGCTGTGCTGCTCGCTCGATGCGCGCTGCAAGGATGTGTGCAAGCCGCGCACTGGCCTGGGGCATCAGTTCGCCGAAGCCTTCACACGCTGGGCGCCGAAGGTGCTGAAGGTCGCACTCAGCCGTCGCATGCACTACCTGGCATGCCTGCTCGGCCTCGCGTTGGTGCTCGGCGCCATTCTGTCTTTTATCGTGGCGCAGGAGGGGCAGGTGTTGCGCGAGCTGGCACCGGGCTCGCCCGCACTGTGGCACCTGATGCGCATCAAGATCGCCTGCGCGCTGGTCTTGCTGGTGGTGGCCATCGGCTCGTGCTGGTTGCTGCTGACGTCCGACAGCCGGCGCGTCGCGCAGGACGAGTCGAACCGGCAGGCGCTGCTGCTTCGCGAAGAAATCAGCGCGCATGAAGTGACCGACGCGGCGCTGCAGGCCGCGCGCCAGGTCGCCGAACGGGCCAACCAGGCCAAAAGCCGTTTCATCACCACGATCAGCCACGAGCTGCGCACGCCGCTCAACAGCATCCTGGGCTACGCGCAAATCCTGGAGCGCGACCTGAGCTTGCCGCCCAATCGCCGCGCCGCGCTGGAGGTAATCCGCAAGAGCGGCGACCACGTGGTGTCGCTCATCGATGGCTTGCTCGACATCGCGCGCATCGAGACCGGCCGGCTCACGCTGGTGCGGCAAGAGATCCATTTCGCCGACTTCCTGACGCAGCTCGCGGACATCTTTCAGCTCGAGGCGCGCAACAAGGGCATTGCGTTTTCGTACCAGCCGACCTATCCGTTGCCACCAGCGGTGCGCGGCGACCGCAAGCGACTCGCGCAGCTGCTCATCAACCTGCTCGCCAACGCGGTCAAGTACACCGGGCGCGGGCAGGTGATCTTCCGCGTGCGCTATGCGACGGAGATTGCGACCTTCGAGGTCGAAGACTCCGGTCCCGGCATCGCCGACGACGACATGGAGCGCATCTTTCTGCCTTTCGAGCGCGCCGACAACAGCGCGAGTCCGGCGGCCGGTGGCGTCGGTCTGGGATTGACGATCTCCAGTTTGCTGACCAGCCTGATGGGGGGCGAGCTGACAGCAAGCAGCCGCGTCGGGACTGGCTCGTGCTTCTCGGTGCGCCTCTTTCTGCCTTCGGTCGCACATCCGAAGATGCCGGTCGATGCACCGGCACCGCGCCATATCACCGGCTATGCAGGCGAGCCGAAGCGCGTGCTGGTGGTCGACGATGCGCCGGCCGACCGGCAACTGCTGAGCGACGTGCTCGAGCCGCTGGGCTTCACCGTGATGCAGGCCGCATCGGGTGTCGAGGCACTGCGAGTCGCAAGCCAGTTCGCGCCCGACCTGATCCTGCTCGACATCGACATGCCCGAGATCGACGGCTGGGAGACGGCGCGCCTGCTGCGTGCCAATCGCATCTCGATGGCGCCCGTGCTCATCGTGTCGGCCAACGCCTTCGACTGCGACTTGCGCAACGACGTGGGCGTAGCTCGCGAAGATTTTCTGATCAAGCCCTTTCGCATCGACGACTTGCTGGAGCGGGTGCGCACCAAGCTCGACCTGGTATGGGCGACGCCGGACGATGGTGTCGACTACGTCGAGACCGGCAGCAGTCGAACGATGTTGCCCGAAGCCAGCCTGCTGGTGCTGCGCCAGCTCGGCGACATGGGCTACGTGCGCGGCATCCTCGAGAAGCTCGAAGAACTCGACCTGCTCGACACGCGTTATGCGCCGGTTACCAAGGTGCTGCGCGGTTGCGTGCAGCGCTTCGACCTGCAAGGCTTCGCACGCGTGCTGGAAGAGGGCAGCGTATGACGAGCGATCCCGGCGTGGTGCTGATCGTCGACGACGCCCCTGAAAACCTGGCGATGCTGCACGAGGCACTCGACGCCGCCGGCTACCGAGTGCTCGTTGCCACCGACGGCCAGAGCGCCCTCGACCGGGTGGCGTTGCTGATGCCAGACCTGATATTGCTCGACGCGATGATGCCGGGCATCGACGGTTTCGAGACCTGCCGACGCCTGAAGACCGATCCACTGACGGCCCACATCCCCGTCGTCTTTATGACCGGCCTGACCGAAACCGGCCACATCCTCGCAGGCTTCCAGGCCGGTGGCGTCGACTACCTCACCAAGCCGCTCAACCCGCCCGAGGTGCTGGTGCGCATCGTCGCGCACGTGCGCAATGCGCGGCAGATGGCCAGCGCACGCGACGCTGTCGATGCCGCGGGCCATGCGATGTTGTCGGTCGATTCAACCGGGTGCATGCGCTGGCAATCACCCGCCTCACGCGAGTGGTTGCGCGGCTATCTGTCTAGCGAAGGCCGCTTGCCGCCCGTAGCGATGGCGTGGCTCGACGCGCGCGGGCCGGATCCGCTGTCGGTCGTGGTCGATGGCCGTCGCCTGAGCCTGTCGCGCCTGGCCAGTGACGGCAGCGGCATTACGTTGCTGGTCCGCAAGCGCGCCAGCGTGCCCGAGCCGGAAGCATTGACCGGTGTTTGCGGACTCACCAGTCGCGAAGCAGAAGTTCTCTACTGGGTAGCGTGCGGCAAGATCAATCGCGATGTCGGCGAGATCCTTGGCATGAGTCCGCGCACGGTGGACAAGCATCTGCAGCACGTCTTCGAGAAGCTCAATGTCGAGACACGGACTGCTGCGGCTTCTCTGGTGATGGACGGGACGTTATTTAGTCGCGTTTTTGTTTGAGTTGTTCGGTATGTGCAAATAGCTGTTTGCGCGGGCGTGTCTGGCGATCGTCCCCGTCATCAACACAAAACGCACTTATGCGCGATCCCACGTATTTGAGTAACGCGCTCGAGTCCCGACACTCGTCTTCATCGCAAACCCCTTTGGAGTGACACCATGACCGACGAGATCAACAAGCCCGCCACTGCGGTCACTGCCACTGCAATCGCGCCTGGCACCAGCCGCCGCAGCATGTTGAAAGCGGCAGCCGGCGCCGCTGTCGGTACCGCGTTGGCAGGCATGCCGATCGCCGGATTTCCGCAGATCATGAAGCGCGACTTCCAGGGCATCACGCTTCGCCACATCGGCGTTTCGTACGCGGTGCAACGCGAGATCGGCGAGCAGGCTTCGAAGGACCTTGGTTTCAAGATCGAGATGCAGAACCTCGATACGTCGGCTTCCATCACCCGCTTCGTCACGCAGCCCAACAGCGTCGATATTGCCGACATGGAAGGCTGGCAGGTCAAGGTCGCGATGCAACGGCAACTGCTGCAGGGCATCGACTCCAAGAAGATCAAGGAGTTCGACGGCATCCTGCCGATCTTCACTACCGGCGTGTATGAAGGTCGCAAGATCTCGCGCCAGGGCATCTCGCCTTACGAGGTGATGTACACCGAGAGCGCCGCGGCCAAGAAAATCGTCGAAGGCCAGCAGCAATATCTGACCTTCCTGCCGCAGGTGTTCAACGCAGATTCGCTCGGTTATCGCCCCGACAAGGTCGGCCGCGAAGTCACCGAGTGGAAAGACCTGATCGACCCCAAGTTCGCCGGCCGCGCCGCCATTCTGGACATTCCCAACATCGGGATCATGGACGCTGCGCAAGCATTGGAGTCGCGCGGTGACCTGGTCTATGGCAACAAGGGGAACATGACCAAGAAGGAAATCGACATCACGATCAATGCGCTGATCGACCTGAAGAAGAAGGGTCACTTCCGCGCTTCGTGGAGCACCTTCGAGCAGTCGGTCGAACTGATGGCCAGCGGAGAGGTGTTCATTCAGTCGATGTGGTCGCCGGCCGTCACCGCCGTGCTGGAGAAGGGCATCCCCTGTGTCTACGCGCCGATGGCGATCAAGCCGAACGGCAAGGAAGGGTATCGCGGCTGGTGCAACGGCATGAGCCTGATGAAGCACCTGAGCGGCAAGAAGCTCGAAGCTGCCTATGAGTACCTGAACTGGTACTACTCGGGATGGCAAGGTGCGTACGTCGCACGTCACGGTTACTACAGCCCGGTGCCGCGCACCGCCAAGTCGCAGATGACGCCGGCCGAGTTCGACTACTGGTACATGGGCAAGCCCGCGGCCGAAGTCATCAAGAGCGACCACGGCCAGCCGATTGGCGCGATCAACACGGTGCGTGACGGTGGCTCGCTGGCACAGCGCTTCTCGAACATCGCTTGCTGGAACACGGTGATGGACGAGAACCAGTACATGGTGCAAAGGTGGAACGAGTTCAAGGCTGCTTGATCGTCTGACGGGAGCGGAAGCGACGCATGCGCGAACGAACCAAGTCCTATATTCAACTGACGCCGCTGGTGTTGGTGTTGCTTCTTTTCGTGGCGGCGCCGCTGGTGTTCGTGGTGATCGTCAGCTTCTTCAAGACCGACGGCTTCGACACCATTCCGGCCTTTACCTTCGAGAACTATCAGGCGATCCTGACCTCCGGCCTGACGGTGTCGCTCTACCTGAAGATGATCAAGTACGCGCTCATGACCTGGGCGGCGTCGGCGGTCATCGGTTTCTTCGTCGCGTACTTCCTGGTGTTCCACGTGCGTAATCGCACCGTCGCCATCGGCCCCTTCTTGCTGTGCACGGTGCCCTTCTGGACATCGAACGTGATCCGCATGATCTCGTGGATGCCGGTGCTGGCGGAGCAGGGCGCCATCAACACCGTGCTGATGAAACTCGGCCTCATCCGGGTGCCGTTGCGCATCCTGCTGTTCTCCGATTTCTCGGTGGTGGTGGCGTATGTACACCTGTTCACCATCTTCATGATCGTGCCGATTTTCAACTCGATGAGTCGCATCGACCGCAACCTTTTCGAGGCGGCGCGGGACGCTGGCGCGAGCCGCCTGAAGACGATGCTGCTGGTGGTGCTTCCGCTCACCAAGTCCGGCATCGTGATGGGCTCGATCTTCGTCATCACGCTGGTGATGGGAGACTTCTACGTGGTCAAGGTGATGAGCGGCGGTGGCTCGGCGTCGGTGGTGTCGGCCATGTACGACAACGTGTCGACCCTGCTGTTCCCGCCAGCTGCTGCCTCGGCCGTCATCCTCCTGCTGATCCTGACTGCGTTGATCGCAGTGCTCACGCGTTTCGTCGACGTGCGGCAAGAACTCGTGCAAAAGAGGTAAGGGCATGGCGGCACCTGCAGCAATGACCATGACGATGTCGGCCCCTGCGATCAAGCGTTCGGTGGGTGATGCGCCTGTGCGCCCATGGACCTTCTACGCACTTGCGCTGTTCTTCGCGGCCTACGTGCTGTTCCTTTACGGCCCGATGCTGTGCATGTACCTGCTGTCGTTCCAGGGCGAGCAGGGTGCCTTGTCTTTCCCGATGCGCGGCCTCTCGGTGCATTGGTTCCATCAACTGTGGGAAGGCCGCAGCGGCGACATTGCCGGCGCGGTGCAGCGCTCGATTCCGCTGGCGCTGGTGGTGATGGTCGTCACGGTGGTCTTCTCTGTCGCGGCCGGTCTCGGCTTCCGCCGCAACGTGCGCGGCAGCACCGCCATTTTCTATGGCGTGATCATCGCGCTGACAGCGCCGGGCTACATCCTTGGCATCGGCATCGGATTGATGTTCAGCATCTTCGGCTGGCAGACCGACTGGACGACGTCGGCGCTCGGCGCTCAGCTGTCGTGGACCTTGCCGTTCGGTGTGCTCATCACCTTCGCGGTGTTCGGCCGCTTCAACCCGGCGTATGAGGAAGCGGCGCGCGACATGGGCGCGACACCGGCACAGACGCTGCGCCTCATCGTGCTGCCCATATTGGCGCCCGGGATCATCGCGATCGCGCTGTTCGGCTTCACGCTGTCTTACGACGAATTCGCCCGCACGCTGCAGACCACTGGCTCGCGCAACACCATGCCGATCGAGATCTGGAGCATGACGCAGAACGTGACGTCGCCGACGATCTATGCGCTGGGCACGGTGACGACGGCGATCTCGTTTCTCTTCATCGGCCTGGCAATCCTTGCCGTGGTGGTGATTCAGCGGCGGCGGCTGGCACCTTCGGCGCACTGAGGCGCCGAGATCGCACACACCGACTTCGCATCCATCTTCTATCGACTGCACGGCACCATGTACATGGACAACGCAACCTCAATTTCCGCCGTCACCTCACCACCGATTTCCGTCGGCGCAGTGGTGCCGACCGGAGCTCTTGCTTCAGCACACGGCGGGGTCGTTCTGGCCGCACTGACCAAGCGCTACGCCGACGGCACCACCGCCGTCGACAACATCGACCTGCGCATCGAGGCTGGCACCTACTGCTGCCTGCTCGGCCCGAGCGGTTGTGGCAAGACGACGATGCTGCGGATGATCGCTGGTCACGAGACGCCGAGCGAAGGCGCCATATTGATCGACGGCAAGGACGTCATCGACAAGTCACCTCGCGAGCGTGGCACGGCGATGATGTTCCAGAACTACGCGCTGTTCCCGCATCTCTCCGTGCGCGACAACGTGGCCTTCGCGATGCGCGTGCGCGGTGTCGCCAAGAAGGAGCGGATGTACGAGGCCGATCTCGTCATCGAGCAAGTGCAACTGACCGCATTGGCCGACCGCTTGCCGGGCCAGCTGTCCGGCGGCCAGCAACAGCGGGTGGCATTGGCCCGCGCCATCATCATGCGGCCGACCGTGCTGCTGCTGGATGAGCCGTTGTCGGCCCTCGACGAATTCCTGCGCTTGCAGATGCGGGGCGAGCTGCGCGGCATGCAGCGCGAGCTGGGCATCACCTTCGTGCACGTCACGCACACACAGCTCGAAGCCATCGCGGTGGCCGACCAGGTGGTCGTGATGGACAAGGGCCGCATCGCGCAGTCGGCGCCGCCGCGTGAGATCTATGCGCAGCCGCGCACCGAGTACGTCGCGGCCTTCATCGGCGGCCAGAACGTGATGCACGGCGAGGTGGTCGAGCTCGATGCCGGCCTCGTCACCTTGCGCGGTGCGCAGGGCGCTTGCTACCGCCTGCCGCGCGAGGATTTTGCCGGCTCGACTTTGGGTTCGACCTCGGTCGCGATCGGCATCGGCGTCTCCTTTGCGGTGCGCCGCGACCGCATGCGCGTCACCGGCGAAGACGATGCGATGGTGCTGGCCGTCAACACCTTGCGCGGCCGCGTGCGCGAGCTGGAATACCAGGGCATCTACATGAAGGTGAGCCTGGTCACCGACGACCCGACCGCGCCCGGCTGCGTGGTTTACGTCGAAGAGAACACCTTCTTCGGCGACCCCGTGTCGGTGGGCCAGCGCGTGTGCTGCAGCTGGGCTGCGACCGAGGCGCACGGCCTGGCCGCGATGGCCTGAACCGAACTCGCCCTAATTTTCACCACCCACCAAGGAACCACCATGACCGACTACAAGATGTTCGACCTCGGCGATGTCGTTCTACAGTGCAAGAAGACGCTGCGCGACGTCAAGCTGGCGTACAAGACCTATGGCACGCTCAACGCGGCGAAGGACAACGTCATCGTCTACCCGACCTGGTATTCAGGCCAGCACTACGAGAACGAATGGCTCATCGGCGCAGGCATGGCGCTCGACCCGGCCAAGTACTTCATCATCATTCCCAACATGCTGGGCAATGGCCTCTCGACCTCGGCCAGCAACTGTCCTGCACCGTACAACGCATCGCGCTTTCCGGACATTACCGCCTACGACAACGTCAAGTGCCAGCACAAGCTGGTGACCGAACTCTTTGGCATCGGAAAGGTGGCGCTGGTCACGGGCTGGTCGATGGGCGCGCTGCAAACGTACCACTGGGGAGCGATGTACCCGGACATGGTCGAGCGCATCCTGCCGTTCATGGGGTCGGCCAAGTGTTCGCGCCACAACCACGTGTTTCTCGAGGGTGCCAAAGCGGCGCTGCTGGCCGATGTCGCCTTCGAAGACGGCTGGTACACCTCACCACCGACCAAGGGCCTGCGCGCCTTTG
Source organism: Variovorax sp. PAMC28562 (assembly GCF_014303735.1). Taxonomy (NCBI): domain Bacteria; kingdom Pseudomonadati; phylum Pseudomonadota; class Betaproteobacteria; order Burkholderiales; family Comamonadaceae; genus Variovorax; species Variovorax sp. PAMC28562. Next base: position 4,260,213 of record NZ_CP060296.1, on the reverse strand, counting down.
GCCGCGTCTATGCAGGCTGGGGCTTCTCGCAGGCGTTCTATCGCCACAAGCTCGACATGGAGGTGATGGGCTACGCCTCGCTAGAAGACTTCATGGTCGGGTTCTGGGAAGGACTCTTCCTGAATCGAGACGCGAACAACCTGCTCACGATGCTGTCGACCTGGCAGAACGGCGACATCAGCAACAACGAGCTGTTCAACGGCGACTTCGTCAAGGCACTCGGCGCGATCAAGGCCAAGGCGATCGTCATGCCGGCGTCGACCGACCTTTACTTTCCGCCCGCGGACAACGAGTTCGAAGTCGCGCACATGCCCAACGCGACGCTGCAAGTGGTCGAGACGCATTGGGGCCACTTCGCCGGCGGTCCGGGCACCAGCCCGGCGGACATCAAGGTGCTGGACGATGCGTTGAAGGGCTTGCTCGCCAGCTGAGTTCGGCTAAAGCTTGCGCGCAATCAGGTCCTTCATCACCTCGGTCGTGCCGCCGTAGATGCGCTGCACCCGCGCATCGGCGTACATCCGCGCGATCGGGTACTCGGCCATGTAGCCGTAGCCGCCGAACAGTTGCAGGCACTCGTCCGTCGCCTTGCACTGCTGCTCGGAACACCACCACTTGGCCATGTAGGCGGCTTCGTTGTCGAGCGTGCCGTCGAGCAGGCGCTGGGTGCAGTCGTTGACGAAGGTGCGCACTACGTGTGCCATCGTCGCGACTTCGGCCAGCTTGAAGCGGGTGTTCTGAAAGTCGAACACGCTCTGACCGAAGGCCTTGCGCTCCTTGGTGTAGTCGACCGTCACTTCGAGCGCGCGCTCGATCACCGCAGCGGCGGAGACGGCGAGCAACATGCGCTCGTAGGGCAACTGGCTCATCAGTTGGATGAAGCCGTCGCCCTCCTTGCCGCCCACCAGGTTGTCGGTCGGCACGCGTACGCCGTCGAAAAACAGCTCGGCGGTATCGGCGGCGTGCTGGCCGATTTTTTCCAGCCGGCGCCCCACACGAAAGCCCGGCAGGTCTTCGGTTTCGAGCACGACCAGCGACACGCCACGGCTCCCCGCCTCACCGGTGCGCACCGCCAGCACCAGCAGATTGCAGGTGAATCCATTGGTGATGAAGGTCTTGGCGCCGTCGATGACGTAGTGGTCGCCGTCGCGCCGAGCCTTGGTGCGCAGTGCCTTCAGATCGGAGCCGCAACCCGGCTCGGTCATGGCGATGGCGGCCAGCATGTCGCCGCTCGCGAGCTTGGGCAGCCAGCGCTGCTTTTGTTCTTCGGTGCCGTAGGCCAGGATGTAGTGCGAGGCGATGGAGTGAACCGCTGTGTTGCCGGGGATCTCCGCCTTGGCGAGCTCGTCTTGCACCACCAGCTGATAGGCGAGATTGGCACCGGCGCCACCCCAGCTTTCGTCGATTTCAGGCAGCAACAGGCCCATGGCGCCGAACGGCCTCCACACCTCGCGCGGGATGAAGCCCTGACGGCGCCAGCCGTCGAGCTGTGGCGTCATCTCACCGGCGATATAGCGCCGCGCCTGTTCGCGAAACGCGTCGATCTCTTCACTCATCCATTCGTGGCGATGCAATTGAGGCAGCATGTTCTTAGATTCCTGTGAGTCCGCCGGTGCACATCGGCGTTTGTGCGCTGACGTAGTCCGATTCCGGAATACACAGACGGTACACCGCGCCGGGGTCGTACCGGCGCCGTGACGTCGAGCCGCAAGGGGCTACGTCAATCAACGTATTCGCCGCCACGCGACCGCTTTGCAGAATGACTTTCGTCTAACAAGCCCCAGACAAGGTCGAACCATGATTCACGGAGACATATCGAGCAGCAAAGACACCGTCGGCGTGGCGGTCGTCAACTACAAGATGCCGCGGCTGCACACCAAGGCCGAGGTGCTCGACAACTGCAAGGCCATCGCCAAGATGGTCATCGGCATGAAGTCCGGCCTGCCCGGCATGGACCTGGTCATCTTCCCCGAGTACAGCACCCACGGCATCATGTACGACGCCGGCGAGATGTATGAAAACGCCGCCAGCATCCCCGGCGTCGAAACTGAAATCTTTGCCGAAGCCTGTCGCAAGGCCAAGGTATGGGGCGTCTTCTCGCTCACCGGCGAGCGCCATGAAGAGCACCCCAACAAGGCGCCCTACAACACGCTCATCCTGATGAACGACCAGGGCGAGATCGTCCAGAAGTACCGCAAGATCATGCCGTGGGTGCCCATCGAAGGCTGGTACCCCGGCAACTGCACCTACGTGAGCGACGGCCCCAAGGGCATGAAGATCAGCCTCATCATTTGCGACGACGGCAACTATCCGGAAATCTGGCGCGACTGCGCGATGAAGGGCGCCGAACTCATCATCCGTTGCCAGGGCTACATGTACCCGGCCAAGGAGCAGCAGATCCTGATGTCCAAGGCGATGGCCTTTGCCAACAACACCTATGTGGCGGTCGCCAATGCGGCGGGCTTCGACGGCGTGTACTCGTACTTCGGCCATTCGGCGCTCATCGGCTTCGACGGCCGCACCCTCGGCGAATGCGGCACCGAAGAAATGGGCATCCAGTACGCCGCACTCAGCAAGAGCCTGATTCGCGACTTCCGCAAGCACGGCCAGTCCGAGAACCATCTCTTCAAGCTGGTGCACCGCGGCTACACCGGCCTGATCAACTCGCGCGAAGGCGACAAGGGCGTGGCCGACTGCCCATTCGAGTTCTACGGCAAATGGATCGCCGATCCGCAGGGCACGCGCGAGATGGTCGAGTCGTTCACGCGGACCACCGTGGGCACATCGGAAGCGCCGATCGAGGGCATCCCCAACGAAGACACGGTCAGCGTGCACCGGTGATGTCGATGGTGCCGTCGGGTTCAGATGGGCTCGAGCCCTGGCGCATCGATACCGAGCCTTACTACCGCGCCATCGGCGACGAGTGCGAGATGTTCGAGGCGGCCTACGCGGGCCGGCTGCCGGTGCTGATCAAAGGGCCGACCGGCTGCGGCAAGACACGCTTCATCGAGTACATGGCGTGGCGGCTCGGCCGGCCGCTGGTCACTGTGGCGTGCAATGCCGACACCAGCGCGGGCGACCTCGTCGGCCGCTGGCTGCTCGATGGTGGCGAGACGCGCTGGCAAGACGGTCCGCTCACTTTGGCGGCGCGTCACGGCGCGCTGTGCTACCTCGACGAGATCGTCGAAGCGCGTGCCGACACGGCCGTGGTCATCCACCCGCTCACCGACACGCGCCGCATGCTCCCGCTGGAACGGCGCAACGAACTCGTGCATGCGCACCCCGACTTCGCGCTGGTCGTTTCGTACAACCCGGGTGGCGGCAGCGGCTTGATGAAAGCGTCGACGCGGCAACGTTTCTGCGGGTTGGAGTTCGACTATCCCGATGCAGAAAACGAAGCTGAAATCGTGATGCGCGAGAGCGGTGTCGAGATCGAGTTGGCTTCTGCGCTGGTTGCGCTCGGACGTCGCTCGCGCAGGTTGGCGGGGCATGGTCTCGACGAAGGCGCATCCACGCGCATGCTGGTGCGCGCCGCTGCGCTCGTGCGCGCGGGTGCGAACCCGGCTGCGGCCTGCCGTATGGCGCTGGTGGCGCCGCTCACCGACGACGTTGCGTTGCGCGATGCGCTGGTGGCGGCGGTCGACGCTTCGTTCTGAACGCCTGCTGCGATGAGCGCGGTGGTTGACCTGGACTTGCGAGCAGACCTTCAAGCGGGCATGGACTCGTCTGTAGCGACGGCTCGCGCGATCACGGGTAGCGACAGCACCGAGCAAAGCGGCCAGCTCGATGCGGTGCGGCTTCCCATCGGCGCCTGGCTGCGGCTGCTCTGGAACGTGACGCCACCGTTGCTGCATCTTCCCGCAGGAATCGAAGGCCGGCAGACGCCGTTTCTTGCAGAGAGTGGATTGCACCTGCCATCGCCACCCGCCGGCGCGAGCAAGGCCGATGCCCGTCGCTGGTACAGCGCAGCCGCCGCGCACGCTGCAGCACACATCGTTTTTTCTCGCCGCGTGTTCGTGCGCGAAGGCACGGCGCCCATCACGCAGGCCTTGCTCGGCCTGCTCGAAGACGCGCGGGCCGAAGCGCTCGCATGCCGTGAGTTACCCGGCTTGCGGAGACTCTGGGCGCCGCTGCACACCGCAACGCCGGAAGACGGCGACGACTTCGAAACGCTGATGCTTCGGCTCGCACGCGGCCTCGTCGACCCTGGCTACGACGATCCGCATCCGTGGGTGCGCAAGGGCAGGGCGCGCTTCTATCTCGACGATGGTGGCGAGGTGTTGGCGCAGTCGCAACCCGATGCGCTGCGTGCGATGGCATCGGCCCTCGGCAACGACATCGGCCAGATGCGAATGGGCTTCAACGCACGCATGTACCGGCCGGGGCCGAGCTATCGCGACGACAACCGCTGGCTCTGGCAAGGCCATGCCGGCGAACAGCCCGAGCAGTCGCAACCGTTGTCTGCCGCGGCACGGCTGCAAGAGGGACCTGCCGATGCAACGCCTCCTGCGCGCGTGCAGTGGCGATATCCGGAATGGGATCGGCGGATCGGCAAGTTGCGGACGGACTGGTGCGTGGTGCAAGAGCGGCATCCGCAGGTTGCGGAGTCTGTCGGCGCGCATGCATCTGCGGTGGCGACGCTTGAGGACGACGCACCGGTGCAGCGCGCATTGACCCTGATGCTGCAGAAGTCTGCGATGCGCTCCCGCGTGCTGCGACGGCGTGAGCGCGACGGCGACGACATCGAACTCGACGAAGCCGTCAGTGCGGTGCTGGCACAGCGCAGCGGCAGTGCGGATGAGCTTCGGGTGCACACCCGATCGACGCAGGCGGCGGAGAGCGTCGCCGTGCTGTTGTTGATCGACAGTTCGGCCTCCAGCGCGCGGCCGCACGGCAGCGATGCGGCGGGCGGCACTCAGTTGACGACGCAGCAGCGTGTGGCCAGACTGCTCGCCGGGGCGTTGGCCACAACCGGTGGCTCACTCGCGATTCAGGGCTTCGATTCCGATGGCCGAGAGGGCGTCAATCATTGGCGTGTGAAAGACTTCGATGAGGCGTGGAGCGACGGCACTGCCGCGCGACTGGCCAGCTTGCAAAGCGGCCTGTCGACACGGCTCGGCGCCGCGTTGCGCCACGCGACGCGTGCACTGACAGCGCAACCCGCTTCCCGTCGACTGGTCGTCGTGATGAGCGATGGCGAGCCGCACGATGTCGACATCCACGATCCGCATTACCTGATTGAATACGCGCGACATGCGGTGCAATCGGCGCGGCTGGTGGGTATTGGCACGCTCGGTTTGTTGCTCGATGCGGAAGGGGCGGCGGCGAGCCGGCGGATCTTCGGCGCAGGGCAAAGCGCGCTGTTGGGTGACGCCGCGTCGTTGCCTTCGGTGCTGGGGCGGTTGTTGGGTTGAGTCGATGAGGCGGCTCGGATGGCCGCTCACGTTCGGTTCTGTCGATCGGTGCCATCAACTCGTCTGCCGCCTTGCCGACTGCTGGCCGCCGTGGTTCCGTACGACGCTGCCTTCGATGTCCGCTTTGCGGCGCGAAGCGGACCTACACTGTTGCTCGGCCTATGTCCGCAATCGGGCCAAAACCGGACATTCGTGGCTACACGCGATCCCGTTAAAACCTTCATCCGCAACACCACATCAATGACACCTGCTGACGCAAAATCGGACCTCGAACGAAGGCTTAGTGATGCTGGATTCAATTTCCAGCAGCCAAGCCTTGCCACTGCTTGGAAGTCTTTTCGCGAGCATCTGGGGGTCCCTGTCGCCGGAGCTTCCGACTACGTACTTGTGGACGTCAGAATTTGCGACTTCGAGTTTCAACCGCTGAGGCCAGCGTTCACCGTCGATCTTTGTCGCCAGTTCGGTTTCTTCGAGGACGGCCAGTTTGCGGGCTACGAACAACTTCACCTGATGCTCTATTTCCCAGCCGATTCGGACTTGCTCGAATTCACGACCGGGCTGTTTTGTGATGACGGCGATGACCGTGTTCCTTTCTTTTCTGAGGTTGAGAACTCAAGCGCGTTCAAGAAGGCCCAATCGCTTAATTGTGCAGCGGCGCTTCTGGACTATTGGGAAGTTTGAGCGGTGGCCCGATAGGGCTGCACTCGGCCAGAAGCAGAAGCAGACGCTGAAACCATGAACCTACGAAACCTTCCGCTCCGCGTTGTCGTGATAGTAGCGCTCACCATCTCTTATGTTGGATCAACCATGTCTCAAGTCATCAATTTGAAAGTCGGAGATACCGGGTCGTATGCCGAGTTGGCAACAAGGGTGAACTCGGAAGGCTTGGTGTTGCTTCACATCCCCGGCATTTCCGCTTTGCTTACACGTGCCGAGTCGCTCAAGGGTTCTGCTCTCACGGGCATCGAGAAGAATCGTATCACCGACAGTGCCCCGGTAGTCGCTACACCGAAGTCAGTTGCCGAAGCGACCATTCGACAGCGCGGGTACGAATAGTTGGACTGTTCACCGAAAATTCCGTTTTGGGTGCGCCTCATATGGCTGCTTCGGGCCCGAAGCAGTCCTTATGCGACAGGTCTACTGACGCATTTGCAGCGGTTGCTACCGGTGATGTCGGCCCCCTGAGTTCACGGTCTTTGGCCACGCAGCGGTCATTCATGCGCCAGTGTCATGTCGGACCCCGTGGCCAGTCTCAAAGTACTGCTGACCTCGCCAGCCAGCCGGTACGTTCACGACGCCTGCACGTCTGCTGACCTCGGCCAATGCGGAATCAGCTTGCTTGCGGCTTAATGAACCCGCAGCACCTCAAACTGCTGTCGGATTGGGGCGACCTGTATCGACACCTCATCACCCTCGCATTTGCCCAGCATGGCCCTGCCCAAAGGGGCTTCGCTGCTGAGGACCTGAACGCCCTGCGCGCCGCTGACCAACTTCATGCTGCCCCCATCCGGGCCGAGAAAGAGCTGTTGCTGCTTGTCGTCGGAATCGACCAGGCAGACCAGCGCGCCGAGCTGTATGCCTTTGCTGGCGTCGTAGGGACGCGGGCGGAATTGGCGCCAGTTGGCCATCGCCTGGCGGATGGCTTCGGCGCGCCGAGCTAGGCCGGTGGCCAGGTAGGCGGCTTCGAGTCCCAATGTGTCGTATTTGTTTTCAGCGATGTTTTCTTCGTGGGTCGCCGTTTCATGGGCCGCACGTACGGCCTGTTCGGCTTGCAGCAGGTCTTCGGCAAGCCGTTCCAGCACCTGCTGTTGCAGCAAGAATTTATCCATGATGAAAGGTAGGCGTCTCGAACAAGCGGGGGGGGCAGATATTGATTATGAAGGGCTCCACCAGCCTTCGACGCTTCTGTTGGCTGCAGGTTAACTTCCGCTTTAGGCCCTCTGCCGACGGACGACGCCGCAAAGAGAATGTCCGGAAGCAGCTTCGTGGCGGGCACTCGCAGAACCTTCGCAACAGCGATTCACAGTTCAAGAAAACGACCACGTGGCGTTCTCCTTCGTCTCGATGCGGTACTCAGCCAGCGACCTTTTTACGCTTGTCGTCGTGGTAGCGACCCGTTCCGCGTGCGAGCACGGTGTCGCTCGCCAGCACTGTGCCCGGATCGAAGTCGGGCTGGCCTGCGATGCGTTGATACAGCGGCGCGAAGTCGATCTTCGCGAGCTTCAGCAACTGCTCCAGGTTGTCGATGACGAAGTAGCTTTCCTGGAAATCGTCGATGCGGTAGTTGGTTCGCATCACCCTTTCCAGATTGAAGCCAATGCGATTGGGCGATGCGTCGTCGAGCGAAAAAGCCGTCTCCGTCAATGACGACGCGATGCCGGCGCCATAGATGCGCAGCCCGTCCGGTTGCTTCAGCAGACCGAACTCCACCGTGTACCAGTAGACGCGTGCGAGCTTGTCGAGCACGCCGAGCTTTTGCGCGCGCAATCCGCCTTCGCCATACGCCTGGATGTAGTCCGCGATGGCCGGGTTCATCAGCATGGGCACGTGGCCGAACACGTCGTGGAACACGTCGGGCTCCTCCAGGTAATCCAGTTCGTGCGGCTTGCGGATGAAATGACCCGCCGGAAATCGTCGATGCGCCAGATGTTCGAAGAACACCTCGTCAGGCACCAGGCCCGGCACCGCGACCACCTGCCAGCCTGTCTTCTTCATCAGCACGTCGCTGAGGCGCCGAAAATCCGGAATCTCATCCGCCCCAATGGGCAGATTGCGCATGCCTTCGACGAACTCGTCGCACGCACGGCCCGGAAGCAGTTTCGACTGGCGTTCGAACAGGGTCTTCCAGACGCCATGCTCGGCAGCGGTATAGGCTTCCCAGCCCTGGTCGATGGTCCAATCGGCGCGCCGGGGCTGGCCCGCATCGCCGGCCGCCAGACCGTGTTTGGCGCTCTGAACTGCGGCGGTATCGAGGCAAAGCACGGACGCCACCTTCAGGCCGTTTGCAGCACGCCGCGTCGCACCTGATCCCGCTCGATCGACTGGAACAGCGCCTTGAAATTGCCTTCACCGAAACCGTCGCTGTAGTCACCCTTGCGCTGGATGAACTCGAAGAACACCGGGCCACCGAAGGCCGTCTGCGAGAAGATCTGCAACAGCAGGCGCGGGGTCCCGCCCTCTGTGGTGCCGTCCAGCAGGATGCCGCGCGCCTGCAGCTCCGAGATCGGCTCGCCGTGGCCGGGCAAGCGCGTCTCCAGCATCTCGTAGTAGACGTCGTTCGGCGCGGTCATCAGCGGCACGCCGGCAAGGCCGAGCTGGTCGATCGTCTCGACGAGGTTGTCGCTCAAGAGCGCGATGTGCTGAATGCCTTCGCCGTTGAACTTCATCAAATACTCTTCGATCTGGCCCGAGCCTTTCGACGATTCCTCATTCAGCGGGATGCGGATCTTGCCGTCGGGCGCCGTCAGCGCCTTCGAGGTGAGGCCTGTGTACTCACCCTGGATGTCGAAGTAGCGGATCTCGCGGAAGTTGAAAATCTTTTCGTAGAAGTTGGCCCAGAAGGTCATGCGGCCGCGGTACACGTTGTGCGTCAGGTGATCGATCACCTTGAGCCCGTGCCCGACAGGATGGCGTTCGACGCCTTCGATGAATTCGAAGTCGATGTCGTAGATCGATTTGCCATCTTCGAAGCGGTCGATCAAGTACAGCGGTGCGCCACCAATGCCTTTGATCGCAGGCAAGCGCAGCTCCATCGGACCCGTGGCAATCTCGATGGGCTGCGCGCCGAGTTCGAGCGCACGGGCATAAGCCTTGTGCGAGTCCTTGACGCGAAATGCCAGCCCGCAGGCAGACGGGCCGTGCTCGGCGGCGAAGTACGCAGCCGGGCTGTTCGGCTCGCGGTTCACGATGAAGTTGATATCGCCCTGCCGGTAGAGCACCACGTCCTTCGAGCGGTGCTTTGCTACCAGCGAGAAGCCGAGCTTTTCGAAGAACGGTTCGAGCGTGTTGGTCTCGGGCGCGGCGAACTCGACGAACTCGAAGCCTTGCAGTCCCATGGGGTTGTCGAAAAGGTCGGTGCTCATGCCGTCTCCATCAGTGGGTGGTTTGTGATGATTCAATCCTAAGGATGAGGCAAGCAGTTTTCCTGCAAGTTCACGCTGCGCTTGCGCATTGACGCAGGAATCCTGCAACATACCGCTGATGTCTGCACCAATCGAACTCGATCAAATCGACCTGCGCGTCCTTCGCGTGCTCCAGGCCAGCGGCCGAGCCACCTACGACGAGATCGCACAGGTCGTCAACCTGTCGCCTTCCGCCACGCTTCGGCGGGTGAAGCGCCTCGAGGAATCGAAGGTCATCTCGGGCTATGTCGCCCTGCTCGATCCTGAGGGCGTGGGGCTTGCACTCACGGCCTACATCAACGTCCGACTGGAAAAGCACTCCGCCGTGCACAAGCGCAGCCCGATGGATGCATTTCGCGCATCCGTGCAAGCCTGGCCCGAAGTGGTCGAATGCAGCTCGCTGACGGGTGACATGGACTACCTGCTTCGCGTTATGGTGAGTGACATGGCGCACTACTCGCGCTTCGTGATGGAGACATTGCTCAAGCATCCGAGTGTTCAGGACTGCAAGACGAGCTTCGTGCTCGACACGGTCAAGCGAACCACGGCGTTACCTTTTTAAGCAGCGGTAATGCCGCTGTCGTGGATTCCAAGGCCTGAAAATGCAGGCTGATCGAAACCAACGCTCCGATTCACTACAAATTTCGTTAAGCCCCTGACTCATGCAAACAATGCGCCTTTCCGCTCTTTCCGCTCTTTCCGCTCTTTCCATCGTTGTCGCGATCGCCTCTGGCGTCGTCCTACCGTACTCGGCGTCCTTCGCGGCCTCGGACCACGCCGCCAAGCCGTCAGCTGCCAAGAAGCAGGCGACCGCCAAGCCTGCGGCGGCGTCAGTCGCCGCGCAGGCCAGTACGGCCGGCGGCCCACCGGCGCTGCCCGCCAAGGCGTGGCTGCTGATGGACTTCGACTCCGGCGAGGTGCTTGCTTCTGACAACCCCGATGAAGCGCTGCCGCCGGCGTCACTGACCAAGATGATGACCAGCTTCCTGGTCGAGCAGGCGCTTCGATCGGGCAAGCTCAAGAAGGAAGACCTTGTTTCGGTCAGTGAGTACGCCTGGTGCCGCGGATCGAGCACCGAGTCGTGCATGTACCTGCCGCTCAACAGCCAGGCCACGGTGATCGACATCCTGCGCGGCATCATCGTCCAGTCGGGCAACGACGCGTCCAAGGCGATCGCCGAGCACATGGCCGGCTCCGAGGAGAACTTCGCCAAGCTCATGAACGCCGAAGCCCAGCGCCTCGGCATGACGCACACGCATTTCGTGAACGCGACGGGCCTGCCCGCTCCGGAGCACAAGTCGTCCGCGCGCGACCTCGCCATCCTGGCGCGCGCCATCATCCGCGACAGCGCCGACTTCTATCCGATCTATGCGGAGCGTGAGTTCAAGTACAACAACATCAAGCAGGGGAACCGCAACGCGCTGCTCTACACCGATCCCACGGTCGACGGACTGAAGACCGGCCACACCGAGGAAGCGGGTTACTGCCTTGTCACGTCGTCCAAGCGCAACGGGATGCGTCTGATCACGGTGATCCTCAACACCAGCAGCGCAAAGGCACGTGCAGACGAGACGCGCTCGCTGCTCGGATGGGGCTTCGCCAACTTCGAGCAGGCCACGCCCATCCAGCCCAACACGGCGGTGACAGCTGCCAAAGTCAACTTCGGCAAGGCCGACACGGTTCCCGCGGTTCTGGGGTCACCATGGACAGTGACCGTGCCGCGCGGTCAAAAGGTGCAGACCGCAGTGCAGATCAAGCCTGGGCTGGAGGCGCCAGTGACCAAGGGCGCGGTGATCGGCAAGGTGGTTGCTAGCTCGAACGGCAAACAGGTCGGAGAAACCCCGCTGGTCGCGCAGGCCGATGTGGAACGCGCGGGCCTGATGCTGCGCTCATGGCAGCGCGTGACCGGATTGTTTGGCAAGTAAATTTGCGGGTACGCCAACGGCGGCGGAGTCGTTGTGCGTGTACCGTGACGTGTCATGGTCCGTCGCGGATATCGGCCGGCGGGTAGTACGGCTTGTCGGCCCTTGCATCGAGGCGTGCCCAGAAGTCCGCACCAGCCGCCAGGCCTCGCGCGTCGCGCTCCGCGTGCTGCCGCCAGATCGCCCACGAGTCGGGATGCAGTTGCGATGCGGCGTCGAACTGCGCCCTGGCTTCTGCCTCGCGGCCATCGCGCAGCAGCACCTGTCCTAACCTGAAGCGCGCGTGCGCTTCGGCGATGCCGGCATCGGGAACTTGCAGGCGCTTCAACACTTCGTCGGGGCTCATGACATGGCGGCTGGCTGCGCCGTTCAGTGCCCAGTCGCGCGCCGCGTCGAAGTACGCCGCTTTGGCGCGGGCGCGTCGGGCCAGCACCTCGGCCGGCAATGCATTGGTGGTTCGATCGCGCTCGTTGAAGCCGTCGGTCGAGCCGGCGCTCTCGGGCGGACGCACCATGCGGCCGGTCTCGTCGATCCACACCGCCTGCGGCACGTTGACCAGGTTGTAGAGCTCGGCGACGCGGTGCTCGCGATCGATCAGAGATGGGAATGTGAGGGCGGCTGCTTCGATCCAGGGCCGTGCGGGCTCGGGCTCGTCGAGCGCGATCGCCAGTACGGTAAAGCCATGGTCTTTGGCCGCTTCATGCAGGGACTGCCACACGGGCAAGTCGAACCTGCAGCCTCACCAGGAGGCCCACGTGCTTAGAAATACTCGTTGCCCGCGCAAGTCCGACAGGCGATGCATGCGGCCTTCCAGGTCGGGTAGCTCGAAGTCCGGGGCCTGCAGGCTGTTCAGGGCATCGGCGCGATTGGCGGCGCCTTCGCCGAACACCCACACGCGGCCGCTCTCGTCATGCACGACCGGCCAGCCCGCGTAGCGCCAGAAGGCGGCAAGATCGAGCCGGTCGCCATCGACCATTGGCGCGTCGGCGTTGCGCGGCACGGGCATGCAGGCGTCGTCGCGGCACAGGCCTTGCGGCTTCCAGTCCCAGCCGGTGGCATCGTGGATCTGGGTTGCGTCGAGCCACAGAGCGTCGGTGGCTGGCGCGTCGGTGAGTGGTGCGTCCGAGATCACAGTCTCGCGCGTGTCGTGAAAGATGCGGATCATCTGCAGTACTCCGGGCTCAAGAGGTGGATGGGGCTGGGGCAAGTCATCCTGCCACGGCAGCCGGCGCAGGTCGGGTCGAGGGTCAATCCTTTTTGGCCAGCGGGACCGAAGCCGGCCGCGCGAACAGGTTGTCCGGCACCCGATAGTGGTAGCCATAGAAGTCTTCGAACCCGAGCTGGGCATACAGGCGCCGCGCGACTTCGTTTTGCTCACGCACCTGGAGGTAAGCAGACTCCGCGCCCTTCGTGCGGCCCCATTGCATCAGTGCGCAGGTGAGCATACGACCATGACCCTGCCGGCGTCGGTGCGGCGCCACGACGATGTCGTAGAAACCCACTGCGCCACGTTCCAGCACCGCCAGCCCAAAGCCGATGGCCTCACCGTGGTCCTGCAAGGTGGCGAAGGCGCTCGGCATCGTGATGGAACGCACCATGGCGTGGTGCAGTTCGTGGTTCGTCGACGCGATGCCATTGGCCGCGGCGATGCCATCGAGCCAGTCAGCTGATGGTGCGGCCGAGATGTTCACTGATGCGTGCGGCGCCGCAGCACTCAGCGTCGCACGTGCCACCTGCGTCGGGTCGAAGAACGCGTATCCGGCATCGGCCAGTTCGCGGTCGGCCTCTGGCGGCGCCAACGGTGACAAGCGGAAAACAGTCGGAAGTCCATGCTGCGCATAGAAGGTTTCCGCCGCGCCCCGCACGCCCTCGAAAGATGCGCCCGCCTCGGCAGCGTTGACCGAGTTGGCACGCTTGGTATAGCCGCCGCTCATGCGAAACAGCCAGCCGTTGAAGAACACCGTCTCGCGCGCAGGCCACGCGTTGAAGCTGCGCTGTTCGAACGCGCGGACCGTCGCGAGGTCGAGGAGGGTCATGGCGATGCAATGCTCATTCCGCCATTTTTCCACGACGGCTATCGACCTCTGCAGCCAGCGCCACGGCATCGGAGCCCGCCGGGATGCGCAACGGACTCGATGCATCGTTCGCGGCGCGCCACACCGCCTGCGCCACATCGATCGCATGAGTGACGGCGGACGCCTTGGACATCCCGGCGAACACGCTTTCGGCAAGGCTTGCATAGGCTTCAGGAATCAGTCCGTCCATGCGCTTCCTCGCGTTCGCGCCAAACTGCGTGCTCGGGCCCATGCCCGGTTCGACCAGGCTGACGCGCACGCCGAATCCGGCGAGTTCCAGCGCAAGACATTCGGTGAAAGCTTCGACCGCCGCCTTGCTCGCCGTGTAGGCGGCGAGTAGCGTGTACGGGGTGATCGTGACGGCCGAAGTGACGTTGACGACCACACCGGCCTTACGCTGCCGAAACTGAGGCAGCACCGCTTGCGTCATCGCCATGAGCCCGAAGGTGTTCGTCTCAAATACCTCGCGCACGGTCTGCATCGGCGTGGCTTCGAAGGCGCCCAGAACGCCGATGCCCGCGTTGTTGACCAGCACGTCGATCGACCCTGCGGCTTCGATGGTCTCGCGAATGCTTTCGGCCTTGGTGACATCGAGCGCCAGCACGCGCAGGCGATCGGAGTTGGGCAGTAGGTCTTGCTGCGGCGTGCGCATGGTCGCGATCACCTTCCAGTCTCGCTCGAGGAAGTAGCGCGCGGTTTCGAGGCCGAAGCCTGAAGAGCAGCCGGTGATCAATATGGTTCTCATGAGGTTTTCTTTGGTGCAAAACCACAGGTTAGGGCCGCGGGACCGGACTGACTACTGTCTATAGTCCACGTTTAGTTTGCAGGAGTCCAGACATGGTAGATCCGCTCTCCGAGGTCGTCGGCATGCTCCAGCCGGGCGCCGCCTTCTCCAAGGTCGTCACAGGTGCGGGTCGCTGGAGCGCCCGCCAGCCGTTTGCTGGACATCCGTTCTTCTGCGCGGTGCTGGAAGGGTCGTGCCGCCTCGCGTTCGATGGTCAAGCGCCCCTCACGATTGAGGAAGGCGACTTCGTCTTGATGCCTGCGAACCCCGGCTTCACCGCGTCGAGCCTGACGCAAAGGACGAGCACGAAAAGGCGTGAGGCCATTTCGTTGCACTCGTCCTCAACTTCACCGTTCTCTGACCTGGGCGACAAGCGCTTCGGCAGGCAGAAAGGTCCGGCCGATGTGCGATTGCTGGGCGGCTATTTCGTCTTCGGTTCACCCGACGCGGCGTTGCTCGTCTCGTTGCTGCCGGTGCTTGTTCATGTGCATGGCGAGGCGCGGCTGGCCACGATTGTGAAACTGCTCGCCGAGGAGTCGCGACAGCAACGGCCGGCGCGCGGCGTCATCATCGCGCGCCTGCTTGAGGTCTTGCTGATGGAGGCGCTCCGGTCAACCGATGCGAGCACTGCATCGCCCGGCCTTCTGCAAGGCCTTGCCGACACGAGACTTGCGGCCGCGATACGTCAGATGCACGAAACGCCGAGCCGGCCATGGACGGTCGCCGAGTTGGCGAAAGAAGCAGCACTCTCGCGCTCGGCCTTCTTCGAGCGATTCAGTCGCGCGGTGGGCGTGCCGCCGATGCAATACCTTCTCGACTGGCGTATGGCGCTTGCCAAGGACCTGCTGCGTCGCGGTGAGGGCAAGATGGTCGAGGTGGCGGAACGCGTCGGCTACAGCTCGGCGAGCACCTTCAGCACAGCATTTACGCGACACGTCGGGCATGCGCCGCGACGCTATGCGCTTGCGATGAAGGTGCGACGAACGTCCAGCCTCAACGCATAGATCCGTGCCGTCACTTCCTGGCCGCCCATGATGTCCTTGATGCGATCGGTGAGTTGCCAGCCGCGTGATTCATAGAAACCGATGGAGGCCGCGTTGTCGTCCAGCACGCGCAGGTGCAGGTGAGTGGCGCCGCGTTCTTTCGCCCACTCTGCCGCGGCTGCGAGCAGGGCAGTGCCGGCGCCGGAGCCCTTTTGGTCGGGCATCGCGTGCAGGTTGTCGAGGTAGGCGCCGCCGGTGTCGTCGGGCGCCAGCACGCGGACGAAGGCCATCGGCTGACCGTTGCGTTCGGCGATCAGCACGTTGCCGGTGTTGGCCCTGAGTTCGTCTGCGCGCGACTGCCAGAGCGCCAGGCTTTCGGCTGCCATCTCGTTGTCGAGGTAGGCATCGGAAAGCATGCCGCGGTAGGTGGTCGCCCGGCTGCGGGTGTGGATGTCGGCAATAAGTGCGGCGTCAGAAGCGGTCGCCTTGCGCAGCACGATGGGTGGCCGCTGATGCGTTTCCGCCCTACGTTCGAACACCACGTCCCACACGCCATGCCCCAGCTTGATGCCGCGGTTCTCGAACTTGGTGAGCGGGCGGTAAGCGGGCTTGGGGGCATAGCCACTGGCATCGACCGCCGTATTGCGCAGCAGCGGTTCGTGCGCGAGCACTTCGAGGATCTGCTCGGCATACGGCTGCCAGTCGGTCGCGCAATGCAGGTAGCCGCCGGGCTTGAGGTGCGCGGCCAGCTTGGCGACGAAGGGCGACTGCAGCAGGCGCCGCTTGTTGTGGCGCTTCTTGTGCCACGGGTCCGGGAAGAACACATGCACGCCGTCGAGCGTGTCGGGCTGCAGCATGTGGTCGAGCACCTCGACCGCGTCGTGGGCGCAGATGCGGATGTTGGTCAGTTGCTGTTCGCCGATGCGCTTGAGCAGGGCGCCGACGCCGGGCTCGTGCACTTCGCAGCACAGGAAGTTGGTGTCGGGCATGAGCGCGGCGATGGATGCGGTGGCTTCACCCATGCCGAAGCCGATCTCGAGCACGGTCGGCGCCGCGCGGCCGAACACGGTGGCGAGGTCGATCGACTCTTCGCTGTACGGCAGCAGGTACAGCGGACCCAGTTCGGTAAAGGCGCGCGCCTGGCCGTCAGTGGTGCGGCCGGCGCGGCGCACGAAGCTTTTCAGGCGACGGTGCAACGGATGGGTCGGGTCCGAGGATGGCGTCGGGTCTTTGGGGTCTTTGGGGTCTTGGGGGGTGTCAGGCAGTTGGGTCATCACGGCGGCGGATTGTAGAGAACGGCCCATTGCGGAACCCATGATGTGAGCGCGTCGGACGGCGATATCGCTTGTTGTGCGGGGGGCAGGCCGAGAACTCGCGCCGCCTTGTCGAGCTCGGCCAGCGCGGCTTGCGGCGTGCGGGTGTCGAACGAAGCCGCGCCTGTCTGCTTCGACAGTTTCTCGCCGTCGGCACCGAGCACCAGCGGCGTGTGCAGATAGCGAGGTGTTGGCAGGCCCAGTGCGCGCTGCAGCAATAGCTGGCGCGCGGTGTTGTCGGTCAGGTCTTCGCCGCGCACGACGTCGGTGACATGCTGTTCGGCATCGTCGACCACCACGCGCAGTTGATAGGCCCACGGTCCGTCGGCGCGGCGCAGTACGAAGTCGCCGACCTCCTGCGCCACGTCTTGCCATTGCGGGCCGAGCCGGCGGTCGATCCAGGTGACGCCCTCGGTCGGGTGCGCGGCTTCGAATCGCGCCGTGGCAAAGCGCCAGGCATGCGCCGGCTTGCCATGCAGTCCGTTGCGACAGGTGCCCGGGTACACGCGCTCGCCATGGCGCGTGTGCGGCACACCTTGCTGCGCGAGTGCGGCATCGATCTCGGCGCGAGAGCAGGCGCAGGGGTAGGCAAGGCCGGCGGCCACCAATCGATCGAAAGCCTGTTGGTAAGCCGGCAGGCGTTGCGTCTGCCAAACCGGCGGCTCATCGGACACGAGCGCACATGCGGCCAACTGTTCGAGGATGCTTTCACCTACACCGGGCAGGCAGCGCTCTGTGTCGCCGTTTTCCATGCGCACCAGCCAACGACTGCCTTGCGCACGCGCATCGAGCCAGCTTGCCAGCGCGGCGACCAGCGAGCCCGCGTGCAGCGGGCCGGTGGGCGAGGGGGCGAACCGCCCGGTGCGGACAGCGCGCCCCGATGCGGTCACAGTGCGGCGAGAGCGAGCGAGAGTCCGGACAGAAAAGCGTCTTCGACCCGATGACCCATGCACCAGTCGCCAGCGATGCCGATGCGGGCTTTCGCGTCCCACAGGTGCGACTTGCCGACCGGCACTTGGGTCTGCGCTTCGGCCCAGCAACGGGTCTTCGCGAACGAAGGTTCGGCCCGGATGCCGGTGATCTCGGAGAAGGCGCGAAGCAGCTTGGCCTCGATGCGGGCGCTGTCGTCGCGCAGATGTTCTTGCGACCACGGAGCGCTGGCTTGCAAGGTCCAGCGCTCGACACGCTCGCGTCCCGGCTTGGACGATTCGCGCGTGAGCCAGGCCACGCGATGGTGCGTGCTGCGCGCCGCGTTCCACTGCGGACCGAGGTGCGACATGTTGGCCTGGTTGGCCTGCGGAAACGCGATCATCAAGGTCCAGCATGGCGCGATGCGGACCTTCTCGATCTTCTGCGTCATCGTGGGTGAATGCGCACTGAGCAACTGCCGTGCGCGTGACGGTGGCACGGCGAGCAACACCGCATCGAAGCCCGAATACACATGCACCGAATCGTCGGCGCCGGCGGTGCGCAATTGCCAGCGCTTGCCGTCGATGGTGTCGCGCTCGATCTGCACGACGTGCGTGTCGGTGACGACGCTGCTGCCCAGCGGCACAGCCCATTGCGCGACCAGCGCATCCATGCCCGGCTGCGCCACCCAATGCGGCTCCCGCGACGGCAGCGCGGCTTCAGCGACGAGACCATGGGCATCCAGCACGCGCACGGCATTGGCGCTCCATCGCTTGCACAAGCCTGGCGCAGTTTCGATGGCGGCGGCGAAGCGCGGATCGCGCACGGTGAAGTACTGCGCGCCGGTGTCGAAACGGCCGAACTGCGTCTTGTCGCTCGCCATGCGGCCGCCGACCTGCGACTCGCGCTCGAACACCGTGACGCGGTGACCGGCCTGCACCAGCGTGCGCGCGGCGGCAATGCCCGCGATGCCGGCGCCGATGACGGCGTAATGGCGCTCGGCCATCTTCGGCTTCGCAGTCGACGTCGAGGTCGAAGCCGAAGTTGCAGTGGCTTTGAGGGCCGGGGAGATGGCGCTTCGATGGCGCTTGGCAGGCGGGCTTTTGGTCATGGCGGGTCTCTCTTTTTTTTGACGGGATGAATGACAGTCGGCTTGCACTCTACATCGGCTTCAGCGGCCCCGGTGCCACCCGAGCAGTGCCTTGCGAGTTCCCTCGTGGTCGAACTGCGCGAGCCACCATTCGAGGGCGCGGCCGGGCTTGCCTGCGCTGGGCACGCGCCAGGCGCAATGCATGGTCGCAACAGGCAACACACGCGAGGTCGAACGCTCGACCAGATGGCCGGCCTCGATGTAAGGGCGGGCCATCGGCTCGGGCAAAAAGCCGCCGCCGAGGCCATGCAGCTGGGCGGCGAGCTTGGCTGCCATCGAGCCGACGGTGAGCACGTCTTGCCCACCGACGAGGTTGACCGTCATGGTCGGCCCGGAGCGCGACGAATCCGCTGCGGCCACCGCACGATGCTGTCGCAGCACCTCGTCGGTCAGCACGCCTTCGAGACGTGCCAGCGGATGCTGCGGCGCGACGGCGTAGACGAAGCGCAACTCGCCGATCGGGCGGCTGCGGATGCCGGTCGCGGTGAAGGCCAGGCTGGCCGCATCGAGCACGCTGCCGATGGCCAGGTCGGCCTCACCCGTCGTCAGTGCCTCGATGGTGCCGAGCAGCGTTTCGTCACGCAGCTTCAGGCGCGTGGGTGGATCGATCGCATAGAAGGCGCAGGCGAGATCGAGGATCGGTTCGCGCGGGATCACGCTGTCGATCGCCACCGTGAGCATCGGTTCCCAGCCGGTGGCGACCCGCTTCACGCGGTTGGCGACAGCATCGATCTCGGCCAGCATGCGGCCCGCTTCGCGCAGCAGCTCGGTGCCTGCTTCGGTGAGGCGGGCTTGCCTTGCGCTGCGGTCGAAGAGAAGCACGTCGAGCGCGTCTTCGATCTGCCGAACGCGGTAGCTGAGCGCGCTCGGCACCAGGTTCAGCGCGCGGGCTGCACCGGCAAAACTGCCGGTGCTCACCACCGTCTGCAGCATCGACAACGCGTCGGGGGTCAGGACATCACGAGGGGTTGGCATGGCCGATCATCGTTCAAATAATTTGAATGGTGCCATCAAATCGGGATGCCTTTGCAAGTGCCGACCCGGCCTAAAGTCACTTCCATCCGCTGCGCATACGGCGCGGCAGTTAGCAAGGCTCCTCGACAGGGGCAGAGGCAATCCAAATGTTGACAGTCAGGAAATCACAGGAACGCGGCTATGCAGACCATGGCTGGCTGCGTTCGTTTCACAGCTTTTCTTTTGCGGGCTACTACGACCCGGCGCACATGGGTTTCGGCAACCTGCGCGTCATCAACGAAGACCGCGTGGCGGCGGGTGGCGGCTTTGGCACCCACGGCCACAAAGACATGGAAATCATCAGCTACGTGCTGTCGGGCGAACTCGCTCACAAAGACAGCATGGGCAACGTCAAGTCCATTCCGCCGGGCGACGTGCAACGCATGAGCGCAGGGCGCGGCGTCCAGCACAGCGAGTTCAACCACATGGCCGACGAGACCACGCACTTCCTGCAGATCTGGATCGAGCCCAAGGAGCGCGGCGTGGCGCCAGGCTACGAGCAGAAGAAGTTCGACGATGCTGAAAAGCGCGGCAAGCTGCGCCTGGTCGCATCGCCGGACGGTGCCGAAGGCTCGGTCAGCATGAACGCCGACGCGCGGTTGTTCGCAGGTCTCATCGACGGCGACGAGAAGGCAAGCCTCGCGCTCGACCCGAAGCGCAAGAGCTACGTGCAACTGGTGCGCGGCGAGCTCGAAGTGAACGGCCAGAAGTTGTCGGGCGGCGACGCCGCGATGATCGAAGGCGAGTCGAAGATCGAACTCGGTGCCGGCAAGGATGCCGAAGTGCTGGTGTTCGACCTCGCCGCTTAGTCCCCACCGGGTCGTCTGCAGACGACCCTTTTTTTCGTTATCAACTCAGGAGTATTTCAATGGCCTCAACCACCGCACCCATGTCGTCGTCCGGCGTCACCACCACCTCGATGCAAGACGTTCTGGCGCTCGTCGGCCGCATCCTGATTGCGTACCTGTTCATTCCTGCAGGCATCGGCAAGCTCATGGGTTTTGCAGGCACCGTCGGTTACATCACCTCGGCTGGCCTGCCGTTGCCCGAAGTGGCCGCGGTGATCGCGATCATCGTGGAACTTGGCTTCGGCATCGCGCTGCTGCTCGGCTTCAAAACCCGCATCGTCGCCATCGTGCTGGCTGTGTTCACCGTGGCTGCTGCGCTGGCTTTCCACAAGTACTGGGCTGTGGACGTCGCCAAGGTGATGGGCACAAAGATCAACTTCGACAAGAACATTGCCATTGCCGGCGGCCTGCTCGCGCTCGCTGCTTTCGGTGCCGGCCGTTTGAGCATCGACAAGCGCTGAGTCGCTGCATCCACTCCACCCAACACCTCAATCTCCGAAAAAATCAACATGTCCAAGATCGCAGTCGTTTTTCATTCCGGCTACGGCCATACCCTGCGCATGGCGCAAGCCGTTGCGGAAGGCGCCGGCGCCGAGCTGGTGCAGATCGATGCCGACGGCAACTTGCCTGAAGGCGGCTGGGAGACCCTGGCAGCAGCCGATGCCATCGTCATGGGCTCGCCGACCTACATGGGCAGTGTGAGCTGGCAGTTCAAGAAGTTCGCGGACGCCTCGTCCAAGCCATGGTTCTCGCAAGCCTGGAAAGACAAGATGTTCGCCGGCTTCACCAACAGCGCCACCATGAACGGCGACAAGCTCTCGACGCTGCATTACCTTTTCACGCTGGCAATGCAGCAGGGCGGTCTCTGGGTCGGCACGGCCATCATGCCGAGCAACAGCAAGGCGGCGCAACGCAACGATGTCAACTACGTCGGTTCTTTCAGCGGCGCCATGGCGCAGTCGCCATCGGATTCGTCGCCGGCCGAAATGCAGCAGGGCGACCTCGACACCGCACGCCTTTTCGGCGAGCGCGTGGCCAAGGCCAGCGCACGCTGGGCTTCTGCAAAAGCCTGATGCAACATGTCGGCCATGACTGCACCTCAACTGCTGACACCGGCCGACAAAGACCTCGGCGGCGGCTTTAAAGTTCGCCGCCTTTTGCCCTCGGCCAAGCGCCGATCGGTCGGGCCTTTCGTGTTCTTCGATCACTTCGGCCCTGCCACCGAAACACCGGGCAGCGAGCACGATGTGCGGCCGCATCCGCACATCGGCCTGGCCACGGTCACCTATCTTTTCGAGGGCGCGATGATGCATCGCGACAGCCTCGGCAATACGCAGGAAATTCGCCCCGGCGCCATCAACTGGATGACGTCGGGTCGCGGCATCGTGCACTCCGAGCGCAAGCCGGATCAACGGAAGAGCGACACCTACGTCAACCACGGCTTGCAGCTATGGGCCGCCCTGCCGCTGGCGCATGAAGAGGCCGAGCCCAATTTCGCGCATACGGCTGCAGCGGACATCCCATCGTGCGAAGAGCAGGGCGCCAAGGTGCGCGTGCTCGTCGGCAGCGCGTTCGGCGAGACGTCGCCTGTGAAGACGTATGCGCCGACCGTCTACCTCGATGTGCAGTTGAAGGCCGGCGCGAGTTTCGTACTGCCGGCGCTGGCACCCGAGCTCGCTGTGTATGCGGTCGACGGCGATGTGTCGGTCGATGGCACGCACGTGCCAGCGCACACGATGGCGTTTCTTCAGGAAGGTGCGGGAGCCATGCTGCACGCATCGGCCGATGTGCAACTCGTGGTGATCGGCGGCGAGCCGCTCGATGGGCCGCGCTACATCACCTGGAATTTCGTCTCGAGCCGCAAGGAGCGAATCCTGCAGGCCGGCGCCGACTGGTCCGCCCAGCGCATGGGCCATGTGCCAGGGGAGACGGAGTTCATTCCGCTGCCGGGGCACCCGTTCGGGGCCCAGGAGCCGGACGTTAAAAGCACGCCGGTTTGATCGTCGGCTCGGATCGACCCCGCAGGGCCGATCGTTCGTTGCTTACTCGTTGACCGCCGGGGTGGCGTCGATCGGTGGCTGGGGCAGGTCGAGACCCGGCACCGGCGTCTCACCATGGCGGCTGCGCCATGCCGAGAAGAGCACGCCGGCCAACAGCAGCACGCACAAACCGATGAAGGTGCCGCTGATCGGCCGTGTCACGAACACCGTCATGTCCCCGCGCGAAAGCAACAGCGCACGGCGAAAATTCTCTTCGACCATCGGCCCGAGGACGAAACCCAGAAGAATCGGTGCGACCGAAAAATCAAGTGACATCAGCAAGGCGCCGATCAGGCCGAAGGCCAGCACTTCCCAGATCTGAAACAAGCTGTTCTGCGTGCTGTAGACACCCACCGCGATGAAGAACATCGCAGCCGGGAACAGGTACTTGTAGGGCACGCGCAAGAGCTTGACCCAGACGCCGATGAGCGGCACGTTGAGCACCACCAAAATGACGTTGCCGATCCAGAAGCTGGCGATCAGGCCCCAGAAGATGTCCGGATGCTCGGTGATCAGTTGCGGGCCGGGCTGGATGCCCTGAATCAGCAGCGCGCCGAGGATCAGTGCCATCACCGCGTCGCCCGGAATGCCAAGGCTCATGGTGGGGATGAAGTCGACCTGCGTCTTGGAGTGCGCCGACGCTTCGGGGCCCGCCACGCCTTCGATCATGCCGGTGCCGAACTTGTGCGGCGTCTTCGAAACCTTGCGTTCCAGCGCGTACGCGATGAAGGTCGTGATGGTCGGGCCGGTGCCCGGCATCGCACCGAACACGGTGCCGACGATAGTGCCCCGAATTATTGCTGGGAAGGCACGCTTCAGCTCGGCTTTGCTCGGACGCATGTCGGCCAGGGTGAGCTTGGCGCTGCTGCCGACGGCTTTCATGCGGTTCACGTTGAGCAGGAAGTCGGCCACGCCGAACAGGCCCATCGAAATGGCGGTGAGCTCGAGGCCGTCGCTCAACTCCGGCAGGCCGAAGGCAAAGCGAAAGCTGCCGCTGTTGACGTCGGTGCCGACCACGCCGCACAACAGGCCGAACAGCGTCATCGCCACGCCCTTGAGCGGCGAGCCGCGCGACATGGTCGAGCCTGCCAGCAAACCCAGCAACATGATCGAGAAGATCTCGGTCGGGCCGAACTTGAAGGCGATCTGCACCAGCAACGGCGACGCAAAGATCATGACGATGATGCCGACCGATGCCGCGAAGAACGAGGCGATCATCGTGATGCCCAGCGCGACCCCGCCCTTGCCCTGCTTGGTCATCGGGTACCCGTCGAGACAGGTCACCGCATGCGGCGGATGCGAGGGCATGTTCAGCAGGATGGCACCGATGGCGCCGCCGTACTGCGAGCCGTAGAAGATACCGGCCAGCATCAGGATGGCGGGCACCGGATGCATCACGTAGGTGAGCGGCAGCAGGATCGAGATGGCTTGGAGCGCACCCATGCCCGGCAGCACGCCGATCAAATTGCCGACCAGCACGCCAAAGAAGGACCACAGCAGGTTGGTGCCCTGAAAGGCCACGCCGAAGCCGAACCAAAGGTCATGAAGCGATTGCGAGATCATGGTGTCAGCCGCCCCACTGGAAGAGCGGCAGCTGCAGTTGCAGCGCCCACCAGAACACCACGACGGCGATGGCCGACATGGCGAGCGACAGCAGTCCGGCTTCGATCAGCGTGTTGTCGCGGTCGCCCAGTGCCGAGATGAAGACGATGGCAAAGGTCGCCGGCAGCAGGCCGCCGTACACGCCCAGCAGCAGGAAGGCCAGGATGGCCAGCACGATGCAGACACCACCGCGAATGTCCGGCATGCCGCCGGGATGGCCGTGCGACACGGCAGGTTCTGCGGATGGCTTCGGGTTGCGCGCGGACGCAGCGATCATGACGCCGACCAGCGCAAGCAACGAGCCCAACGCGACCGGGAAGAAGCCCGGCCCCATGCGCGCGAGTTGGCCGACGCGGTAGTCGACGCCGGCGACTGCGGCCGCGACGCCGACCAGCACCATCAGCGCGCCGCCGTAATAATCCTTCTTGAACCGGGCCTTGAGGGGCGATGTCGCCCCGGGCGCACCGGCTTGCTGCTCTTGCATATGTCTCCTTCGATTGGAGCAGGCAGTCTAGAAATGGAGCCTTTCAATCGGCTTTCGATGGGCTCTCTGCAGCCCGGTCGACGCCCAAAATACGTGTAATCACTTAAGGTTCGCTAAGGGTAAACGAAGGGTCGCACGGAGCCCCGCACCCGCTGTGCTGGCAGGCCCGCTCGCACCGTCCGCACTTCCGGCATCCGCCAGTTCGATGTCGCCGTGGTTGCGGCGCGCGTAGCTGCGCGCGATGGTGAGCCCGAGGCCTGCGCCCTGCGTGGCGCGCGCATCGCTCGACGCGTCTCGCTGAAAGCGCTGGAACACGCTGGCACGCCGATCTGCACTGATGCCCGGTCCGCTGTCGCAGACCTCAGCCAGCGCATAGCGCGCATCGCGCCGTACGGACACGGTGATGCTGCCGCCGCGCGGCGTGTACTTGATGGCGTTGTGCACGAGGTTCGACAGCACCTCGTGGAGTTCGGCTTCGTTCGCATGCACGGGCAGCACCGGCCGCGTGGGTTCGCCGTCTGCATCGCCCGCTGCGGCTTCATCCGTGCGCTCGAAGGGGAGGTCGCCACGCGCATCGATCCAGCCCAGATCCTGATCGTTTTCCCGCGCGAGCGGCAGGTACTGAAGCACCACGGCGCGCGCCACGGCGTTGAGGTCGACGAGCGCAGGCGCGCCACCCGCGTTGTCCTGGTGCGTCGCATGTGCCAATGCCAGCAATTGCTCGCTGAGCCGACGCGTGCGCGCCAGTTGCGTCACGATGGCCCGCAGCGATTCGCGCATGCGCTCGGGGTCGGTTTCACGCACTGCATAGCCGGCCTGGATCGACAGGATCGCGAGCGGCGTGCGCAGTTGATGCGATGCGTCTGCAAGGAACTGCGAATGCTCGGCCACCATCGTGCGGTGGCTTTCGATGTGGTGGTTGACGGCGTCGACCAGCGGCATCACCTCCTGCGGTATGCCGGTCGGGTCGAGCGGTTTCAAGTCGTCGGGCTGACGCTCGCGCAGTGAGGCCCGCAACCTTTCGAGCGGGCGCAGCGTCCATGCGACGCCTAGCCAGACGAGTAGCGTGACCACCAGCAGCATCCGGGCATCGCGCCACAGTTCCTGTTGTAGCGACTCGTTGACCGCACGCGTGCGCGGACCAGTGCTTTCGGCGGCCTGGATCAGTACCTGCCATGCGGCGTTGCTGCTGGTGTCGCCGGCGCCTTGGATGTCGTGAGTGCTGCGGGTGTCGTACACGGTCTGCCGCAGCGCCGCGATGCGCACCGGTCGCCCCTGGTACCAGGCGTCGTAGAAGACCGGCTTGCCTACGCTTTGCTCAGGCGGCGCGACCGGCGGCGGAGGCAAGTCGGGTACGCCCATGAGCGTGGTCTCCGGCCCGTCTGTGCCCACGGGCGTGATGCCTACATGCAGATGCTTGTAGCGCGCACTGGTCGCCGCGAACATCGCTTCGACCGAGAAGGCTTCATGCACCTGCACCTTGCCGTCTGGCCGCACGACGATGCTGTTGCCGAGCGCCTTGACCGGTTCCAGCAGGCTCTGGTCGTAGGCGTTGGCGACGGTTTCCGAAAGGGCGTGATAGTCGTTCCAGCTGTCGAGCGCGAGCAGCGCGACGATGCCCGGCAGCAGCAACGCGAGCAGCCGCGCCCGAATGCCGAAGCGACGCGGCTCGGTGTTCTTGTCAGCGCGCGTTGGAGACATCGGCATCGACCACGGCATCGCCGGTGCTTTCGAGCATGTAACCCAGCCCGCGCACGGTGACGATGCGAACGTCGCTGCCCTCGAGCTTGCGCCGCAGCCGGTGCAGCACGACCTCGATGGCGTCGGGCCCCGCGGTGCTGTCGTTGGTGAACACCTTGCCGAACAGGTTCGACTTGCTCACCGGCGCGCCCGTGCGCATCAAGAGGGCGGTGAGCGCGGCCTGTTCGCGCGGCGTCAGCGGCAGCAACGTGCCGCGCAGCGAGAAGGCATGGCTCTCGCCGTCGTACGACAGCGAGGCACATTGCATGCGCGGGTGTTGTCGTCCGCGACTGCGTCGGACCAATGCCGCAAGGCGCGCCTCCAGTTCGGCGACCTCGAAGGGCTTCGTCAGAAAGTCGTCGGCGCCGAGGTTGAGGCCGCGCACACGGTCTTGCAACGCGCCTTGCGCGGTCAGGATCAACACCGGCGTGCGGTTGTCGGCGTCCCGCATGTCGGCCAGCACGCTCATGCCGTGCTTGTCGGGCAGTTGCAGGTCGAGCACGATGGCGTCGTATTCGGTGCCGTCCATGAAGGCCTCTGCCGTGCGTGCGTCGGGCGCGTGGTCGGCTACGAAGCCGCTTTGCGTCAGCGCGCGGACCAGCCAAGAGGCCATGTCGAGTTCGTCTTCAACCAGGAGGATGCGCATGGCGCGGACAATATCCGAGCCTGCCTGACGCCTACCTGCCGAGACTGGCAGGTGCGCGATCAGTGCTTGATTGCGAGGTCCGGGTCTTCGGGTGCGCGAGCGCTGGCGTGCGTCGAGCGCGCGCTCAGGTCGGGTGCGAGCGCCCGGCGGCCGTCGAAGACGAAGCAGTCGCCGCGGTAGTGCGCGCCGCCCACCGTCTCGAAGTATTTGAGGATGCCGCCTTCGAGTTGAAGCACGTCGGCCACGCCTTCTTCGCGCATCAGGATGGCGGCCTTCTCGCAGCGGATGCCTCCGGTGCAGAAGCTCACGACCGTCTTGCCGACCAGTGCTTCGCGATGCTCTTCGAGCGCGTGCGGAAACTGCGTGAACTTGTCGATGCGCCAATCGACGGCGCCTTCGAACGTGCCTTCGTCGACTTCGAAGGCGTTGCGCGTGTCGAGCATGACGATCTGTTTGCCGGCATCGTCATGACCCTGGTCGAGCCAGCGCTTCAGCGTGAGCGCATCGACGCCCGGCGCTCGACCGGCTGCGGGTTGAATCGCCGGATGGTCCATGCGGATGATCTCTCGCTTGCACTTCACCAGCATGCGACGAAACGGCTGTGTGGCGGACCAGCTTTCTTTGGTTTCGAGGTCGGCAAAACGTTCGTCTGCGCGCAGACCGGCCAGGAATCCGCGCACTGCCTCCGCGGCGCCGGCGAGAAAGAGGTTGATGCCCTCTGGCGCCAGCAAAATCGTGCCCATGAGGCCGGTCGACAGGGCACGCGAACGCAGGTCTTCGCGCAGCATGGGCGCGTCGTCGATGCCTACGAATTTGTAAGCGGCGATATTCAAAATTTCTTGCACAGTCCACCATTTTAGAGAGCGCTGAATCGCATCGTGAAGTGCCGAGTTTCTACAATCGATCCATGTTCGTTCACCTCCGCCTGCACACCGAATTTTCCGTCGTCGACGGTACCAACCGAATCGACGAAGTCGTCGCCGCCGCCGCTGCCGACAAGCAGCCGGCGCTGGCCATCACCGACCTGAACAACCTGTTCGGTGCGGTCAAGTTCTATAAGGAAGCGCGCAGCAAAGGCGTCAAGCCCGTGCTGGGCTGCGAAGTCATGCTCGAAGGCCTCGGCGCCGAAATCGGTGCAGTGACGCGCATCGTCTTGCTGGTGCAAAACACCGAGGGTTATTTGCACCTCTCGGAGTTGCTGGCGCGCGCATGGACGCAGAACGTCGGCCGCGGTCAGGCGCAAGCTGTGTGCAAGCTGGCATGGCTCGAAGAGTTGCAGGGTGGGCTCATCTGCCTGTCGGGCGCGCAAGCCGGGCCGCTGGGCGCGCCGCTGTTGCAAGGCCACGCCGAGCGCGCAACGGCGGTCGCCTTGCAACTCGCCAGCCTGTTCCCGCATCGCTTCTATATCGAGTTGCAGCGCGCCGGTCGACCCGAAGACGAGCCACACGTCATCGCCGCAGTGCAACTCGCTGCACGCCTTAAATTGCCGGTGGTCGCGACGCATCCGGTGCAATTCGCAGACCGCGAGGGTTATGAGGCGCACGAGGCGCGCGTCTGCATTTCCGAAGGCGAAATTCTTGGCAATCCGCGCCGTGTTCGCAAGTTCACGCGGGAGCAGTATTTCAAGTCGGTCGCCGAGATGGAAGCGCTCTTCGTCGACGTGCCGAGCGCTGTCGCCAACACGGTTGAAATTGCCAAGCGCTGCAACCTGACGCTGGTGCTCGGCAAGCCGCAATTGCCGAACTTTCCGACGCCTGAGGTCGATGGCGTGCGCATGCCGATCGACGAGTTCTTCCGCGTCGAATCGTTCGAGGGGCTCGAGGCGCGTCTGGCGCATCTTTACCCCGATCTCGCAAAGCGCGATGTCGAGCGGCCGCGCTATGTGGAGCGGCTCGAGTTCGAGATCAACACCATCCTGAAGATGGGTTTTCCCGGCTATTTTTTGATCGTGGGCGACTTCATCAAATGGGCCAAGAACAACGGTTGTCCGGTGGGCCCGGGCCGCGGTTCGGGCGCTGGCTCGCTCGTCGCTTATGCACTCAAGATCACCGACCTCGATCCGCTTGAATACAAGCTGCTGTTCGAACGTTTCCTGAACCCGGAACGCGTGTCGATGCCCGACTTCGATATCGACTTTTGCCAGGGAAATCGCGATCGTGTGATCGACTACGTCAAGGACAAGTACGGGCGCGACGCGGTGAGCCAGATCGCCACCTTCGGCACCATGGCCGCACGGGCCGCGATTCGCGACGTGGGCCGCGTGCTCGACATGAGCTACATGTTCTGCGATGGCATCAGCAAGCTGATCCCGAACAAGCCGGGACAGCCGGTGACGATCCAGTACCCACCCAACCCGAAGGTCGAGGGCGACAAGAACAACTACGCCATCGAGATGGAGCCGCAACTCGCGGCCCGCATCGAGAAGGAAGAAGAAGTTCGCATGCTGGTCGAGCTGGCACAAAAGCTCGAAGGCATGACGCGCAACATCGGCATGCATGCGGGCGGCGTGCTCATCGCGCCCGGCAAGCTCACCGACTTTTGCCCGCTTTACCAGCAGCCCGGCAGCGACTCGGCGGTGAGCCAGTTCGACAAGGACGACGTCGAAGCGATCGGCTTGGTCAAGTTCGACTTCTTGGGACTCGCAACGCTGACGATTCTGGAGATCGCCAAGGACTTCATCATCGCGCGACACAAGGGCCAGGAGCAGTTCGCCTACGAGGACATCAAGCTCGACGACGCGCACACCTACCGCCTGTTCTCCGAAGGCAAGACGGAGGCGGTGTTCCAGTTCGAATCGCGCGGCATGCAGGGCATGCTGAAAGACGCGCGGCCGACGCGCCTCGAAGACCTG
The DNA here is from genome assembly GCF_014303735.1 of Variovorax sp. PAMC28562. Taxonomy (NCBI): domain Bacteria; kingdom Pseudomonadati; phylum Pseudomonadota; class Betaproteobacteria; order Burkholderiales; family Comamonadaceae; genus Variovorax; species Variovorax sp. PAMC28562. The sequence continues at coordinate 4,230,321 of NZ_CP060296.1, read as the reverse complement.
ATCGCGCTCAACGCGTTGTATCGGCCGGGGCCGATGGACCTGATCCCGAGCTTCGTCGCGCGCAAGCACGGCCGCGAGCCGGTCGAGTACCCGCATCCGCTGGTCGAAGAGATGCTGTCGGAGACCTACGGGATCATGGTCTACCAGGAGCAGGTCATGCAGACCGCGCAGATCCTGGGCGGCTATTCGCTCGGTGGCGCCGACCTGCTGCGCCGCGCGATGGGCAAGAAAAAGCTCGAAGAAATGGCCGAGCACCGCGAGATTTTTCGGAAGGGCGCAGCGGTCAACAAGATCGGGCAAGAGAAGGCCGACGAGATCTTCGACCTGATGGAGAAGTTCGCGGGTTACGGCTTCAACAAGTCGCATGCCGCTGCTTACTCGCTGCTGGCGTATCACACCGGCTGGTTGAAGGTCCATTACACGGCCGAGTTCTTCTGCGCGAACATGACCGTTGAAATGGACGACACCGACAAGTTGAAGGTGCTGTTCGAAGACGCGATCAAGAACTTCGGCATCAGCTTCGAGCCGCCGGACGTGAACCGCGGCAACTACCGCTTCGAGCCGGTAACGGACAAGTCGATTCGCTATGGCCTGGGCGCCGTCAAGGGCACCGGGCAGTTCGCGGTCGAAGCGATCGTCAAGGCGCGCAACGCCAGCGGGCCTTTCAAGAGCCTGTTCGATTTTTGCGTGCGAGTAGATCGGCAGCGCATCAACAAGCGCACGGTCGAGGCGCTCATCAAGGCGGGCGCCTTCGACTCGATCCAGCAGAACCGCGCGTCGCTCATCGCGTCGGTCGACAAGGCCTTCGACTTCGCGAGCGCCACCGAAGCCAACGCTTCCCAGGTCGATATCTTCGGCGACAGCGAGCATGGCTCGGCGACGCAAGAGCCGGAGCTGGTCGACGCCACGCCATGGGGGGTGAAGGAGCGTTTGACACTCGAGAAGACGGCCGTCGGTTTCTATCTGTCGGGACACCTGTTCGACGAGGTCGCGCACGAGGTGCGGCGCTTCTGCAAGCGCGAGGTGGGTGACCTGATGGACAGCCGGGAACCGCAAATCATCGCGGGCATCGTGAGCGACTTTCGTGTCATCAACGGACAGCGTGGTCGACTGGCAATCTTCAAGCTCGACGACAAGTCGGACTCGATCGACGCGACCGCCGACGAGGCGCTGTTCAACGCCAATCGCAACACGCTGAAGGACGACGAACTGGTGATCTTGAGCGGCAAACTGCAGCCGGGTCGCGGAGGTTTCGAGGCGCGTTTTCAGGTGCAGCAGGTGTGGGACCTGGCCAGTGCGCGTTGCCGCTTCGGCAAGTTCCTGCGCGTGGCAGTCAATGGCAAGGCGCCGGACATTGCGCGCATCGCCAGAGACTTTCCACCGCGCACCGAGATGGGCGAGCACGGTGAATTGCGGCAGGGGCTGCCGGTGCGTTTGTCGCTGGCGCGGGGCGGGGCGCAGGTTGAATTGCAGCTGGGGGAAAGCGCGAAGTTCTTCCCGACCGATGCGGCGCTGGCGAGCTGGACGGCGCAGGCTGAAGCGGGCAAGGCCGCGGTGATCTACGAGTTGTAGATTACCGGCCCAGTCGACGCTTCGGCCTCTAACGCTTCGGCTTCAGCGAAACGATCAACGACGGAAAGATCCGCCCGTCGTTGTCGCGCGGCAAACGATCGGTCTTGCGCAGGCCGCGTTCGGCGGCTTCGTCCCAACTCGGCAAGCCACTCGACTTGCTGAGCTTGACGTTGACGATGGTGCCGTCGGGCGCCAAGCTCACTTCGAACTCGGCGGCTGGATTGCCGTTGACGGTGTCAGCGTCGGGAAAGGTCACGTTGGGGCGCACTGCGGCGGCGATGCGTGCGCCATAGCCGCCGGAAGGGCCTGACGCCTTCAGCGCCGTGCCCTGCGAGCCCTCGGCACCGGTGGCTCCGGCCATGCCCTGCATGCGCTTGAGCGTGGCGGCGCGGTCGGCAGCAGCCTGCTTGGCAGCGTCGGCCTGCTTCGCTTCGGCCGCAGCCGCCTTTTGTGCCTCGGCCTTCTTGGCCTCGGCGGCTTTTTGCGCATCGGCCTTTTTGGCGTCGGCCAGCTTTTGCTGCTGCTCCAGCTTGCGGTCGGCCTCGTCTTCGGCGCGCTGCTTGGCGTCAAGGTCTTTCTTCTCTTGCGCTTTCTTCGCGGCCTGCTGTTGTTGCTGTTGCTGCTGCGCCTTCAGCTTGTCTTGCCGCTCTTCTTCGCGCTCGCGCTCCTTCTGTTCTTTCAGCTTCTTCTCGCGTTCGAGCGCGATGTCGGGTGCGCGTGGCGCCGGCGTCGGATCGGGCCTGACTTGCGGTGCAGGCGGTGGCGGAGGAGGTGGTGGCGGTGCCGGGGTGGGTGGAGGCGTCGGCGTCGGCGTCGGCGGTGTCACCGGCGTCGGCGGAGCGGAGAGCCGCGGCGCCGCTTGTTGCACGGTCGACGACCACAGTTCCGCTTCGACCGCATCGTCCTCGGCTTCACGTTTCCAGTGCACCCCCCAGGTCAGCGCCGCGATCAGCAGCGCATGCGCGATGAGCGCCAGGATGACGGCGCGCGGGGTGCCGCGCTGCGGCGGCGGTGCGAACTCGGGACGATCGGCAGCGAGCGACATGCGCTTACTTGCCCCTGGCCGGCGCCGCGCCGGTGCCGGTGGTCGTGACCGACAGGCCGACACGCTCGATGCCGATCTTCTTCAGCTCGTTCATGGCGCGGACGACGGTGTCGTACTTGACCGTCTTGTCGGCACTGATGACGACCGGCCGCTGGTCGTCGCCGCCTTGCGCTGCCTTGGCGGCCGCGCCGATCTGCGTCATGGGCAACGAGGTTCCGCCGGTGCCGGTCGACGGGTCTTTCTTGATCTGCACTTCGTCGTCGCTCTTGATGACGATCTCGATCGGCTTGTCGGGCTGCTTGTTGGCGCGGTCGACCGTCGGCAGGTTGATGACGCTCGGCGTGATGAGCGGCGCGGTGACCATGAAGATGATCAGCAGCACCAGCATCACGTCGATGAACGGGACCATGTTGATCTCGTTGATGGTGCGGCGTCCGCGGCCGCGTGACGATACGGCAGCCATGCTCAGCGCCCCGCGGTGGCCGAGACCGCGGCGGTCGCCGGATTGACGTTGGCCGACAGGTTGCGCTGCAGGATGTTCGAGAACTCTTCGATGTACGTCTCGAGGGCGATGGCGATCTTGTCGATCTCGCGTGCGAAGCGGTTGTAGCTCACCACAGCCGGGATGGCGGCGAAGAGGCCAATGGCGGTGGCGACCAGTGCTTCTGCGATGCCGGGTGCCACGGTAGCCAGCGTCACTTGCGTCAACGCCGCCAGGCCAGTGAAGGCATGCATGATTCCCCAGACCGTGCCGAACAGGCCGACGTAGGGCGAGACCGAACCGACCGTCGCGAGGAACGACAGGTTCTGTTCGGCCGCATCGAGTTCACGCTGAAAGCTGGCCCGCATCGCGCGGCGGGCGCCGTCGAGCAGCGTGCCGGCATCGGTCACATGGCGCTCCCGCAGCTTCTGGTACTCGCGCATGCCCGACGCAAAGATGCGCTCCATCGGCCCGGCCAGCTTGGCGTTTTGCGCGGCCGAGGCAAAGAGTTCGTTCAGGCTGGTGCCCGACCAGAACTCGCGTTCGAACTCGTCGTTCAGCGCGCGCATGCGCTTCAGCGCAAAGAACTTGCGGAAGATCGCGGCCCAGCTGGAGATCGAAACGATCACGAGCAGCAGCACGACCAGTTGCACCACGAAACTCGCGTGGATAAGGAGGTTGATGATCGACAGGTCTTGGTTCATGGCTTGGATGGTTCTTCAATGGAGCCGATGGAGTGCTCGAGGGTTCCCGAAACGTGTGTCGGAATGCGCGCGGGGCGCAATGTGACGGCATCCACCCAGCCGATGCGAATCGTGCCTTCGCAGAGCAGAAGTCCGTGCTCTGATTTTGATAGCACGCGCTGGCCGATTATCAAGGACGCCGAGCCCATCTGCCGCGCTTCGGCTGTAACCAGCAGTTCATCGTCGAGGCGGGCGGGGCGATGGTATTTCAACGTGGTTTCACTGACGACGAACTGGCCGCCGGTTTCTTCGCGCAAGGCATGCTGCGATATGCCGAGCGACCGCAGCCATTCGGTGCGCGCGCGTTCCATGAACTTCAGGTAGTTGGCATAGAACACGATGCCGCCCGCATCGGTGTCTTCCCAATACACCCGAATCGGAAACGCGAAGCTCATCGGGCCAGTGCCTTCAGTCGTTCGACGGCTTCCTGCAGATGTTCCATCGAACTCGCTGTAGAGAAGCGCACGAAGCGGCTGGTCTCTGCGGTCCCGAAATCGCGGCCTGGCGTCACCGCCACGTGCGCCCGCTTCATGGTCTCGAAGGCGAAATCCCAGCTGCCGTCGATGCCCAGCTTTTGCGCGAACGAGGTGCAATCGGCCCATGCGTAGAAAGCGCCGTCGGGCATCACCGGCACGGTCAGCCCGAGCGCGTCGAGCTGCGGAATGAACCAGTCACGGCGCGCCTTGAATTCCGCCCGACGGCGTTCGTACTCGGCGATGCTGTCGGCTTCGAAGCAGGCCAGCGCTGCGTACTGCGACACCGTGCTGGCGCAGATGAAAAGGTTTTGCGCGAGCCGTTCGATCACCGGCACCAGCGCATCGGGCACCACCAGCCAGCCGAGCCGCCAGCCGGTCATGTTGAAGTACTTGCTGAAGCTGTTGATGCTGACGACCTGGTCGTCGATGGCAAGCGCGGTCTGGCCGAATTTCGCGTCGTAAGACAAGCCGAGATAGATCTCGTCGATCAGCGTGATGCCGCCGCGCCGTGTCACTACCTCGTGAATGCGGCGCAGCTCATCGGGAGCGATCGAGGTGCCCGTCGGGTTCGATGGCGACGCGAGCAATACACCGCGCGTCTTGTCGGTCCAGTGGGATTCGACCTTGTCGGCAGTGAGCTGAAAACGCTCGGCCGCCGTGGTTGGCACCAGTACGGCTTTGCCGTCGGCTGCGCTGACGAAATGGCGGTTGCACGGATAGCTGGGGTCGGGCAGCAGGATCTCGTCGCCCGCCTCGATCAACGCCAGGCAAGCCAGCTGCAGCGCCGCCGAAGCGCCGGCCGTCACGACGATACGGCGCGCCGGTATATCGACGCCGAAGCGCTCGGCGTACCAGCCGCTGATGCGCTCGCGCAGTGCATCGAGGCCGGTCGCTTGCGTGTATTGCGTGGTGCCGTCGTGGATGGCGCGAGCGGCCGCTTCCTGCACCAGCGGCGGTGCGGTGAAGTCCGGCTCCCCGATGTTCAGGAAGATCATCGGCCGATCGGTGTGCGCGACTTCGCGGGCAAGGGCAGACGCGGCCTTTGCCACCTCCATGACGTAGAACGGCTCGATGCGCTCGGCGCGCGACGAAATCTTCATCTCTTTACTTGGCCTTGCCGGTCAGCCGGTCTGCTTCGACTTCGACACTGCGAAGCTGTGGCGCCAAGCCATTGAGCACGGCGTTGACGTACTTGTGGCCGTCGGTGCCGCCGAATTCCTTGGTCAGTTCTATGCATTCGTTCAGCACTACGCGCCAGGGCACGTCGAGGCAATTCTGGAACTCGTAAACGCCGATCCACATGACTGCATGTTCGATCGGCGAGATGCGTTCCATTTCGCGGTCGAGCAAGGGAAGAATCAGCACGTCGAGCTGCGCCTCGCCCTCGATGCAACCGTGCAACAGCGCGTCGTAGTGCGCCGAGTCGGCCTTGTGAAAGCCGGCCAGATCGCGTGTGAAGGCGTCGATGTCGGCCGCATCGTTCTTGCCCACGATGTACTGGTAGAGGGCCTGCAAGGCAAACTCGCGCGCACGGCTTCGGCTCGACTTGGCCGAAGCTTTGCGAACGCCCGTGGCGGTGAGGCCGGTGCGAATTTGTTTGGGCGGGCCGGTCTTGGCGATCGCGTCTTTGGTGGTGTCTTCGGTCATGAAAGTGTGGCTAGCAGTTGCGCCATTTCGACGGCGACGCGAGCCGCATCGCGACCTTTGTCGGTCTGGCGGGCCACGGCTTGTGCGAGGTCTTCGGTGGTGAGAATGGCGTTGGCGATGGGCAGGCGGTAGTCGAGCGCGACGCGGCTCACGCTCGCGCCCGACTCGTTGGCGACCAGCTCGAAGTGGTAGGTCTCGCCGCGGATGATGCAGCCGAGCGCGACCAGCGCGTGGTAGCCACCGCGCTCGGCCAGCGCTTGCAGTGCAATCGGCACTTCGAGTGCGCCGGGCACTTGCACATGGTCGATGTCTTTTGCGGCGACGCCGAGCGCTTCGAGTTCGGCGAGGCAAGCCTGCGCGAGCGCGTCGGTGACGTCCGCATTGAAGCGCGCCTGCACGATGCCGATGCGCAAGCCGATGCCTTCGAGCGGGGTTCCCGCTCCTTTGTTCGAACCTTGCATGTCGTCAGTCTTTCGAGATGTAGCCCGCAATTTCGAGGCCGTAGCCGGCGGCCATGCTCGGCATGCGCCGCGGCGTGCCCAGCAGGTTCATTTTGCGGACGCCGCATTCGCGCAGGATCTGCGCGCCGATGCCGTAGCTGCGCAAGTCCATGCGGCCGCGCTCGGGCGCTTGCGCCGGGCGCGCGGTGCCGTCGAACTGGGCCAGCAAGTCAGCGCCGGATTCACCGCAGTTCAAGAGCACGGCCACGCCTTTGCCTTCGGCAGCGATGTGCGCGAGGCTCGAGTCGAGGCCCCATGAATGCAGCGAGCGGTTGACCTCGAGCGCGTCGAGCACCGAGAGCGGCTCGTGCACGCGCACGTCGACGGTGTCTTCCGGCGACCAGCTTCCGCGGACCAGCGCCAGATGCACGCCGCCGCTCGGCTTGTCGGTGAAAGCATGTGCGGTGAACACACCCCAAGCCGTCTGGATTTCGCGCACGCCGACCTTTTTGACAAGCGATTCGGTGCGGCTGCGGTGCTCGATCAAGGCGGCAATGGTGCCGATCTTGATGCCGTGCTCCGCTGCGAACAGTTGCAGGTCGGGCAGGCGCGCCATCGTGCCGTCTTCGTTCATGACTTCGCAGATGACCGAAGCGGGCGAGCAGCCAGCCATCGCTGCCAGATCGCAGCCGGCTTCGGTGTGCCCCGCGCGCATGAGCACACCGCCATCCACCGCCTGGAGCGGAAAGATGTGGCCCGGTTGCACAAGGTCTGCCGCCACCGCATTGCGCGCGACGGCCGCCTGCACGGTGCGGGCTCGGTCGGCGGCCGAGATGCCGGTGGTCACGCCTTCGGCTGCTTCGATCGACACGGTGAACGCGGTCGAGTGCTTGGCGCCGTTGCGCGACACCATCGGCGGCAGTTGCAGGCGTTCGCACATCTCGCGCGACAGTGTCAGGCAGATCAAACCGCGAGCGTGGCGCGCCATGAAATTGATCGACTCCGCCGTGATGTGGTCGGCCGCGATGACGATGTCGCCTTCGTTCTCGCGATCTTCTTCATCGACCAGGATCACCAGGCGGCCGGCACGCAGGTCTTCGACGATTTCTTCGATAGGTGAGATTGGCGCGGTGACGCGACCGCTGCGCGAAGCGGTGATCGGCGATACAGACGCAATCGACGTGACGGAGGCGTTCATGGCTTGTCTTTCTTGTTCGGGATGGAGAGGGCGCCCGCTTGCAGCATGCGCTCGACGTAGCGGGCGACGGTGTCGACCTCGAGGTTGACGTTGCTGCCGGCGCGCAAGGTGCCTAGCCCGGTGTTCTCGACCGTGTGCGGTATCAGGTTGATGCTGATCTCGCTGCCGTCCGCAACGTCTTCAACAACAAGATCGGTCACCGTGTTGACGGTCAGGCTGACACCGTTGACGGTGATCGAGCCTTTGTACGCAAGGAAGCGTGCGAGTGCTTGCGGTGCGACGATTCGGAGTTCCCAGCTTTCGCCGATCTCCGCGAAGTAGCTCACCCTGCCGATGCCATCGACGTGGCCCGAGACGATGTGGCCGCCCAGCCGGTCGGTTGCCCGCAAGGCTTTTTCGAGGTTGACGGCGCCGTCGGGCACGGAAAGACCGGCGGTCTTGTCGAGAGATTCGGCCGAAATATCGATGGTGAACTGCAGTTGCGCCGCGTCGAGCGACGTGACGGTCATGCAGGCGCCGTTGAGCGCGATGCTGTCGCCGAGGCCCACGTCGTCCAGGTAACCTGGAGGCGTCGCAATGCTGAGCCGCTTGCCGTGGGATGAAGAGCTTCCGAGGTCGTGGACTGCGGCGATGCGCCCCACGCCGGTGATGATTCCGGTGAACATTCAAGGATTTTCGCAGAACGCGCGGCCTGCGTTCGCCAGATGCGCAAGAACGGCGCCAAAAGGGCCACCGGAAGGAGGCTAGAACGCGTCTTTGCCGGTCACTCGCGCGACGATCCGGAGGTCGGGGCCAATCAACTCCACCGAGCGGAATTCCAGAGGCAATGCGCCCGTCAGCGACGTCAGTGAACCGCCGGCATGGGTGTGGCTGGCCATACCGAAGCCGCTGCCGATGAGCTTGGGCGCGAGATAGACCACGAACTCGTCGACCAGGCCTTCTCGGATAAGCGAGCCGTTGAGCTTGTGGCCGGCCTCGACGTGCAGTTCGTTGATTTCGCGCATCGCGAGGTCTTTCAGCAGGGCAGCGAGATCGACTTTGCCCTGCGCGTTCGGCAGGCAGGTGACGGTGGCACCGCGCGCTTCCAGTGCCGCTGCCTTGGCTTCATCACGGGCCGCAGCGTAGATCCACACTTGACGTGCGGCTTCAAAAATATGAGCGTCGGGTGGCGTCTGAAGATGGCTGTCGACCACGACCAGCGGAGGTTGACGTTCTGTGTCGACCAGCCGTACGTCGAGACGCGGGTTGTCCTCGAGCACGGTGCCCACACCCGTCAGCATCGCGCCGGAGCGTGCCCGCCAGGCGTGACCGTCGGTGCGCGCAGGCGGGGAGGTGATCCATTGGCTGGTGCCGTTCTCCAGCGCCGTCTTGCCGTCGAGCGACGCAGCGACTTTGAGGCGAACCCACGGTGATTTGCGGATCATTCGGCTGAAGAAACCGATGTTGAGTTCACGGGATTCTGCGGCGCCAGGTCCGACTTCGACATCGATGCCGGCGGCGCGAAGTTTGGCGAATCCCTGTCCGGCCACCAGCGGATTCGGGTCGGCCAGCGAAGTGACGGCTTTGCCGATGCCGGCGGCGATGATCGCGTCGCTGCAAGGGCCTGTTCGGCCGTGGTGGGAGCAGGGCTCCAGCGTCACATAGGCGGTGGCGCCCCGGACAGCATGACCTTTGGAGGCAGCGTCGCGCAGAGCCATGACTTCGGCATGCGGACCGCCGGTGCGCTGCGTTCGACCGACGCCGATCACCTCGCCGGTCGGCGACACGATCACGCAGCCGACGGCGGGATTGGGCGGAACGGCCCATTGCGCGGCGCGTGCCGATGACAGGGCGAGTTGCATCGGCTCTGCCGTGTTTGCCAAGCACGTGGCGGCAAGAGGGACGGCAGCGGGGTCGGATGGGGCGGTCAACGTTGGGTCAGTGTCGAGTGAGTGACGGGTGCATAGCGCGTCACACTAACCGAAGAGTGAACGACGGTCAGCGATTCCAGCAGTCGGCGATCAAGTCGGCGCTGCCAGTGGCCGCAGCCGAGGTAATGCCGCGAACACTGGACTGGTCCAGCGTGAACGTCCCGCATTTGTCGTCTGACTGCGCGTCCGAAGGCACTGCGATCAGAGTGTAGGCGGAGTCGGTGGCTGTCTTGAGCGACACGGCGTACCGCCTGCCGGGAACGGTCGTCAGCGACAAGGGCAACGGCGTCACGTCCGCACCGTTCTTGGCTGTCGTCGCGGGATAGACGCCGTTGGCCGTCGCCACGCGTTCCATCCACTGTGCTGCTTGGAGCAGCCCGGCGCGCGCTTCGGCCCGATGACCGCGGCGTACATATTCCTGGTAACTGGGCAGCGCGACAGCGGTGAGGATGCCAATGACCGCGACGACGGTCAGTACTTCGACCAGACTGAAGCCGCGATGCCTAGTGCGTTGTCGCGCACTCATTGAATTTGCCGCCACGAGGGACGCAGTGCGGTGCGGCCGAGCAACTTGCGATCGGCGCAGATTTGACCAGCCGCACAGATGGCCTTTTCTGTGTTGGTCGCGCTGTCCCTGATGCTGGACCGGACGCCGGTTTCGCTTCGCGAAGCAACTCCCGTCGCGCTTGTTGCGCCGCCCGCGCCGGCATAGGCGTAGATATCGGACTTTGGCGCGCTGCCGTTAATGGCGTTGATCGTCGTCAGAAAGTGCCGTGCACCTGTGATGCTGGGGGAGCAGGTTTCACGTGTGATGTCTTCACCGGCCGCGGGCAGCGTGCTCGCCACGTCGATCAGTTGGCCGTCGAACCACGTTGGATTGCCGAGCACTCGTTCACCCGGCGGCAGCTCCAGGTACCAGCCACGTTTGGCGGGCGAGCCGGCGTAGTCGACAGGGTTGGACGACACCGTCCAAAGCGGGATGGTGTGGCCGGATGCCGATCCGGCGACCGCCGTTGCCGTGGCCGTGGCGGCAGCGGAGCTGATGGTCTGCTGAACCAGCGCACCGCGACCGCCGGTGAGGGCGCTGCTGGCAGTCAGCGTGAGCTTGCCGGCGCTGCGCGTCACCGCGGTGTTGTCGTACACGCCGTAAACCGTTTGCACTGAGGTGTCGGTTCTGTCGGCGTCAGTCAGATTGGCACCGGTGCCGAAGACGACCATCACACCGCCTTTCGGATGCGGCAACCACACTGGCGCACTGGTGATGGGCTGCGGCCGTCCAGGCACGCCTCCGGCTGCTGCGGAAGTCGCCGAGTAGAGCGGCGCGCCGTTGAAAGCGGTCTTCCAATCAGATGGCGCGTGGGCGCTGAGGTCGAACTTCCAGAGGTTGCCGTGAAGATCGCCCGCATAGGCCACATCTGACACGCTGTCGCCGTTCAGATCGACGAGCCGAGGGGCTGAAAGGCCGTTGCCTGTCAGCCCGCTTGCAGTGGTTGCATGGATCTTTCTCAACTCGCGAGCGCCGTCGAGGTACTGGATCATCAGCACGGCGTTTTCGCGCGTGCTGTTGTAGCCGTTGCCTGTGACCAATGCCCAGCGGCCGTCGTTGAGCTGAGTGATTTGACGTGTAACTCCGGTGTCTCCTTGCTCGCGAACGGGTTCGCTGAAGATGTGGCCGATGTCCGCGTCGATGGTGGAGGTGGAGGTGGAGGTGGATGCGGTCTGGTCCAGTACGACGATGTTTCCGGCATTGCCTGCGACAAACGCGCCAGGGTCGGTCACGTCGAGTACGAAGTAGCCTTTGCCGCCCGCGCCCATGAAGCCGGCCAGATAGGTCTTCCAACTTCCGCCGACGTAGAGATCGCCGGCTAAAGGTGAGCCGTCGACGAAGTAGCGATGGGCGTAGCCGGGCTGGGTCAGCTGCGACAGCCCGGCATAGGCTGCCAGTGGTACGTAAGCGATCTTCTCTTTGCCATCGGCGGCCGAAAAGCCGTGCAGCATGCCGTCGTTGGCGCCGACGTAGAGCATCGATGGCCGCGTCGTGCTGGCTGCCCTGAATGCGGCATAACCGTACGCCGTGTAGGCTGCGCCCGCCTTGCCGGCCACGTACCAAGGTTTGGAGTTCACGACATCGCCATGACGCGAATCCCGGTTACGAAAGTTGCCGCCGTTCGATTGCTCGTCGTCGCGAAAGCCGCGCACGAAGGCGAGGCGTTCCTTGCCCAGGCCGTCGATCGTGGCGTTCGATGTGTCGAGCGCGCGTTGCTGTGCGGTCGCAAGCGCGCTCCAGACGAACGAGATACCGTTGACGGCGGGGCTGTCGCCAGCCGCCGGCGGGCGCCTCGCGGACATGACCACGCGGGCGCTCGGCGAGAAGGCGACGTGGTCTAGCAACGTGGCAGTCGAAACCGGCTTGGCAGTGCTTGTCGCCGTTGCCGGCACCGTCCCCCAGAGTCCTTCAGCCGACGCAACACCTGTGCCGGCGGCCAGCTTGTGCGCAGTGATGGCGCCGCTCCAACTGGCCGGGTCGTAGGAAGAGGTGAAGACTGCGGCATCGAGCCTCGTGGAACTGGCGCTGACAGACACCGAACTAATGGGCGAGGACTTGTCGGCGGCAATCGAATCGAGGATGTCCTTGAACGACCCGGCGAGCGAACTCGCGGTCGGCGCCGGCACGAACTTGCCGCGGCCGTTGAGCGCCATGTGCCAGAGCTCTGGCATTCGCGTGGTTTCGTCGCCGTCTATGGCATCGGTCCAGTGGATGCGGCCGGCAATCAGTGCCGTGTAATCGCCGCCGGTCCAGGTGTCCGCGCCGAACTTCGGCGTGGCGCTGGTGGCGTTCCAGTTGGCGGCTGCATTGAAACCGACCGTGTAGGTCGTCATGTGCTGCCAGGTCGCCGGATCGTTGCGCGGGTTCCAGAATTCCGGAACCGTTCTGCTCGCGCCCTCGCTGGTGAAGGTCTGGTCGCCTTTGTGGGTGAGCTTCGCAGGGACATCGTTGGCGAGAGACGGCTGAAGATCGGTCGCCCAATAGTGGAAGGCCAGGTCGGAGAGCGTCGGCAACGTGCTCGTGCCGAAGCGGTCGCGGTAAATCGCCGTGCTGTCGCTTTCGACGTCGTACACCGTCTTTCCATCACCTAACGTTCCGGTCGTCCCGTCCCTGTTGCCGATCGATCGCGCAGCGATGCTGTCGGCTGCATCCCATGATGTCGTGTCGTTCCAGCCGCCGTCGGTCATGAAGAGGTTGTAAGACTTGCGGCAGCTCAACATCGGATGTTGCGTGCTTCCGGGGACGCTGGCCCAGGGGCTGTCGACACCTGGCGCCGACTTCAGATATTGGCCGGCGTTGAATAACATGCGGTGCGAGGGCGTCGCGCCTTGAGGCGCCAATGTGTCGACCCACTGCTGGAAGCGGCCTCGCTGCGCTGCATCGAGCACTCTCATCGCGTTCTGGTTCTTGCAGTCGCCGCCGGCCGGGATCGTGTAGCAGCCGGTCATCGCTTGCCATGCAAGGCGGATCGAACCGTCCGGCACGTTGGCGGCAGAGAACGTGTCTTTCAGTGCGCTGCGCAGGGTCGCCATGCCCGACACATTCATGCTGCGCGAGTCGTCGACCGACACGATGACGTTGGGTGCAGGCTGTCGGTACGCCGTCCCGGCCGGCGCCATGCTCAACGACAGTGGCGCGGCTTCGATGTCCGCGCTGAAGAGGGCGAACGCCGTGGCGAGCACGGCGAAGATGGCGAGGCTCAGCGCAGGCCGCGCGAGCATTGGATTCGTTGTCATGGTGACTCCCCTGATTTCCTCGCCCGGGCACGAATGTCCGCCCCGACTCACGAACTGACTTTTTTCCAGACAAAGACCGACTGCACAACTGCCTGGGTGCCCGGCTTGAGCCCCTGTGCCACAGCGGTGATGCGATAGATGTTGGGCCGCGTGCTGTCTGGCGCGAAGGTCTGCGCCGGGCCGGCGGTGACCGCCGAGGCGGTGTCGTAGGGCAGCACTTCGACCCAATACCAGGCTTTGGCGCCAGCACCGGCGTTCGCCCTCAGCAATGGGTTCCCGACCTCGCCGGCCTGCGCGCCTGTGTACCGGCCGTAGGTCGCTGCCGAGGCTTTCATGGCGTTCAGTGCCGTCGCCGTCGTCCAGAATTCGGCGGCTACGTTGGTCGCCGTGCAGATGCCGGCAACGCATGAGGGAGTCTTCGTGACCAACGCGGCGTCCAGATCTTGAAAGTCGTTAGCACTCTCAGGGTAGAAGGCTTGACCTTGGCTCGGATCGATGACGGGAGACCGGCAAAAGGAGCCACTGCACGCAGACCCGTCGGGCTTTTGCCCTTGAATATCGAACTCGGCATCGCGCACCATGGACTGAGCAGCTTCAAGCGCACGCTGATAGTCGCTGTCGGTACCCGTAAGCAGTTCGTTGAACAGGGCTGTACGCGATGACCAAAGCACCAGCAGCATCGACAGCAGCAACACCACCATCACGACAAACAGTGCGATGCCCTGCTGGCGCAAGCGTGGCGTGCCCATCAGCTGCCCTGCGTCCGCAAGTCGAAGACATTGCGAAAGACCAGATGCAGACGCCCGTTCCTCGGCGACTCCACGCCTTGGCAGTTGGCGTAGCTGCCGACACCGGGTTGCCCAGCCTCATCGCCTTGCAAGTCGAGACATATTTCGATCGATTTAACGGAGCGCCAGAGCCCGGCGGCATCGACTTGTTTCGCGGTCATGCGTTGCGTGGTGCTGGCCGCGGAAAGGATGCGATACCAAACCTGAAAGTCGGCGACGTTGCCGATCAGGGCCTGGTTCTTGGCGCCGCTTTTGCACTTGAGTTCGTGCGCTTCGCCGTCGACCCAAAACGTGCTGTCGATGCGGGCACCGTTTGCCTTCTCGCCGAGACAATCGCGCGGACGTGTGTCGGGGTTGCCATCGAGCGGCTCGTTGCTGGTCGATACGGTGTCGGCGCTGTCCCCGGCGCCATCGGCACCAGTCACCACGCTTGAATTCCCACCGAACCCGATGAAGGTGTCCTTGAAGCTGTAGAGCGAGTTGACCGAATCCTTGATGGGCGCGACCGACCCGGCCTGACGAATCTGAATGCCCATGACACGCAGCGCGTAGGAGCCTTGCTGCTGCAATTGGCTCAGATCGCCGACCGTGCCTGATGCAGTTCTTGAGACGATCAATGTGCCGATCGCGGCCGCGACGACCATCAGGCCGAGCGTCAAACCGACGAGCAACTCGATCAGGGAGGCGCCGCTTTGAGCCCCGCGACCGCGGGCGGATGAAAATTCAGGGCTGCACATAGACGAGATGGCAGATAAGTCCCTCGGGACAAGCGACACCTGCGTCATCTACTTTCAGATCGAACGGCGAGACGCCATCGCCCGTCCGCTCGTTCGCGCGCCAACCCACCATCACACCCAGCTGGCGTCGGTCGGCAGCGGCAACCGATTCATCGGTGAACACGTTCGCTTGTCCCAGCGGCAAGGTGCGGGCGATCGTCTTTCGCCACTGGGCGATGTCCGATCGGGCCAGCTCAGCCGGGCTGCATGCGTTGACATCGCAGGCATCCGACGCAACGATGGGCGTCGCGTCCCATGGGCTTGCGTATGCGCCAGTGCGGAGCTGGCCGAAGCCGTCCGGGTTGGCCTTGATGCGCTCTGCCAGATCCTCGATGGCGCGAACGGCCTGCGCCCGGTGCACGCTGGTCTGCGTTTCGGCCAAGGTGCGGATCTGGACGGTGAGCAGGCCAAGGCTGCCGATCGCCAGAATCGTCGTCGCGACCAGCGATTCGATGAGCGAGACGCCGCTTTGTCGTTTCAGGCCTGGCATGAGGCCACCCCTTTGCGTGTTGCCAAACGACCGCCGCTGCTCATGCACAGAGCCGTTGTACTGGCAGCCGATGTGTTGCCGGAGGGTCGCACGACAAAGCCGAACGCGCCGGCACCGCTGAACTGTCCCCAGCGGTCGACAGACGCCAGCGCGTTGTGCAAAGTGAAGGTGATGGAGACGCCCGTCGCCGCAGGCGCGGTTTGAATCGTTTCTTCGCCCGGGTCGATGAGCTTGTTGCCGTTCGAGTCCACAAAGACGAACCAGCCGCAATCCCACTGCTCGATTTGAGTCGAGCCGCTGCAATTCGCTGCGCCAGCCTTGCGAAGCACGACGCCGCCACCGCGTTTGATGCCTTCCGCGCGCGCCAGATAGATGGTGGAGACGAGGTCTTCGGTAGCGCGTCGGACGCGGTAGTTTTCGACGACGCTACGGAAGCTCGGCGCGGCGAGCGCGGCCAGTATTCCGACGATCGACACGACAACCATCAACTCGATGGCCGTGAAGCCAGAGACGAGGTGAATCGGCTTTGACGAATGGGCAGGGAGTACGGATGTGCGTCGCATAGGGCCCGGATGCTACGGGCCGTTACACGAAAGAAGGAGGCAAAAATGCCTCGCCGGTCGATCTAGATGGACGATCGGGCTGTTTCGATGCAGATGCGACCTTTTAGAATCTTTGCAAACTCGAATTGACGAAGTTGGCAGAAGAAAACGACGTTTGGTAACGTCGATCGGATACTAAATGTCGCGCAGCAACTGCCTGAATTCATCCACGTCTTCGAAGCTCCGATACACCGACGCGAAGCGGACATAAGCAACCTTGTCGAGCCGCTTGAGTTCGCGCATGACCAGTTCGCCGACCTTGGCCGAGTCGATTTCCCGCAACCCACTGGACAGCAGCTTTTGCTCGATGCGCATGAGGGCGCTGTCGATTTGTTCGATGCTCACTGGTCGCTTGCGCAGCGCCAACACCATCGACGCACGAACCTTGCGCGAATCGAAGTCGGCACGGCTGCCATCTTTCTTGACGACCGCAGGAAAGTTGACCTCCGGCCGCTCGTAGGTGGTGAAGCGCTTGTCGCAGTCGGCGCACTGACGGCGCCTGCGCACAAAATCCGCGTCTTCTGAAACACGGGTCTCGACGACCTGCGTTTCGAGGTGACCGCAAAAAGGACATTTCATGCGGTCACCGTGCCCGTGTTCAGCTGTAGACCGGGAAGCGGCTGGTCAACGCATGTACCCTGACGCGTACCGCGTCGATGTTCGCTTCATCGCGTGGGTTCTCGAGCACGTCGGCGATCAGATGGGCTGTCTGGCGCGCTTCTTCGTCCTTGAAGCCGCGCGTCGTCATGGCCGGCGTGCCGATGCGAACGCCGCTGGTCACCATCGGCTTTTCAGGGTCGTTGGGAATGGCGTTCTTGTTGATCGTCATATGCGCGCTGCCGAGTACCGCTTCGGCTTCCTTGCCGGTGATCCCCTTGGCGCGCAGGTCGACCAGCATCACGTGGCTTTCGGTGCGGCCGCTCACGATGCGCAAGCCGCGTTCGGTCAGCGTGTCGGCGACGATCTGCGCATTTTTCACGACCTGCTGCTGGTAAGCCTTGAACTCAGGCGTCATGGCTTCCTTGAAGGCGACGGCCTTGGCTGCGATCACGTGCATCAGTGGACCGCCTTGCAAGCCAGGAAAGATCGCGCTGTTGATGGCTTTTTCATGCTGCGACTTCATCAGGATGATGCCGCCGCGCGGGCCGCGCAGGCTCTTGTGCGTCGTCGAGGTAACGACATCCGCGAAGGGGACCGGGTTGGGGTACACGCCCGCCGCGACCAGACCGGCGTAGTGCGCGATGTCGACCATGAAGATCGCACCGATGTCTTTCGCCACCTTGGCGAAACGCTCGAAATCGATGCGCAGTGAATACGCCGAGGCGCCGGCGATGATGAGCTTGGGCAGATGCTCACGCGCTTTGCGCTCCATGGCGTCGTAGTCGATTTCTTCCTTGGCGTCGAGCCCATAGCTCACCACGTTGAACCACTTGCCGCTGATGTTGAGCGGCATGCCGTGCGTCAGGTGGCCGCCTTCGGCCAGACTCATGCCCATGATGGTGTCGCCGGGCTTCAAAAAGGCCAGCATCACGGCTTCGTTGGCAGAGGCGCCGCAATGCGGCTGAACATTGGCAGCGTCGGCGCCAAAAATCTGCTTGATACGGTCGATGGCCAATTGTTCGGCGATGTCGACGAACTCGCAGCCGCCGTAATAGCGCTTGCCAGGATAGCCTTCAGCGTACTTGTTGGTGAGCTGTGAGCCTTGCGCCTGCATGACGGCAGGCGAGGCGTAGTTTTCGCTCGCGATCAGCTCGATGTGCTGTTCCTGGCGAGCGTTCTCGGCCTGGATAGCAGCCCAGATTTCAGGATCGGTCTGTTCGACCAGAATATTGCGCGGATACATGGCAGTCCTTTGAAGACGATGTCCTTGTTCTTCAACCAAACAAGGGCTGCCCAGGCGAACGGCTGAACACCTGCTGAAGGCCGCAGGCGGTACGCTTCCCAGTGGTATTCCACGTCAGCGCGAAACCCGGGAGCGGGGTGCGCCTATCGCCAGTCGCGTACCGCGCGAGTGTAGCCGACGATGAAAGATTCGGCGCCCAGGAGCGCCGCATCGCCTACAAATCGCCCAACAAGGCTAACTTGTCTGCGGCAGCTTCAGCCGGTTTTGCCAAGGGAGCCGGGGCTGGTGTCGCTTGCGCACGCAACGCTGGTGTGGGTGCGGTCGTTGTCGGTGGTGAGCGCCCGTCGGCGACCTGACGCAGCCGTCCGTGCTCGGCCATTACTTTGCCAGCGTAGCCGCCGTCGTCTTCCAGGTTGGCCGCGCCCACGTAATAGCGCAAGCCGCCTTCGAGCGAACCGGCGCGAGCGATGCATTCCTGCAGCACCTTGACGCCAACACGCATGTTGGTCACCGGATCGAACGCCGTCAGCGTGCCGCCGGCGCTCTCGTACTTATCCCCGTGCACCCGCGTCATGACCTGCATCAGCCCTTGCGCGCCAACCTGGCTTTGCGCAAACGGGTTG
This sequence comes from Variovorax sp. PAMC28562, assembly GCF_014303735.1. Classification (NCBI taxonomy): domain Bacteria; kingdom Pseudomonadati; phylum Pseudomonadota; class Betaproteobacteria; order Burkholderiales; family Comamonadaceae; genus Variovorax; species Variovorax sp. PAMC28562. The sequence continues at coordinate 4,211,904 of NZ_CP060296.1, read as the reverse complement.
AAGCTGGATTCGACTGCCATGATTGCAAGGATCAAAGTCGGATCGAGCTTGCTTCGCTTGCCGAGGTCATAGGCCTCGGCGACGAGTGCGCTCAAGGGCTCTGCCGCAACGCGGTATTTCTTGCTGAGCCAGTAAGCCACTGCGGCTTGTTGCTTGGGCAAGTCGAGCGGACTGGTCGCCGTCGTGCGCTCGATCGCGGTGGGATCGAGATCGCTCACGAGGACTTCAGGCACGGCGGGCACGGGCTTGCGCGACTGGAGCCAGCTCATGAGCTGCTCTTCGCCTTGTTCACGCAAGTCGGGCCGCGCTACCAGGGCTATGGCCGCAAACACTATGGCCAGTCCTACCAACGCAAAGCCGTTGTGGGTCATCTCGAAAAAACCGTCGGCCACGTCGGACACGAATGTCCTGAATCCTTGGGCTGTGGCTTCGAATGCCAGTTTCATCGCTCTTCCTTTCTGTGCGGCGCCCGTTGGCGGTTCACCCCGAGGAGCGGAGAACCGGTACAAAAGGCGAAATCGCTGGATTGGTACAAATCAGGCCCGCGCGAGGAGGAGGGAGCGCGGGCGCCTGATCAAGCCGAGAAGTTCGGCGGCGGATTTCATGGAGGCCCGGGCGCTTGGCATCACGGGAGAAGCGGATTCTAGGAGTGGCTAAATACACGGTCAAGAATAACGCCTAGGTATGTTATTCTAAAATCGGTCTAACAAAACGTGCTAAGTAAATCCAAAGTATTGCTGCTAATAGCGCTTTGCAAGAAATTGAAAATGCGACTTGCATTGACTGGGGGCAAGGCCTAATCTGCATAAGCCAGTTAATTTTGGCATCGCCAAAGTCCAGCGACCAAAGAACAATTCGGCGGTCCAGCGATAGAGGCACTCTTGGTGGCAATCTCTTGCCGCCAGCTTGGTCGGAACGATTGAACTTCCGGTCGAGCGAAAAGATGGCATGAGCCTCGTGCCCGCCATCGAGCCCGGTAGCAAGACACCATGTCCTGTCACCGGGCTTTCTTGCTTCTGGAATGGCAATGGGAACGACAAAGCCTTTGCGGCACACTCACTTCAAATGAATGCTGCATCGCTAATACGAAATAAGTGGGTGCGACGCGGGATCGTCGCTTTGGCATCGCTGCTCGGCCTTTGGCTCGTCGCCTGGTTGGCGGTCCCGCCGATTGCAAAAAGCCAGATTCAAAAGATCGCCAGCGAGAAGCTGGGTCGAAAAGTAACTGTCGGAAAAATAGATTTCAGGCCGTGGACGCTGGAACTGACAGTCGACGATGTGAGCATCGCCACCGCTGACGGTAGCCAGCCGCAGTTCCACGTGGCTCGGCTGTACGCTGACGCGGAACTCCAGTCAGTCTTGAGGTTGGCACCGGTGATCGACGCCGTCCGCGTCGAGTCGCCGGTCGTCAAGCTGACCCATCGGGCCGATGGCAAATACGACATCGACGACATTCTTGCCAAACTCGCTGCCGCCCCTGCAGCGCCCAAGAGCGACCCGCCGCGCTTTGCGATCTACAACATCGCGATCTCCGGCGGCTCCGTCGACTTCAACGACGAGACGGTCAAGCGCACGCACACGCTGCGTGACCTGGTGCTCAATGTCCCATTTCTGAGCAATCTGGCGTCTAAGCGGGAGATCAAGACCGAGCCCAAGCTCGCGTTCGTGCTAAACGGCAGCGAGTTCGATTCGACCGCGTTAAGCACGCCGTTCGCAGACAACCGCAAGACCGACGCGCATCTCCAGTTCAAGGGACTCGATCTGGCGCCGTACCTTGGATACATCCCTGCCGGCTCGCCGGTCAAGCTGCAAGCCGGCACGCTCGACGCCGATCTAAAGATCGACTTCGAGCAGGCTGCAACGGCCGGGCTGAAACTGAGCGGAACGATCGAGGCGCACGGTACCAAGCTGGCCGACGGCAAGGGGCGCGACCTGCTCGGCTTCGACTCGTTGAAAGTCGAACTTGCCGACGTGCGGCCGCTTGATCGCATGGTGCATCTGGGCGAGGTTTCGCTGACTGCGCCGCGACTGGTGGTGGCGCGCGACGCTGCGGGCCAGCTCAATCTTCTGGCGACCGACCCTGCTACCGGTACGACGGAGAAGGTTGCGCCTCGGGCGGCAGCAGACAGCGCGGCTGCTCGTACCGACACGCCGGCACCGGGCTGGAAAATTCAGGTCGACAAGGTCGCCTTGAACGGCGGCAACATCGGGTGGCGCGATGCCACCACGCAGCCGGCCGCTGCGATCGATGCCAGCGAGTTGGCCATCCAGGCGACCACGGTGACATGGCCGATGGCCAAGGCCGTACCCTTCAGCGGCTCGATGACGCTGGCCGGCGCGCACCTGAAATTCAAGGGTGAGGGCACCGACAAGGCGGCCACGGTGCAGACAGATGTCGATGCGTTGCCGCTTTCGCTGGCAGCACCGTATCTCGCGCAAAGCCTCGAGCCGACGGTGGATGGCAAGCTGAGCGGGCAGATCGACGTGGCCTGGACCAAACCGGAACTCAAGTTCAAGGCGGTTCGCCTGGCGCTCGACGGTCTGGCACTGACGCAAGGGAAAGCGGCAGTCGCCAGCGTCGGGCGCTTCGAGTTGACCGATGCCGAAGTCGACATGACGAAGCACACGCTCGCCATCGCATCCTTCACCGCGACCAACCCCAAGGTGATGGTCGAGCGTGACAACGAAAAGCGCTGGATGTTCCAACGCTGGCTGAAGGCGCCAGCGACGGGTAGCAAGGATGCGGACGTGGCCAAGGTGGCTGCGCCGAAGCCAGTCAACGCGTCGGCCACGCCCGGAACGCCTGCGGCCGACGCCACGCCCTGGGCGCTGACCATCGCCACCATGGCAGTCGACAACGGCGCAGTGTCTTATTCAGACAAGGCCGGCAGCACGCCGGTGGCCATTGAACTGACCGCCCTCAAAGTCAGCGCCCAGAAGATCGCACCCAACACCGCGGCCGTGTCGCCACTGCAGGTCTCCGGGCGCATTGCTGTGACCGGCGGGCGCGCCGACGCGGGCAGGTTCGACTACAAGGGCAACCTCGTGCTGAAACCGCTGGCGGCTGAAGGGCGCGTCGAAGTGGCGGCCTTCCCCGCGCACGCCTTCAAGGCGTATTACGCCAACGCGCTCAACGTCGACATCCGGCGTGCCTATGCGAACTACAGTGGCACGGTGAAGTACGCCGCGGCGCCGGCCGGCATGAGCCTGAAGCTGGCAGGCGACAGCGCACTCGAAGACTTTCGCGCCAACAGCGCGAGCCTGACGCAGACGCCGGGCATCGACCGCACCAACCAGTTGCTCAGCTGGAAAGCCCTGAGCCTGCGTGGCCTGCAAGTAACGATGGCGCCCGGCACCGCGCTCGGCGTCGATGTGCGCGAGACCACGCTGACCGACTTTTTTGCGCGCGTCATCGTGGACCCGACCGGCCGCATCAATTTGCAGGATCTCGCCAAATCGCCGGAGCAGGTGGCCTCGGGCTCGGCAACGCCGAACGGGGCAGCTGCCGCGCCGACTGCGGCCACGCCAGCTACGCCAGGCACAGAAGCCGCTCCAGCCGCGGCGGTCACGACACGTAAACCCGGTGGTGGCACGACGACCACGGCGGTGCGTCCCGCCACGTCGTCCGGCCGGACAATCTCGGCCGAAGAGAGGGTCGGTGGCGATCCGGTTGCTGCGGCGCCGAAGGCGGCCGTCTCAGCGCCTCAGGTGAGCGACGCGTCGACCGGACCCAAGCCGATCATTCGTTTCGGCCCAATGAGCCTGATCAACGGCAAGGTCGACTTCACCGATCAATTCGTCAAGCCAAACTACTCGGCAGACCTGACCGAACTCACCGGCAAGCTCAGCGCGTTCTCGTCGCAGCCGGAAGCAGGCGCAGGTGGCACACCCGCGCTGGCCGACCTCGAACTGCGCGGCAAGGCCGAGCAGACGGCATCCCTGGAAATCGTCGGCAAGCTGAATCCGTTAGCCAAGCCGCTCGAACTCGACATCACCGGAAAGATGCGCGACCTCGACCTGCCGCCGCTGTCGCCGTACTCCGTGCGCTACGCCGGCCACAACATCGAGCGCGGCAAGCTGAGCCTCGAGGTCAACTACAAGATCGCGCCCGATGGCCGACTCACCGCGACCAACAACATGGTGTTGAACCAACTGCAGTTCGGCGAGGAAGTGCAGGGCGCGCCGAACAGCCTTCCGGTGCGGCTCGCGGTCGCGCTGCTGGCTGACCGCAATGGCGTCATCAATGTCGATTTGCCGTTGTCGGGCTCCATCAACGACCCGCAGTTCAGCGTGGGACCGCTGATCTGGAAGGCGCTGGTCAATCTCATCGTCAAGGCCATCACGTCTCCTTTCAGCTTGCTCACCGGCGGGCTCGGCGGCGGTAGCGGCGAGTCGAGCACCATCGCATTCGACGCCGGCAGCTCGGCGTTGTCGGACATCGCGAGACAGGGCCTGGACAAGGTGGCCAAGGCGCTGGCGGACCGGCCGGGCTTGCAGATGACCGTGGTGGGCACATCGAGTCTCGACAAAGAAGCCGAAGCGTTCAAGCGTCAGCGCCTGCGGCAACTCGCCCAGGCCGAAAAGCGCCGCGGGGCGGCGCGCGCCGTTGCGACTGCGGGTGCGAGCACGGTTGCGGATACGGCCGGCGCAGACACCGCGGCGGAGTCGGCGGCTGCCGTACCGCCCGTGACGGATGCCGAATACCCCGCGCTGCTCACCGCGGTATACAAGCGCGCCGACATCACCAAGCCGCGCAACATGGTCGGTCTTGCAAAAGATCTGCCGCTGAAAGAGATGGAAGACCTGCTGATGGCCAGCGTCACTGCCGACGAAGAAACGATGCGCAAGCTCGCCGTCGAGCGTGGTGCGGTGGTGCGTGATTACCTGCTGGAACAGAAGGTGCCGAGCGATCGGCTCTTCCTCGGCGCGGTGCGAACGCGGGCTGCAGATGCCAACTGGAAGCCCGGCGCAGAGCTCAATCTGGCGACCCGATAAACCCCTCATCGCCAAGTCGGTGAAAATGCAATGTGTGCCAGCCTTTGCCGGCGCCCTCGCTTATCCAATTCAACAAGACAAAACGTTCTTCGCGCAGTGACTTCAACTTCTTCCAAGCCCCACGATCTCCAGGCCCTCGACAACCTCACCGGCGGCGCTTTCACGGCGTCCACCTCTGGCGAGAGAGCGGGCCGCATCCGTGACTGGCTCGCGGGCAATCCCTCGACCGAGCAAATGCAGGAGGTGTTTAAGGAGCTGAGCGGCCGCGACAAGGGCGCCGCCCGTCTGCTGCGCGAAAAGCTCGACGAACTCAAACGTGCCAAGGGCCAGGAAGCCATCGGCGCCGAATGGGCGCAAAAGGCCCAGGCGCTGTTGGCGCAGCCCAAACTCAACATTGCCGACGCACTGGCCTGGCAACGCGACGCGGCCAAGGCCGGTGCGCCGTTGTCGCGCGAACCGCTCGCGAGCTTCAAGAGTCAATTGACCGAGCGCGTGAAAGGCATTGAAGACTTGCAGCATCGCGCGCAGGTGCACCGTGAAGCGGCCGTGCTGCTGGCGCAGCGTTTCGAAGTGCTGTCGACCAAGTCATGGCACGACGCGCAAGCGGCCGAAGAGGGTCTCCGCGGCGATGTCGTTCACTGGAAAGAGCAGGCCGACGCGATTGCCGCCGACGGCAACTGGAACAGCCTCGACGCGCGTTTCGCGCCTCAGCTCGATGCGTCAAAGGCGCAGTTGCTCGTCGTCTCGGATGCTTTCCATGGTGCGCTGACGCAGGCACAGGCTGCTGCCGCTGACGCTGCAGCGCCGTTGCCGCCAGTTCCGGTGTGGGCGGACGAATTGCGCGCCGCGCGCGGCGAGGCTGTCGCGCCGAAGGCTGCGCAGGCCAAGCCCGCAGCGCCGAAGGTCGATCCCTCCGTGCGTGCCGCAGCGCAAGAAGCCGTTCAGGCTGCGCTGCTCAAGCTCGAACAGGAAACTGCAGAAGGACATGGCAAAGCCAGCGCCGGCGCCGCCGCCGCCTTGCGCGCCGTGCTGAAGCAACACGGCAAACAGGTCGAACCCGAACTGGAAGCACGCGTCCACACGGCCCTGGTGGCTGCCGGCGAACTCGAAGGCTGGCAGCGCTGGAGCGCCGACAAGGTCCGCGAAGATTTGGTCGCTCGGGCTGAAGGTTTGCTGAAGCGCCCTGAAGGCCAGGCCCTGGGTGGCCGCAAGATGCAGGAAACGCTGCGCATGTTGCGCGATCAGTGGAAGCAGGCCGACCAAGGCGGCGTGCCGAACCACGCGCTTTGGAAGCGCTTCGACGAAGCCTGCAACGAAGCGCACAAGGTCGTCGAGGCCTGGCTCGACAAGGTGCGTGCGGACGCGGCCGAACATCGCGCGCAACGCATCGCGTTGATCGATGAGGTCAAGGGCTGGGCCGAGGCGCACGCCGACGCATCGGACCTCAAGGCGCACAACCGCGCGCTGCACCAGTTCGCCGATCAGTGGCGCGATGCCGGCCATATCGGTGAGAAGGTGTTTGCCGAACTGCAACCGCTCTGGAACGCAGCGTTCGACGCGGCGCGTGCACCGTTCGAGTCGGCTCAAAAAGAGAGTGTCGATCGGCGTCAAGCCATGATTGCCGAAGCCACCGAACTCGGCGGACAGCCGATGTTGCGCATCGACGCGGTCAAGGCGCTGCAGCAGCGCTGGCAGGCCGAAGCGCAAACCGTACCGCTTGATCGTCGTCATGAACAAAAGCTGTGGGACGCCTTCCGCGCGCCCATCGACGACGCGTTCAACCGCAAGACGGCAGAGCGCGAAAAGGCGTCTTCGGCGATGAGCGAGCACGACCGCTACGTGCTGGATGCGTCGAAGGCGCTCGATGCTGCCAACGCCGCTGGCGACGTGCAAAAAATTCGCTCTGCGATCGCCCGGCTCGAAGGAGCGATACGCGGTGAAGCGCCGCCGCCGGCTCCGGCACCGGCACCTGTTGCACCAGCGGCTGCAGCAACTCACGCGGCGCCGACCGAAGGACCCGATGGGCCCGATGTCGGTGCGACCGAACAGGTGGGTGTCGAACAGGCTGCGATGGAGTTCGGAGAGAGCACGCAGCTCAGCACACCACCGGCCGACGCTGCGCTCGAAGGCGGCCGCGAAGTTGCTGCCGAGGCGCAAAGTGAAGTGCCGGAGGTTGCGACTGCGCCTGCTGGCCCGCGCGACCTGATCGCACCCGCCGACAGTTCGGACGCCTCCTCGCGCGCCGACAACGAAGTGCGTGCGGAAGAAGTTGCGGAGGAATCAGCAGCGGTCGAGCCAGTCGAGCCCGCCGCACCGCCCAAGCCTGCCCCCAAGCCCGTGGTGGCAGCACGTCGCGGCGACGATCGCCCCGGCAGCAAGCGAGGCGATGTCGCGCCTGCTCCGCGTGGCGGTGGCAAGTTCGGCGACCGCCGCGACTCACGTGGCCCCGGCGGCCCCGGTGGTTCGAACGATCGTGGACCGCGCTCCGGCGATGCCCGTGGCGGCGATCGCTTCGGCGACCGCGCCCCTCGCTTTGAAGACCGTGGTCCGCGTCTCGGCGATGCCGCATTCCGCGCGCAACGCGAGGCGCTAGAACGCGCCGACATGGCGCTGCGCAAACTTGCAGCACAAGCGCACGGCGAGGCGTTGTCGCAAGTGATGGGCGCATGGGAAAAACGCGACGCGTCGCAGCTGCCCTCGGTGCAGGAACTGGGTCGGGCTGTGTCGCCAGCGGTGCGAACTGCCTGGTCGCAGTCGTTGGCTGGCGCGCCTGCAGCCAAGGCAGATGAAGCGTCCGAGGCTTTGCTGCGTCTCGAGATGGCGGCGGAGGTTCCGACGCCAGCCGATCAGCTCGATGCACGTCGTGCTCTGCAACTCAAGTTGCTCACCAAGCGCGGCGACCCTGCACCGGCGCAAACCTGGGGTCTGGACGCAAGCAAGGTGCTCGCGATGCCGCACGATGCTGCAGCGGCCCGTCGTCTGCAGAACGCGCTGAAGGCGCTGCTGCGCAAGTAACGGTCAGCCGAGGTCAGGCCCGATCGGCCTGACCGGCCTTACCAGCGAGGAAGAATTCATCGAATAGTGCGAGCAACGTCGGAAACTCTTCGGCGAAGCGAACTCTGTTCACGAAGTACGCCTCGCACGCGACCGCGAAGAACTCGCTGATCGACTCGGCACCGTACGCGTCGAGCCACGGCGGCGCGCCTCCGAATCGCTCGGCGACGATGGTCTGTTCGCGAAAGACTTCATAAGCCGACTGAAGCGCGCGGAGCCATGCGCGTTGCGCCTCCCGCGCGTTAGCTGTCCCGGCAAAGCCCGCAGGCAGTGGCGGACAGCCGTCTGCAACGCCGCTGCGCATATCGATCTTGTGTGCGAACTCGTGAATGACGACGTTGTAGCCGGTGTCGCTGGTGATGCTGCTGGCGAGCACGTCTTGCCAACTGAGCATCACCGGGCCGCGGTCCATGGCTTCCCCTGCGACCACTTCTTCGTATTCGTGAACCACGCCGGCCATGTCGGTGGTCGTGCGCCGCGCAACCACTTCAGACGGGTGCACCACAACGCCGACGAAGTCGTCGTACCAGGTCAGTCCGCCTTTCAGGTGCAGCAACGGCAAGACGGCCTGAGCGGCAATGGCAAGCACGACTTCGTCGGTGATCGCAAAGCCGTGCGCACCGTGAAATTCCTTCTCGCTCAGGAAGCCAGCAGTGAGCGTGCGCAAGCTGTCTCGCTCGGCGTCGGAAAGGTCGTTCAAGAATGGATAGCGCGCCAGCGTGCCCTGCCAAGCAGCGTCGGGAATAGAGGGAAGAGCGCGAAGACGGCGCAACCAGCGAAACATCAGAGGTCAACGCAGATCAGCGCAGATCAACGCGCTGAGCGCCTGCGATCGACAGGCAGAGCACTTGCGCGCGAGGCGGGTGCGCTGAGGCATCCCAGTCGCTCAACACGATACGACGCAGGCCATCGCCAAGATCGTGCTCTGCCGGCCGATGGGTGTGACCATGCACCAGCGTGCGGGCATGAGCCTGCCGCAGCCAGTCGCGTGCGGCAGTGGCATCGACATCGGCCCACACCACGTCAGGTCCACGCTTGTGGTCTTCGCTCTGCGCGCGCATCGATCTCGCCAGCGCGCGGCGTTCAGCCAGCGGTTTGGCCAGCACTGCGCTTTGCCATTCCGGCTTCCGTACCTGTGCGCGATAAGCAAGATAGTCGGTGTCGTCGAGGCACAGCAAATCGCCGTGGCTCAACAGCCAGCGTTCGTCGTGGAGCACCAGCACAGTGGGATCTTCGAGCAAGATGAAGTTCGCCTGTGCTGCCAGCCCGGCACCGACCAGAAAGTCGCGGTTGCCATGCATGAAATACACCGGCAAGCGCTCGGCGGTAAGGCGCAACAGTTCGGCGCACTCTGACTCGAAACCGGGCTGCGTCGCTGCATCGTCGCCGACCCAGACTTCGAACAGGTCGCCGAGGATGAACAATGCGTCAGCCGACGTGGTCTGCAGGTACCCGCGCCACACTTCGAGCGTTGCGGCATCTCCAGCCTGCAGGTGCAGGTCGGAGATGAGGTCGACGGTCCGCCATGCGACGGGCGCGATGATTTCGGGGAACGTCGACGAGCGGCTCAATGGGTTCATGCGATCGTTGCCCAACGCATCGTGCCGCTTGCTCCGACTGGTCTGTCCGTCCGCTTATTCCGCAGTGATGACAGCCTTTTCAAGTACGACGTCTTCGAGCGGCACGTCGTCATGAAAGCCCTTGCGGCCAGTCTTCACGGCCTTCATCTTGTCGACGACTTCCTTGCCGGCGACGACCTTGCCGAAAACAGCGTAGCCCCAGCCTTGCGCCGACGGTGCCGTGTGGTTTAAGAAGGCGTTGTCGGACACGTTGATGAAGAATTGCGCCGTGGCCGAATGCGGCGCGCTGGTGCGTGCCATCGCGACGGTGTAGTTGTCGTTCTTCAGGCCGTTGTTGGCTTCATTCTCGATCTCGGCGCCGCTGGGCTTCTGGGTCATGCCGGGCTCGAAGCCGCCGCCCTGCACCATGAAGCCGGGGATCACGCGGTGGAAGACCGTGTTGTCGTAGTGACCCTTTTTTGCGTAAGCGAGAAAGTTGTCGACCGACTTCGGCGCCTTGGCGCGGTCGAGTTCGAGCGTGACGATGCCGTAGTTCTTGATGTGCAGTTCGACTTGGGGGTTGCTCATGATGGCTCCTTCAAAAAAGTTGGGTCACGCCGGTCACTTGACGATGCTGGCCGACTGGATGGTGATGGTATCGAGTGGCACGTTCTCCATGCCGCCCTTGGTGCCGGTGCGTGCGGCGCGAATCTTGTCGACGACTTCAGTGCCGGCAACGACCTTGCCGAACACGGTGTAGCCATGGCCGTCCGGGTTGGGAGCGTTCAGCATCGCGTTGTCCTTGACGTTGATGAAAAATTGCGATGTGGCCGAGTCAGGGTTACCGGTGCGCGCCATCGCGATGGTGTACTTGTCGTTCTTCAGGCCGTTGGCGGCCTCCAGCGCGATCGGTGCGCGCGTCGGCTTTTGCTGCATGTTCGCAGTGAAGCCGCCTCCCTGGACCATGAAGCCGTCGATGACACGATGGAACACCGTGCCGTCGTAATGTTTTTCTTTGACGTATTGCAGAAAGTTGTCGACGGTCTTCGGTGCCTTGGCTTGATCGAGCTCGACGACGATGTCGCCGGCCGACGTGGCGAGCTTGACGCGTGGTGCGGATTGCGCCCATGCCGCGCTTGAAAAGGTGATCGAGCCGGCTAGCGACGCTGCAAGCAAGAGAGCAGTGCGGCGCGAAAGGGCACCTGCTGTGCGTGTGTTTATAACCATGATCTGTCCGGTGAAAAGATGAATCGGGAAGCGTGCATCCGGCCGTGGCCAGTGCACCTGCGAACAGAAAAGTCTACTTTGCGCGCACCGGCTTCTTGACGGTCACAGGCGCCGCTGGCAATTGAGCCGGGTCTGCGCTCGTGGTGGCCGGCCCGAACAGTTCGCGAACCGTCTTCAGCTTAGACGTCACGCTCGGATTGGTCGACGCGAACTGCTGCGCGCGCACGTACTGCTGAATTGCGAGACGGGCATATACGTCGCCGAGGTTTTCGTAGGCCGTCGCATAGCCCGGATTCAGCTTGATCGCCATTTCGAGGGCGGCACGTGCCTTGTCGAACTGGCTTTGCGATGCATAGAGCGCAGCCAAATTGTTGTACGGCTCGGGCAGTTCCGGGAAGTCCTGCGTGAGACTGGTGAAGGCGGCCGTGGCTTCGGCTTGCTTGCCCTGTTCGGTCAGGATCACGCCGCGCAAAAAGCGCATCTGCGGATCGCGCGGTTTGCCGGCGATGTAAGCGTCGGCCTTGGTCAGTGCTTCAGGTGCCTTGCCTTGCCGGAGCAACTGGTTGACGTCGCCGTAGTCGTCGGCGTGTGCTGCGCCGACCGTCAGGCACAGCAGCATGGCAACGAAAGGTGCAGAAAGAAGACGGAAGATGGGGGGGATGGCGTTGGAGGGGGAGAGCGCGAAGTGCTTCATGAAGCCTCGGGAGGTAGGGGGGTCGAGCGCCTTGCAGCATGCTCGAAAAACACCCGAAAAATATGCGGCGGCGGCCGTTTATACTGAGAACGATTGTAGCCGAGGGGTCGTTTCCAGCCGCCGGTGCAACCCCACCTTCGCCCCTGAAAATTACCCTTGCGCACCCGCTCCGGCCGGCCGTAAGTCCGATGCTTTCCGAGTCTCCATGAGCCTGCGCATTTACAACACGCTATCGCGTCAGCTGGAAGAATTTTCGCCGCTGCAGCCGGGCCATGTCCGCATGTACGTTTGCGGCATGACGGTGTACGACCTGTGCCATATCGGCCACGCGCGGATGATGATGGCCTTCGACGTGGTGCAACGCTGGCTGCGTGCGAGCGACTACGCCGTGACCTACGTGCGCAACATCACCGACATCGACGACAAGATCATCGCGCGCGCGCTGGCGCGGGGCATCACCATCCGGGCGCTGACCGAAGAGACCGTAGTGGCTATGCACCAGGATATCGGCGCCCTCGGGATCGAACCTCCGACGATCGAGCCGCGCGCGACGGACTATGTTCCGCAGATGCTCGACATCATCCGCACGCTGGAAGACAAGGGGCTGGCTTACCGCTCGGCCGATGGCGATGTGAATTACGCAGTGCGCAAGTTTCCCGGCTACGGCAAGCTCTCGGGCAAGTCACTCGACGAATTGCATGCCGGTGAACGCGTTGCAGTGCTCGACGGCAAGGACGATCCTCTCGACTTCGTGCTCTGGAAAGCCGCCAAGCCGGCCGAGCCCGACGACGCTAAATGGGATAGCGTGTTCGGCGTGGGCCGGCCCGGTTGGCACATCGAGTGCTCGGCCATGAGCTGCGCCACGCTGGGCGAGACCTTCGACATCCACGGAGGCGGCGTGGACCTGCAGTTTCCGCACCACGAGAACGAGATCGCGCAGAGCGAAGGCGCGCATGGCAAACCGCTGGCGCGTTTCTGGGTGCACAACGGCTTCGTGCGTGTTGACAACGAGAAGATGTCCAAGAGCCTGGGCAATTTCTTCACCATCCGCGAAGTGCTGGAAAAATACGACGCCGAAACATTGCGCTTTTTCCTTGTGCGCACGCATTACCGTAGCGACCTCAACTACAGCGACGTGCATCTGGACGATGCACGCAATTCCCTCAAGCGCCTTTACACCGCGCTTGATCTGGTCCCGCCTGCGGACGCTGCCATCGACTGGAACCAGCCGCACGCCGCGCGCTTCAAGGCTGCGATGGACGAAGACTTCGGCACGCCGGAGGCAGTTGCTGTGCTGTTCGACCTTGCGGGCGAAGTGAACCGTACCAAGTCGTCTGAGGTCGCGGGCCTGCTGCGCGCATTGGCCGGCACGATCGGGTTGCTGCAGGGCGAGCCCAAGGTTTTTCTCCAAGCTGGGTATCAGCAAGCTGGCGGTTCGCTCGACGCTGCGGCCATTCAGGTGCTGATCGCCCAACGTACTGCGGCCAAGGACGCGAAGAACTTTTCCGAAGCTGACCGCATTCGAAAAGACTTGCTTTTGCAAGGGATCGCGCTGAAAGACTCCCCCACCGGCACGACTTGGGCCGCAGCTCAATAGAACGCAAAGAAGAAGCAACCCGAGCGCCCATGCCTTCGCCCAAGAAACCACCGCCTGTCGAGATTTTTACGCCCGATTACTGGGAAGAAGCCTGTAAGCATCTCGCCAGGAAAGACCGCGTGATGAAGCGGCTTATTCCTCGCTTCGGCGATGCGTGTCTGGAATCACGTGGCGATGCTTTCACGACGCTCGCGCGCAGCATTGTCGGCCAGCAGATCGCGGTTCCGGCTGCCCAGGCGGTATGGGACAAATTCGCTGCGCTGCCGCGCAAGATAACCCCCGCGAATGTTCTCAAGCTCAAGGTCGACGACATGCGCGGCGCCGGTCTGTCGGCCCGCAAGGTCGAATACCTGGTCGACCTCGCAATCCACTTCGATGCCGGCGCAGTGCATGTGGACGCCTGGAACGCGATGGCGGACGAACTCATCATCGAAGAGCTGGTCGCGATCCGTGGCATCGGCCGCTGGACGGCCGAGATGTTCCTGATCTTTCATCTGATGCGGCCCAACGTGCTGCCGCTGGACGACCTGGGCCTGCTCAACGGCATCAGCGTCAACTACTTTTCGGGTGACCCGGTCAGTCGCAGCGACGCGCGCGAGGTGGCGGTTGCCTGGGCGCCGTATTGCAGCGTCGCGACTTGGTATATTTGGCGCTCGCTCGACCCGGTACCGGTCGCCTATTGAATAACAGGAGAAGACGTTGGCGAAACGAACTTTTCTCGACTTCGAACAGCCCATTGCGGAGCTCGAAGGCAAGATCGAAGAGCTGCGGTATGTCCAGACCGAATCTGCGGTGGACATTTCTGAAGAGATCGATCAGCTGGGCAAAAAAAGCCAGCAACTCACCAAAGACATCTACAGCGACCTGACGCCCTGGCAAATTACCAAGATTGCCCGGCACCCTGAGCGCCCCTACACACTCGACTACGTCAGGGAAATCTTTACCGACTTCGTCGAACTGCACGGCGATCGGCATTTTTCCGACGACTTGTCGATCGTAGGCGGCTTGGCCCGCTTCAACGGCACGCCGTGCATGGTGCTGGGCCATCAAAAAGGTCGCGACACCAAGGAGCGCACCGCGCGCAACTTCGGCATGAGCAAGCCCGAGGGCTATCGCAAGGCATTGCGGCTATTGAAAACCGCCGAGAAATTCAAGTTGCCGGTGTTTACTTTCGTAGACACGCCGGGCGCTTACCCCGGCATCGATGCGGAAGAACGCGGCCAGTCAGAAGCGATCGGCCGCAACATCTTCGAGATGGCGCAGCTCGAGGTGCCGATCATCGTCACGATCATTGGCGAGGGTGGCTCCGGCGGCGCGCTGGCGATCTCGGTGGGCGACCAGCTCGTGATGCTTCAGTATTCGATTTACTCGGTCATCAGCCCTGAGGGCTGCGCCTCCATTCTCTGGAAGACGAGCGACAAGGCGAAGGAAGCGGCGGATGCACTGGGCATCACGGCGCATCGTCTGAAAGCCCTCGGGCTGGTCGACAAAATCGTGAACGAACCGGTCGGCGGCGCGCATCGGGATCACCGCCAAATGGCAGCTTTCCTCAAGCGTGCACTCAATGACGCCTTCCGTCAGGTGAGCGACTTGAAGGTCAGGGAACTGCTCGATCGTCGTTACGACCGACTGCAAAGCTACGGCCGTTTCTCGGACACCAAAGCCGACATCAAGTAGGGCGTGCAGCGTGTCGAGGTGACTGCTTCCGGACAGGCCTTCGAGCAGGCTATAGCCGCATTCGAGCCGGCGCTGCCGCTGGCGATCGGCTACAGCGGCGGGGCCGATTCGACGGCGCTTCTGGCGGCGTGCGCTGCGCGTTGGCCCGGGAAAGTCCACGCGTTTCATGTGCATCACGGCCTGCAAGCTGCAGCAGACGATTTTGAGCGGCACTGCGCCGACGTTTGCGCGCAGTTGGCCGTGCCGTTTATCAGCCGCCGCGTCGATGCACGCCATGCTGCGGGAGACAGCCCCGAAGCGACCGCACGCGATGCGCGCTATGCCTCTTTTCAGGATATGGCCGGTGCGCACACAGAGCGCCCGTTGGTCCGGTCGATCGCCATCGGCCACCACGCCGATGACCAGGTCGAGACACTGTTGCTGGCGTTGTCGCGCGGTGCTGGCTTGCCGGGCTTGGCCGCCATGCCGGCCATCGCAGTGCGTCGAGGCTTGACCATCCATCGCCCGTTGCTTGGCGTCTCGGCCGCAGACATCCGCGCCTGGCTGGCAATGCGCGGTTTGCCCTGGATCGACGACCCGACCAACAACGACGCGCGCTACACCCGCAATCGGATTCGCGCTGTTCTTTTGCCGGCGCTGGTGCAGACATTTCCGCAATTTCGGTCGACCTTTGCGCGCAGTGCCGCGCACGCTGCCGAGGCGCAAGAGCTCCTGAAAGAACTGGGCGCGCAAGACCTTTTCCTGGTCGGCACTCCGCCGCGCATCCCGGCACTGCAAGCGCTCTCGCGCGCGCGCCAGGGGAATGTGTTGCGCCACTGGTTGCGAGAGTCGCACGCGCGCGCGCCGAGTGCGTCGCAGCTCGACCAACTGCTCGACCAGATTGCCGCCTGCACCACGCGTGGCCATCGCATCCACATCAAGGTCGCCGACGGCTTTGCCGAGCGGCAGGGTGAGCACCTGCATTGGTACAATTCCGCGCCCTTGCCGAAGGCCTAGCGCCCGGTTTCTTTCTCTTCCCAATTCACCCATGGCATTGATCGTTCACAAATACGGCGGCACGTCGATGGGCTCCACCGAGCGCATCCGCAACGTCGCCAAGCGCGTCGCCAAATGGGCGCGCGCCGGCCACCAGATGGTCGTTGTCCCCAGCGCCATGAGCGGCGAAACCAACCGCCTGCTCGGTCTCGCCAAGGAGCTGGCATCTCAGCAGACCGGCAGCCGCGGCCACGACCGGGAACTCGACATGCTTGCCTCGACCGGCGAGCAGGCTTCGTCGGCACTGCTGGCCATCGCGCTGCAGGCCGAGGGCATGGAAGCGGTGAGCTATGCCGGCTGGCAGGTTTCGGTGCGCACCGACAGCGCCTACACCAAGGCGCGCATAGAGAGCATCGACGACGAGCGCGTGCGCGCCGACCTCGATGCCGGCCGCGTCGTCGTCATCACCGGCTTTCAGGGTGTCGACGACGCCGGCAACATCACAACGCTGGGACGCGGCGGCAGCGACACATCGGCGGTCGCCATTGCCGCGGCCATGAAGGCGCACGAGTGCCTGATCTACACCGACGTCGACGGCGTTTACACGACCGACCCGCGCGTGGAGCCGGACGCTCGCCGCCTGAAGACGGTGAGCTTTGAAGAGATGCTTGAAATGGCGAGCCTCGGCTCAAAAGTGCTGCAGATTCGGTCGGTCGAATTTGCCGGCAAGTACAAGGTGCCGCTGCGAGTGCTTTCGAGCTTTACGCCGTGGGACATCGACATCGTTGAAGAGGCCAAGTCCGGCACGCTGATCACTTTCGAGGAAGACGAAAAAATGGAACAAGCCGTCGTATCCGGCATCGCGTTCAACCGTGACGAGGCCAAGATTTCCGTGCTCGGCGTGCCCGACAAGCCGGGCATCGCGTATCACATCCTCGGTGCCATCGCCGATGCCAACATCGAAGTCGACGTCATCATCCAGAACCTGAGCAAGGACGGAAAGACGGACTTCAGCTTCACGGTGCACCGCAACGAGTTCGCTAAGGCGATGGACCTGCTGAAGGCCAAGGTGCTGCCCACGCTCGGCGCGGCCGAGATCGTCGGCGACACCAAGATCTGCAAGGTCAGCATCGTCGGAATTGGCATGCGCAGCCACGTGGGCGTGGCCAGCAAGATGTTCCGCGTGCTGAGCGAAGAGGGCATCAACATCCAGATGATCTCGACCAGCGAGATCAAGACTTCCGTCGTGATCGACGAAAAATACATGGAGCTTGCTGTGCGCGCACTGCACAAGGCCTTCGATCTGGATCACCCACCTACTTGAAAAGCGATGGAAGCTGGCATAATCGCGGCTTCTTTCAGGAACTGTGACCGAGTGGCCGAAGGTGCTCCCCTGCTAAGGGAGTATGGGGTGTAGAGCCTCATCGAGGGTTCGAATCCCTCCGGTTCCGCCAAATAGCTAGCAAAACGCGCCTTCCGGGCGCGTTTTGCTTTTATACACCCCTTGATAACCCCCTCTAAAACTGTTCACTCCTAACGTAGCGTCGCCGACAAACAATCGGAGATGAGGGTGGACAGAGCGAAGCAAATCCGAGTCGGATGCCCGCGTGGGTAACGAATACAACGAACAGGGCGACTTCGATTGGAAGTATGTAGTCATGCTTCTCGTTGCTATCGCGGGCGTCGGTATTTCAGTGTGGTTGTGGCAGGTCGACCTCTCGTCACAATCGCTTACGGTACGCCTGGTCTCTTCCATTCCCCTTCTGCAGCAAGAAAAAAGCGGAGCACTACTCGACCTTGAATTGCGGCTGGACGGCGTCAAGATCGACGCTCCATACCTCTCAACGGTTGAAATTAGCAACGACGGATCAAAGCCGATTGCTTCTTCAGATTTTGAGTCGCCTTTAGCGCTAGGTGTCGGCGCTGACACCCAGATCATTCGGGCCAAAGTAGGCACGAGCACTCTTCGCGATCTCCCCGCTATCGTTGCTGCAGATAAGAACGCAGTGAAGCTTCAACCGCTGTCTGCGATTAAGAACTAAGACGATGCTGGACAAGCCAGCAATTTCGACGGCGCTCTCGCCATTGGCGCTTCATTCGACTGCCGAGCCCAGTGAATCGCACCGATGTGAAGCGAATCAACGCGAACACATTGTTCTACCGTGCGATTGCCCACAGAGGATCATTTCGTTGACTTGCGCCCTTCGTTGTAGCCGATCGGTCAGGGTGCCGGGCTTGCCTGAACGATCATGGCATTGCGCAAGTTGCTCAAGCCGCGGCGCGCGCACGTCTTGACTGTGCCGATCGGCATTCCGGTGCACGATGCGACCTCGCTGTGAGTCATGTCGCTTAGAAAAGCAAGTCTGAGCACGTCGCGCTGCGTGGCCTTGAGTTGACCGACATGACGGCACAATGATTCGCACAGTCTTTTGGCGTCCAGCGCGCTTCCAGGATCTGGTTGATCAGACGGCAACGTTTCTTCATCACGCTCTTCAAAGGAAAACGTCAGACTTTCTCTGCTGGTCACCAGCCGACGCAGGCTCTCGATTGCTCGGCTACGCGTGATCACCGTCATCCACGCCATCGCGACGCCACGCTCGGCAACGAAGTCCGGAGCCAGTCTCCAAATCGTGACATAAGCCTCCTGAAGAACGTCCTCTGCAATCTCCTTTCTGCGAACAACTTTGAGCGCGCAATAGTAGAGAGAAATGCGCGAAAGATCGTAGAGGTCGCGAAAGGCTTGCGAGTCTCCCGCCGCGATCTGATGAACAAGGTTTTTGAGACGTGTGTCTCCGTCTGCTGAAGCGTTGCCGAGTGTGCGCGATGATTTCATGTACGCACAAGTTCCCAGAAATCAAAGCCGTTGGTGGTAAGACAAAAGCTTGCGTTGTCGTGCGGTGGAAAACTAACGCGCGGGGCCAACGGTGTGCCCGTCGCATTCAATAGGGCTTGGTAGGGCATCCCTCACAGCGCCTGGGCGCCCTGGAGCACACGTGCGCGTCGAGTTGAGGCATGTAGTGGTCCTTCCAACACACTTCAAAGGTTTGCAATGTCAAAGTTCTCAACGATTCTCATCTCCGCCTGTTTAGCTCTCGGCTCGGTTTCGGCATCGGCTCAGGGTGCAGGTGGCGGGGCTGGTGGAGGTGGCGGTGGCGGTGGGGGTTTGAACGGCGGTTCGGCAACGAGCAGCGGCTCTAGCGATGGGGGTACCTCGGGGGGTAGCACGTCAAACAGTCAATCCATGAGGAAAGACAGCATGGGCAAGGACCCTATGAGCAACGACAAGATGTCCAACGGCACTATGGACAAGAACAAGATGTCGCCGAACAAGATGGGCAGGAATCCGATGGCTACCGGCTCAATGCCGGCCGACTCCATGGGTGGAAAACGCACTCCTGATCCGAAGTAGACCAGCTCCCTTAAAAGAGTCGATCCAGACGGCATGCGAGCCGGTGAAACTCCAACACACAATGCAATGGCCTTGCACGACTGCGTGCACGCGCAGTCGAATTAGATTCGTGTCAGCGAATGTGGGACCGGCATCGACTCCAACGGTTGTGGCCAAGTCCTTTAAACGCACTTTCTGTGCACCGGCGTCGCAACGACCCGGCTTCGCTGACAAACGATTGGAAATTTCTTATGCATGACATCATCGACACGGCCGTTGCCGCAGGTAGCTTCAAGACTCTCGCAGCCGCTCTCACTGCCGCAGACCTGGTGGCCACTCTCAAGGGCCCGGGCCCGTTCACGGTGTTCGCCCCGACGGACGAAGCCTTTGCAAAGCTGCCCGCCGGTACGGTCGACAGCCTGCTCAAGGACATCCCGAAGCTCAAAGCCATCCTGACGTACCACGTGGTGGCAGGCAAGGTCTTGGCTGCCGACGTCATGACGATGGACGGCAAGTCGGCGACCACGGTCAACGGCGCGGCACTGAAAATCAGCACCACGGGCGGCGTGAAGCTGAACGGCGAAGTCAACGTCGTGAAGACTGACATCGAGTGCACCAATGGCGTGATCCACGTCATCGACTCGGTGTTGCTGCCTTCGGCCTGAGTGTCCAAGACTCAATAGAATCCATACGGGTTCTAATAGATACAGCCCGCAAGCCACCGCCTGCGGGCTTATTTATTTATTGGCTCCGCCATGAGTGACGTGTTGCCACGGCATTCACGGAGTCTCTACGCTTCAGGCGCCGGTGTGCCCTCATGCGCCATGAGGCGAGTCAGCGCTTCTTCCAGGATTGCACGGCAGTGTCCGCTGGCGCGATACAGCATCGCGTGCGCCGATTCATCGGCACCATTGCTGCTCTCGCATTCCAGGCTGTAGCGTTCGAAGGCATTGAGTCGCACCAAAAGGTCCGCGACGTGGTTCGGGCACTCGCATTGCACTCTGGACGGCACCTGTGCCAGCTGGTCGAGCACTGCATCGTCATAGCGTCGTGGCGCCACCGGATGCACCAGCAGTTCCGAGAAAGTGTCGGGCGCCGATGGCGCGATCGACAGTCCGAGCAAACAGATGCGTGCGAGCTGCGCCGGGTCGGCCGGTGCTGCCAGCGCGATGACGTTGGCGTCGTCGAGTCGTGCCAGGCTCCGCCGATTGCCGAAGCCGTAGACCACGATGACGACGCGCGCACGAGTCGTTTCCTGCAACCGCCGTACGGCTGCAGGCAGGGAAGGGGCGAGTACGGATGCTTCGATGATCACGGCATCGACCGGGCCGTCTATCACTCCGGTCGATGTGCCGCCGGCGTCGGTCAGCGAAGGCAGGACGCCCCGCAGTCGCACGTCGGTACGATCGCCCCACGCCGTGGCGAGCCGGGCGCCCAGCGTTGTGCCGCATACGACGACCCGACAGCCACGTTGCGTTGTCTGCGCCGCTCGCACTGGATTAAATTTGAAACGGGCCTTGATCTGCCGGTCGGTCAGCGACGCCACGGTGCCGATCGCATGGCCCGCGTCGACCGCGGCCTTGATCAGCGACAGGCGCTCGATGTCGGCGCGCCGATAGAGGCGCACGTTGGTGGCGCTGCGCGTCGGCTGCACGACCGCATGGCGTGACTCCCACACACGAATCGTCTGGACCGGAATGCCGGTGAGATTCGAGACGGTGGCGATCCTGTAGACACCGTCGAGGGGCGCATTGGCGCTGGTTGAAATGTCTTTCATGAAGGCTGGATTGGTTAAGGCGAGAAAGCGGGGACGTTGGCAACGAGGTGAGAGTAAGGGCGCGCTGGGTTCTATTGTCCGGGCGGCGCGGGCCGCGATGCTCGGCGGACCCTTTCCAGCAGCGCCATGTGCGGCAGCGTCAACGCCGCCAGGCCGACGAAGCCGAGTTGCAGCACCCATGTTTCCAGTGGCATGTCACTGGCCAGCAGGCCGGCTCCCACGGCGGCGATAAACACTGCGACGGTCGGCCAAAGCGCCATCGCCAGCGCGCGGCGGGCATCGGCCGCCTGCCGGCTAGGCAGGGTCCGCAGGATATGGCGCGGGCTGTGCATGGCGCAGAAATAAACCGCGAACGCGACCAGCGGGGGCGCCGCCGTCGACACTGCGGCCAATGCCGCCAGTTCGGTCGCTGCAAGCGGCGATCTCCTGGCCTCCAGCAAGCAAGCGAGCACGGTCGCGCACAACCAGGGCGCCGCGAGCAGGCGCAACGCCGGCATGACGAAGGCCGCGCTGGCCGGGCCGGCCACCAGGCCCAGCAGCCGCTGCAACTCCGCGCCGTGGCACAAGGCCGGCAGGACGATCACCGCGCCGCCATACAAAGCGCGCGTCGACCATGCCACGCCCTCCTCTGGGTCGGCGCCGAAGTGCAGCGCGGAGAAGCCGAGAAAGGCAGACAAAAACACCGTCGGCGCCACCCACCAGAGACCGACGACCAGTGCGGCCAGGCCAACGTAGCGCAGCGAGAACACCGTCCACGCCCTGATGCCTGTCAGGTCCAGCAAGCGACGCGCGACCACCACGTCCAGGGAGCCGTGCGGCACGCCGAGCAACAACACCAGTGCGCCGACGGCGATCAGCTCGTGCCCCGGTTCCGCCTTGAAGCCGGCCAGCAACGCCAGCAAAAGCACCAGCGATACCGCGCAAAAAATACGACCTTGCAGCCGCAAGCCGAAGGTCATCGCGTCAGGCCTCGGCCAGGTCGCGCCGCGCCGACCGCAGTAGCTGGCGCAAAAACAGCCCCGCGGGCAATGAAGCGACGATGGCGGCACGGTCGAGCAAGGTTCCGCGATCGCTCAGGAAGCGGACGATGCGACGCATGTCGGTGCCGCCGAACAAGCGCACGAACAGTTCGGCTCCCCGCTCGGGCTGGCTTCGCAGCACGTCCAGGAAAAGCCGGTCCATTATTCGGGTGAGCAACGGGTCGGTGTGGTGTCCGCGCGGCGTCTTGCCGTGACGGAGCGCCTCGCCGCAGGCATCGGCCCAGCGCTGGATGCGCTGGAAAGCGTAGCCCGTGGCCGGCCGGGCCGCGCCGCTCATCAGACCAGCGCGCAAGTGGCCCCGGCCCAGCGCGCCCGGGTCGTGCGCCATCCCCATCGGCAGCATGCCGGCTTCGCTGCGCAGCATCCGGGTCGGCGCATCGCCGCAAAGCCGTCGCACGGCGCGCCGGTGGTGCTGGGCCAGGTCGGACGGGCCGCGCGGATGGGGGTCGAACAGCGTGGTTTCGACCAGTGCCCGGTCGGGTGCCAACGGCAACACATAGGTGAACGCGACCGCTCCCGACACCACTTCCGTGAAGTCCATCAATTCCACGCAAGCGGCGTCGAACACCGGCCGCTCGCACACCAGCTCCTGCCCGAAAAACGATTGCCAGAGTGTCGAATCGCCGTGCCGCGGCACGCTTGGCGGGCGCGTGTCGATCACCTGTGCCGCCGTGAGCGCACCGGCCGAAGTCTCGACGCGCCAGCCGTGCGCCACCGCCACGGGTGGACCGTTCACCGACACCCCCAGCGACAGACGCACCGTATCGCTGTTCGCGAGCACGTGACGTGCGTGCGTGTAGAAGTTGCCGGCTTCAAGAAGTTGATAGGGCGTCTGCGCACAGTCGGCGACCACCACGCGCGAGGCCGAGCGCACGGCGATCCGCGACCAGCTCTGCGTCACCAGCGGCTCGAAGCGATGCGGCCCGAGCCGCCAGAAGCACCAGCTGCGGTCGTTGGCATAGTCCGGCCGTGCCTCGATCACTGCCACGCGCCGGCAGCGACCGGGGGCTTCTGCCAGCCGCAGCGCCAGGCTCAGGCCCGCGCAGCCGCCACCGAGGATCAGCAGGTCGAGATCAGTCTGCAACACCCGCCCTCGCGAGCCAGGCCGAGCCGGGGTGGGGCGGCAGGGGGCCGTACGGCCGCGCGCTCGACGTCGGCGTTGGCGTTGGCGTCTGCCCGCCGCCCCAGCGTGCGCCGAGCGTCCCGGCCAGAGCACCGAGCGTGATCGCCACCTTGCCGCCGTTGCCGACCATCGCCCGCGACGACCAGCAGTCGTATTCCCGCTCCCGCAGGACCAGGCCGATGCCACGATAGACCCGTGCTGCCACCAGGATCCCGGTGCGCGCGCCGGCGGGCAGAAAGCGCAGCCCCAACTCTCCACTGGCGTAGAAGCGGTCGGCCAGATCCAGCAGCGTGCACAGTGCGTGGGTGGCTGTCGCGCGCACCTCGACGCTGGGATCGACCAAGGCGGCCGGCGTGAGCTCGCCCACCAGCGTCGCTGGAAGGTAGCGCCTCCCGAGCAGCGCATCGTCGCGAACATCGCGGCAGATGTTCGTCAGTTGCATGGCGATGCCGAGGTCGATGGCATGCGGCAACGCCTCGGGTGCGGTCATGTCGAGTGCCGCCGTCATCATCAGGCCGACGGTGCCGGCCACGCGGTAGCAATAGCGCAGCAGTTCGTCCATGTCGGCAAAGCGCACCTCGCCGAGGTCGCTCCTGACACCACGGATCAACTCGAGCGGGATCGACGCATCGATGCGACAGGAATCCATCAACTGCAGCATGTCGCGCACTTCGGCGTCGTCTGATTGGCCGGTGTCCAGCGCCCGGCGCACCGTGTCCAGTGCGGCATGGGCTGCGGCCGGTGAGGCAGCGTCGTCGGCCAGATCGTCGATGCGGCGGCAAAAGCCGTAGAGCCGGGTGGCGCGCTCGGCATGTCGGGCGCCGAGCAGGCGACGGGCCCAGTGAAAGCTGCGTCCATGCCGTGCCAGCAACTGGTCAGCAGCGGCGTAGGCGGCGTCGGGTGAGTTCATGACATCGTGTCTTTTCATGCGCCGTGAGGCTCTTGCCGCACCACCATCTCGGCAGCGGGGACCATTGAATCGACGACCTTCGCCGAGCAAAGCACACCTGGCAGACCGGCACCCGGATGCGTGCCGGCCCCGACCAGGTAAAGGTTGCGAATGCCTTCGGCCCGGTTATGGAAACGGAACCAGGCCGACTGCCGGAACAGCGGCGCGACCGAGAAACCGGCCCCGTGCACGCTCAGGTAGTCGTTGCTGAAGTCGCGTGGCGTCATGCTGAACTCGGCGGTGATGGTGGTTGCCAGGCCCGGCAGGATGGTTCGGTCCAGCGCCGCAACGATCCGGTCGCGCAGCTTGGGGCCTTCCAGGCTCCAGTCCAGGTCGGCCTGCATGTTGGGCACCGGGCACAGCACATAGAAGCTTTCGCAGCCGTCCGGCGCAAAACTCGGGTCGGTGGCGGTGGGCCGGTGCAGATAGAGCGAGAAGTCGTCGCCGAGCGTCTTTTTGTTGAATATCTCGTCGAGCAGTTCGCGGTAGCGCTCACCGAGCCAAATGGTGTGGTGGGCTACGTCCGGGTACGACCGGCGCGTGCCGAAATAGAGCACGAACAGTCCCATCGAGTAGCTCGCGGCCGCCAGCTTCAGCCGCGACGACCATGCCTGCTTCGACTTGGGGATCATCGATGTGTACAGGTGTGCCGCATCGGCGTTGGAAACCACGAGATCCGCCGGAATGACGCCGCCGCCCGCCAGTTCGACCGCGGTCGCTGCGCCGCCTTCGACCCGGATGCGTTGCACCGTGCTGCCCAGACGCACGGCGACGCCGTGGCGTTCCATCAGCCGGCCCAGCGCGCGCGTGATAGCGCCCGTACCGCCCATCGCGAAGAACACGCCGTGGGCGCGTTCCAGGTAATGAATCAGGCCATAGATGCTGGTGGTGTCGAACGGATTGCCGCCGACCAGCAGGGGCTGGATCGAAAAGGCCTGGCGCAACTTGTCGTTCTTGAGAAACGCTTTGACCAAGCCCCAGACGGTGCGATCGCAACGCAGCCGGATCAGGCTGGGGATCAGTCGGAGCATGGTCCCTAGCTTGTCGAAAGGCTTCGCAGAAAGTTGGGTGAAGCCGATATCGAAGATGCGCCTGGAGTGCTCCAGAAGTCGCAAGTAGCCTTCGCGGTCTTCAGGAGAAATACGCCCGATCTCGGCCAGCGTTTCATCCAGCGTGCCGCCGTAGTCGAAGTGGTCGCCGTCCGCAAATCGGAAGCGGTACCAGGGTGTCAGCGGCACCAGCTCGACGTGATCGGCCAGTCGCTCGCCGAACAACTCGAACAGCTCTTCGAAGAGAAACGGTGCGGTGATCACGGTCGGACCGGCGTCGTGCCGGAAACCGTCGCGCTCGAATACCCGAGCCCGACCGCCGAGTTGCTCGCCCCGGTCGATGAGCGTGACGCGGTAGCCTTTGGCCCGCAGGCGCAAGGCAGCGGCGATGCCGCCGTAGCCTGCGCCCACCACCACGGCGTGAGGCACTTCAGCCACCCAGCGCGGTGCCGATGCCCGTCGCACCGGCGGCTGATAGCCCCGAACGCGGGCCCACGAAAGCTCGGGGTTCAACGGCTTACCTCAACGAAGCTTCGATCTCGGTCTTGCGCGAGGCGATCAGGAAGATCAACACGCCGAACACCGCCTTGGCCACCACGTCTGCCACGGTGTAGCCGACCTGCACCGCAATGGTCGCTGCGCCGCCGGTGAAACCGATCATCGGGAACACGAAGACGATCGGATAGAACAACCATGACACCACCGTCAACCAACGGGCCGCGCTGACCAAACCGCGGGCGCCGGGGGGCTGCGAGGCAATCGAATTCCGCAGGCCGACGAAGAGGTCGTACACGATGATGACGAATGGGATCATCGCCAGTCCCCACCACAGCCAGCGGGTGCTCAGGTCTGCCGAAATTTCGCCCGGGTAGCCGAGCAACACCATGAGGGCTGCAAGCAGTCCGAGCTTGGTGGCCTTGGCACGCGTTTCAGCACCCGACAGGCGCATCACCAGGATCAGTTCGATCAGCAGCAGCGGCACCGTCAACAGCCAGTCGACGTAGCGATAAGCATCGTTGAACTTGGCGCCGGTCGGCTTCATCACGCCATCGGCCAGCGAGTAGGCGGCTTCCCAGCTGTTGAAGATCCGAAGGTAGTGGTACAGCGCGACGAGCGTTACCAGCCCGGTCACTGTGAGTGCCGTTCGGTAAGACGAAGCCACTTGGGATCGCGACAGGAAGAAGAACACAGTCGCCGCTCCCATCACCGCGATGGCGAAGGAAAACGCGTTGTAGACAAGGCTGAATTGCCCGGGGGAGATGGAGTCCATGAGGAGGAGTGCCTGATTGAGAAAGAGCAGGCATGCTATTCAATGAGTTGGTTTTGTATAAGGCATGGCTATACAAAACATCTTCGTCGACAAGGATTAGGCAATCGATACGTGCAGCCGGCACCCAGCTGATGCAGGGAATGCGATACACGCCGTGCGAACAGCGTCGCGCTGGCGCTCCAGGCTCCAGCGCATACAGGGCCATCAACAAGCTTTTTATAAGAGCGCCCGCATTTTTTACGCGGCTTTTACGGAGTCCTGCTTAGCCTGCTGCTGTCGTCAAACAACTGCACAGCTCAATGAAAAGTATCGTTATCAAAGCCGGTCTGACCGGTGTCTTTGCCACCGTGTCTTGCCTCTCCTTCGCGCAATCCGCACCAGGCACTGTCGGTGATGCAGCGGCCGCCGCTCCAGCCACGTCCCCCCTGACCGCCAACATCTCGCTGACCACGAACTACAAGTTCCGCGGCCAGGACCAGGACGCCATCGGCCACAACGGTCTGTACAAGAAGCGCGGCGTCAAGCCGGCGGTGCAGGGCGGCTTTGACTACGCCTTCGGCGAAAGCGGCTTCTACGTGGGCAACTGGAATTCCAGCGTCAACTGGCTCTCGGGCAACAGCATCGAGATGGACATCTACGGCGGCTACAAGATGAAGGTCGGCGTGTTCGACCTCGACTTCGGCGTGCTGACCTATGTGTACCCGGGCAACCACCTGGGCAACACGACCGAACTCTACGGCGCTGCCACCTACAGCGACGACGCCCTGGGCGCCTTCACCGCGAAGTACTCGCACACCGTGTCCAAGGACTAC
Source organism: Variovorax sp. PAMC28562 (assembly GCF_014303735.1). Taxonomy (NCBI): domain Bacteria; kingdom Pseudomonadati; phylum Pseudomonadota; class Betaproteobacteria; order Burkholderiales; family Comamonadaceae; genus Variovorax; species Variovorax sp. PAMC28562. Next base: position 4,184,718 of record NZ_CP060296.1, on the reverse strand, counting down.
TTCGGCTTTGCCGGCGCGGCCAACGGCTCGGGCCTGAAGGGCCGCAACAGCGGCTACCTGAACCTGTCGTACGCCAAGGAAGTGATTCCGCACCTGACGTTGAAGGCCGCGGTCGGCTACACGCGCCTGAGCAGCGACATCCGCAAAAACACGGGCTACAAGAGCTACGTCGACTACAACGTCGGCGCGTCGTGGGACTTTGGCGGTGGCCTGTCGCTGGCCGGTGCGGTGGTCGGTGCCAACAAGAAAGATGCCTACCTGGCGGTCGTGGAACCGGGCTTTGGCCCGATCGGCGTGCAAACTCAGTCGATCAACAAGGCGCAGTTCATTGCTACGCTGACCAAGACGTTCTGACAGCGCAAGAGCAATCCTGAGGCCGAACGATGATCTGGAGGGCAGATGTCGCGTCGGCGTGCTTCTGGATCGCGGCGGTGATGAACCTCGCGGTAACGCCAATCGGCTTACTTACCGCACTCCACGATGCTGAACTCGACCCGTCGATCCGGTGCGTCGACCACGTCGTCGGTACCGCTGCCGACGATGTTCTGCTTGGAGCCCATGCCGATCGCACGGGTGCGTTTGACCATGTCTGCCGAGTCGGCGCCGAGGCGCTGCTTGATGAACGCTGCGCGCCTGAGCGACAGGGTTTCGTTGGCGTCTTCGGTGCCGGTCTTGCTCGTGTGGCCCACAACGTCCATGCAGACCTTGGTGCGGCTGGCCTGGCGTGCGATTTGCCGTAGCCACATGGCATAGGCCCCGGTCAGTTTGGGGTCGGCCCAGAACTCGGTACTGCCGGGATTGAAAAGGAACTTGACGCCGAGCTGGTTGGTGGCGATGCCATACGCAACGAGTCGCCCGAAGGTTTCTTCGGCTTCGGTCGTCATGCCCAGCTTGCTGACGCTCAGATAGATACCGGTGAGCACACGGATCTGGTCGCCTGCGGGCGTCGCAAGCGCGCTGCGGTATTGGCCCAGTGCCTCGCGATAGCGTGCGGCGTTGTAGAGCGTCGTGGCGTCGTTGATGACGGTCGCCGTGGCGATGCGCTCCATGTACGTAGCGTCGGCTTTTTGTCCTGCGGGCGTGGCGCTGGTGAGCACGTAGCCATCGGTGACCTTGTCCTTGATGAGCACCGGGCTGTCGCGGTAGTAGGGCAAAGGGCTCATGTCCACGCCTTCTTTTCTCGCGACGGCGGATGCGTGCGCGACCACCGCGCCACCTTTGAGGTCGACCAACCCCAGGTCGATGCGATAGGTGTTCTGCACACGCACCAACGTGCCGACCAGCAGGTACTGCGCCTTGGCCAGGCTGGTCGCCTGAAACGGAAGCACCTCGATCTGTTCGAAGTTGCGTGCCGCACGCTCGGTGATCGTGCGGTCGAGCTGTTGCGTTGCGGCGGTCTGCTGGCCGCTGGCCGCATCGAGCGTGGGGTCGAGCGCGACGGCCTGCTTGCTGCGCCGGGCCATGAAGCCCATAGCGTCTTGCGACTGTTGAAACAGCGCGTCCGTGGCCGCGGCAATGGCCTGGTCGAATTGCAGCGGTTCAGTGCTTCCGACCGGTGTGGTGGTGCTGCAGCCCGCAACGGCGATCGCAAACACGGCGCCGAAAAACAGTCGCGGCAGAGTCGTAGAAGCAAGCTGAGACAGGAAGGGGAAACGGGAACTCATCGGCATTCTTTTTTCAGGTAAGCGACTTCGTCTGCAGTCAGGGTGTCGAGTGAAGATTTCTGAATGATCTCGGCGCAGCGTTGCGGTCGCACCGGGGCCTTGCGAAGCGAAGCGGGTTCTGCCTCGACATCAGTGCGCGATGCCGTGCGCGGTTCATCGACCGAAGCGATGACCGCCGCCGGCTTCTTTCGCTCGGGGACAGACGGCGCTGGCATGCGCACCGCAGAGCGCGGCGTGGCCGCCAGGGCGATAGGCGTTGCAGCCGCCGAAGGTGGTGCTGGTGCTTCATTTACCGCGATCGCGCTAACTGCTTTGACCACAGTGGGTGCGACTGGCGATTGCGTTACGGGCGCGGGCGAGCTGGCCGCTGCGGCCGCCGACGTGCTGAGGCCCGGCTGCCGTGAACCGCTGCTGTGCATCGTCCAGAACGTCGCACTGCCGACCAGGAGCAGGCATGCAGTAGCGGCAAGATAGACGCGACGATGGGAGCGTTTGGCGGCGGACTGCGGCACGTCGGGTTGTGACGATAGCGTTAGGTCGTCGGCCGATTCGTCGATCGATACCTGGGCCGCTTCCGGAGCCTCTTCGGCCTTTGGCGCGTCGGCCTGTTGCGGCGCATCCGGGATCGCCGCCGCTTTGGCAACCTTACCCGCATCGAGCAACGCTCGAAACTCCGCTACGTCTTGCGGCCTCGCCTCGGGTCGCACCGACAAGGCGAGGTCGACGGCGCGCAGAAAGTTGTCGCTGTATTTGCCGGCGTGTGTCACCGCCAGCGGGCGCAGCGTGTCGCTCACCACGCGCACCACAGACGCCGTCGGGGCTCGGCCGGTGATCGCGTAATGCACGACACCTGCCAGCGCATACAGATCGGTCCAGGGCCCTTGCTGCAACTCGCCGCCGTATTGCTCGATCGGTGCAAAGCCGGGCTTGAGCACGGCGGTCAGCACCTGCGTCATGTCGCTGATCACGCGCCGTGCCGCGCCGAAGTCGAGCAGCACCGGGCCCGACGTCGTCAGCAAAATGTTGTCGGGGGAGATGTCGCGGTGATAGCAATGCTCGCGATGCAGCACCGACAGCGCATCGAGCAGAGGCTCCAGCCACGCGCGCAGTTCCGACTCGGACGCCGTGTTGCCGGAGGTCGCCAGCGTTGCCTTGAGCGTCGGCCCTTCATAGAAAGGCATCGCCATGTACGCGGTGCGATTCGCTTCCCAGAACCTGAACACCTTGACCAGCGCCGGGTGGTCGAAGCGTGCCAGCAGACGCGCTTCGTTGACGAAGCTCTTCAGGCCGGCGTCGAAGGTGCCGCGGTGCCGGTCGGACCGCATCGACACTTCGAGCGACGGATTGGCCCGTACCGCCAGCGACGTCGGCATGTATTCCTTGATGGCCACATGCCGTTCCAGCGCCACATCCCATGCAAGGTAGACGATACCGAAGCCGCCTTCGCCAATCGATCTGGCGATGCGAAAGCCATCGATGAGCGTGCCATCCGGCAATGCGTGCTCTGCAAATTCGGTGAGTTCCGGGCGCTCGTGATCGGCATGGCCGTCCGCTGCCCATTCGGCGGTGCGCTGGACGCGCAGGGTCGCGGCGTGGCTCATCTCGGTAGTGGCAATGTCTGCAATGGCGTTTTCTTCACGGTCGACAAGGGTGGCCGATAGCGAGGTGACGCACTTCATGCAGAACTTGGCGAGCGACCGGTTATGCGCACCGCAATTTGGGCAGATCACGACGATTGCGACCGCAACGACGGCAATTGCGAGGTGTGCGGCAAATTCGGCATGCGGGCAGTTTCGCAGCGTGTCGACGAGGAGTCGCGTGCATATCTCACGCGGAGATACATAAATTCACAATTCCGACGAATGGTGTCGAAAGGCGTCGTGATCAGTCTTTTTGGTCCGTCAGGATCGATGCAGCGCGATAGGCGGAGCGGCCCGCCGTTTTTGTGTACGCAACCAGCGTTTTCCACTGACGTTCGCGGTCTTGCGGGGAGAGATCGCCACCTTGGTTAAGGAGCACCTGGCTCACTTCGAGCAGGGCGATCGCCGATGTCAGGCAGAAGTGGACGGCGGTGTCCTCGGGGTTGGCTTCGTACCGTGCCCGCTCCGATTGCAGTGCCATGGCCTGGTCTATCTCGCTCATCGACAGCAGCATCGTCGGTCCGTAGAACGGGACTTCGCTGCGGTCCACAGGCGCAGCGCCAAGCACCTTGTCGAGCTCGGCGAGCGCCCGCTCTATCCCGGTCAATTGGTCTTGTCTGCTGGTCATCGCGCACATCGCATCGAGATTTTTGTTACGAATTACAACAGTGATGCTGCTTCGCCTGGCCTAGGGCCCGTGCAGGCGGTCAGGAGGAACGCGTGTAGGCAACCCGGATCAAATCGGAACCCTGGATGGAGCTTGATGACAGCCAATCCAGATACGCCTGCATCCCACAGACTGCGGTCGATGCGCAGTGGCCCTCAGTTGAGGACCGGATCGCTCACGCAGCGGCGTTGTTGTTCGCGCCAGCGCTGGCAACCTCCGCCTTGGCCTCGGCAAGCTTCGCTTCCAGCCGTTTGCGCCGCGCCACCTCTTCCGCGAGCACCTTGCCGACGTCTTCCAGGTCGTCGACGCATTCCTGCACTTTGGTCTCTAGTGCCTCGTTCTTTTCGAGAGCGAGCGCCAGATCGCCAGTAAGCGCCTCGACTGGCACTTCCTGCTGAAGCACGGCGTTGGTCACGGCCAGCTCGTTCACGCCGGCACTCAACTTCTCTTGCGTTTCTTGCGTTTGCGCCAACGCCTTCTCTATGGGCGCAGCCGCACTTGGCGAATGGGGCTTATCGGACACGGTGGTACTCGGTTGAATTTAGAAAGGCAGAACCATACACTCCCGCTGGCTGCGGTCGTGTGACTATTTGACAACAAGCCCCTTGAGCGCGGGGTCCGCCGGCGGCGCAGTGGGATTCATTTGCGCGAGCGTCTTGACCAGCAAGCGCGCGATCATCAAATTGCGGTGCAACTTGCTGTTGGCCGGTACCACGTACCAGGGCGCATGCCGGGTCGATGTCGCTGCCAGCGCGCGGCTGTAGGCGCGCTGGTAAGCGCTCCATTTCTCGCGAACGATGAGATCGTCGGGGCTGAACTTCCATTGCTTGCCCGGTGTGTCGACGCGTGACTGCAAGCGCACGCGCTGTTCATCCTTGCCGATGTGCAGCATGCACTTGACGATGACGGTGCCGTTCTCGGTCAGCAGCCGCTCGAAGTCGTTGATCTGCGCGTAACGCTTTCGGGTGACATCCTTGTCGATCCATGCCTCGACGACCGGCACGAGCACGTCTTCGTAGTGGCTGCGGTTCCATACCGCGAGCTCGCCATTGCGTGGCACGACCGCATGGCAGCGCCACAAAAAGTCACGCGCTTTTTCTTCGTCGGTCGGCGCCTTGAAGGCCGCGACCCGTACGCCGAGTGGCGTGGTGCGTGAGAACACCCAGCGAATCGTGCCGTCCTTGCCGCTCGTGTCGGTGCCTTGAAGCACCAGCAGTACTTTGCGCCGACCCTCGGCATGCAGCAGGTTTTGCAGCACGTCGAGTTGCACTGCAAGTGCATCGAGTTCTTTTTTCTGCGCGTCGTCGCTGCCCTCGAGGAAGGGCGTATCACCAGGGTCGATGTCGGACAGCTTGAAGTTGTCGCCGACTCGGTAGGTCTTGAAGCTCGTCATAAGCGCTTTCTTCTTCTGTGAAAAAACTGACAGCGTAAGGGATGCGCCCGCAGTATCGTCAAGCGGCTTTGTGTTTGCTGTCAGGGAGAAACAATCATGGAATCGAAATTCCGGTATTTGCGTTTGCTGTCGCTTTCGCTCTGCGCATTTGCTTGTGCAGCGTGCCAGTTCCGCGGCGACGTCCGTCCGCTTTCAGCAGACATCGCGGCACCGCCGCGCTTCTATGAGGCCATGCCGGCTTGCCGGGCGGCCGGCGCACGATTCGCGCTCGGCAAGGTCGTCAACGGTCCGCTTCTCGAAGAGATACGCCAACGCGCCGATGCACGCACGGCGCGCACCGTTCTCCGGTCGGACGCGAGCGTATCGCCCTTCGACGAGAGCCGATTGAATGTCGACGTCGAGACGAACGGCCGCATCTTCGGCACCCGCTGCGGCTGACCTTGCAGCCTCGAGCGTCGGCATCAAGTGTCGATGTCGTCCACGCTGGCGCTCCAACGAGCCCCCCATCCGCCAGAGGCATCGTCGAGCTGACGTCGGTCGCGCTTCGTCGGCCGGCCCTGTTCCAGACTGAGCCCTGGCTCCGTCCCCATGCGCCGCAGTTCTCGCGCATTCGTCTGGGCGGCCAAGCTGTCGGCGGTTTCTGCATAGAGCAGTTGCGCGATCGGTGCCGAGCCGCGTTGTGCGCTGATGCCGCGCACCTGGACCACACGGGTCATTGCGCCGAGCCGGATACCGACCGTGTCGCCCGCCTTCACCTCACGCGACGCCTTGGCGATGTCGCCGTTGACCTGCACGCGGTTCTTGCCGATCTCATCGGCGGCAAGCGACCGAGTCTTGAAGAAGCGCGCGGCCCACAGCCACTTGTCGATTCGCAAACGATCCATCGTCATCCTTGTGTGTGCTCCTTGAGCGGCAACCGCACTTTTGCATCGAGGCCGACCACCTGGCCGTCCTGCACGCGATTGTCCAGCGTCAGACTGCCGCCCAGCGCCATCACGATTTCCCGACAGATCGTCAGACCCAGGCCCGATCCGCTGGCCGCGTCGCCGGCGGAAAACGGCTCGAACAGGCGCTGCCGCAGTTCGGCCGAGATACCCGGCCCTGAATCGACGACCGCCAGCACGGCATGGTCGCTTTCCACATGCACCCGCACCGCCAGCAAACCGCCTTCAGGGCTGTGCTTGATGGCGTTGTGCAGCAGATTCCGCGCAAGCTCCTGCAGCATCCACAAGTGCGCATGCACGGGCGCCGGCTTGGCGTCGAGCTCGAACTCCAGCGCCTTGGCGGCGATCAGCGGCGACACGTCGATGGCAACTTGCCGCACCACCTCGTCGAAGGCGAGAGTCGCCGACTCCGGCCGCTGACGCAACTGCTCGACCTTGGCGAGCGACAGCATCTGGTTGGCCAACAACGTGGCGCGCTCGACCGTCTGGTTGATTTCGTCGAGGGCCTGACGCGGGTCGACGTCGCCGCGACGCGCCGATTGCACCTGCACTTTCAGTACCGCGAGCGGCGTGCGCAGTTGATGGGCGCTGTCGCGCACGAATCGCTTCTGATGATCGAGCAAACGCTGCAGCCGGCCCATGACGCGCGTGGTCGCGTCGATCAGCGGTCGCAACTCGCGCGGCGCGTCGGGTGCGTGGACGGGCGACAGATCGTCCGCGGCGCGAGCCTCGATCGCTTCGCCGAGTTCGCGCACCGGGCGCGTCGCGCGCTGCACCACGAGAATCGTTACGCCGGCGATCACACCGAGCAGCAGCAGTTGACGCCACAGCGTGTCGACCAGGATCTTGCGTGCCAATGTCTCGCGCAGCTCCAGTGTTTCAGCCACCTGCACCACCGCCATGCCGCGCCCATGCTCGCTCGCCACCGGCTGCAGCAGCACCGCGACACGCACCGGCTCGTCGCGAAATTGGGCATCGTAGAAGTCGACCAGCGAGGCATAGGCGCTGAGGTCGGGAATGCGACCGCGCCAGAACGGCAGGTCGGCAAAGCCGGACACCAGCTCGCCGTCGATGGCCGACACCCGATAAAAGAGCTTGCTCTTGTTGTCGGCCTCGAAGGCTTCGAGTGCGGAATAGGGCACCTTGGCGCGAAGCACCGAATGCTCGTCGTAGCCCTCGACATCCAGCTGCTCGCCGATGGTCTTGGCCGACGCCAGCAAGGTGCGGTCGTAAGCCGTCGTGGCGGCAGCCAGCGTCTGGCGGTAGAGACTCACCGAGTTGATGACGATGAACAGCGCCACCGGCGCCAGGATGCCGAAGAGCAGCGTCGCTCTTAGCGACAACGATCGCGAAAGCGACGTCGACAAAGACCGCGTCATGCCTCGCGCAGCAGATAGCCAAGCCCGCGCAGCGTCATCAACACCGCGCCCGTGCCGACCAGCTTCTTGCGCAGCCTATACACGACCACCTCGATGGCCTCGTACTGCACCTCTGTTTCTCCGGGAAACACCAGCTCGAACAGACGTTCCTTGGTCACGGCATGACCGGGCTTTTCCATCAGCACCTTCAGCAAGCCGAGTTCGCGCGGCGTGAGTTCGAGCACTTCGGCGCGGTGATAGATGGCGCCGCTCTCCGGTTCGTAGCGCAGTGCGCCAACCTGCTGCGGATTGAGTGGTGAATCGACGCCGGCGCTCTGATGGCGTCGGCGCAGTGCGCGCAGTCGCGCTTCCAGCTCGTCCAGGTCGAAAGGCTTGGGCAGGTAGTCGTCGGCGCCCGCGTTGAGGCCGACGATGCGGTCGCCCACGGTGCCGCGCGCGGTCAGCAGCAGCACGGGAGTGCGCAAGCCGGCGGCACGGGCCTGCGCCAGAACCTGCAGGCCGTCGAGGTTGGGCAAGCTCAAGTCCAGCGCGACCACGTCCGGTTCGAGCGCGCGCCATTGCTCCAGCGCCTGTGCGCCATCGCCGCAGACGCGAACGTCGATCTGCCGGCGCGCAAGGGCGCGCTGCAGCGTGGTCTGCATCGTGGGATCGTCTTCGACGAGCAGCAGTTTCATGCCTCGGGGTTTGGTGTTTTCCCCAATGTGACGGACAGCCAACTGACAGCGGGGCGCCGCATGATAGCGGTGTTCAGCGTTTACTCAGCTTCTGTTCAGGTTCTATTCGGGTTCATTGTCGAAGGAGACATCAACATGCGTCGCGATACCTTTCTGAAATCCCTGGCCGCACTGGCCGCTTCCGGCGCCTTGCCGATGTCGGCCTGGGCAGCTGCCGCCAACGTCAAGATGATGATCCCGGCCAACCCGGGTGGCGGCTGGGACACCACCGGCCGCGCACTGGGCAAGGCGCTGACCGACGCCAAGGTTGCCGACACGGTGACCTACGACAACAAGGGAGGCGCCGCAGGTGCACTGGGCCTCGCGCAGTTCGTCAACGGCTCCAAGGGCGACCCGAACGCGCTGATGGTGATGGGTGCCGTCATGCTGGGCGGCATCATCACCGGCAAGCCACCGGTCAAGCTCGAATCGGCCACGCCCATCGCGCGCATCAGCAGCGAATACAACGTGTTCGTGCTGCCGGCCAATTCGCCGCTCAAGACCATGAAGGACGTGGTCGACCAGCTCAAGAAAGACCCGGGCAGCGTCAAGTGGGGCGGCGGCTCGCGCGGCGCTACCGAGCACATCGCCGCGGCCATGATCGCGCAGAAGGTCGGCGCCGATCCGTCCAAGATCAACTACGTCGCGTTCCGCGGCGGCGGTGAAGCGACCGCGGCCATCCTGGGCGGCAACGTCACGGTCGGTGGAAGCGGCTACAGCGAATTCGCCGAGTACATCAACGCCGGCAAGATGAAGGCGATTGCCGTCACCTCGGCCCAGCGCCTGCCGGGCGTCAACGTGCCGACGCTGAAAGAGCAGGGCATCGATGTCGAGATCGGCAACTGGCGCGGCGTGTACGGCGCTCCAGGCATCACGCCGGACCAGAAGAAGGCGCTGACCGACATGGTGCTGGCCGCGCTCAAGTCCGCCGCTTGGGCCGAGGCCCTCAAGAAGAACGATTGGACGCCGTCAGTACTGTCGGGTGATGCGTTCGCCAAGTTCGTCGACGACGACTTCGCGAGCCTTCGCGCGATCATGGCCAAGTCCGGAATGATCTAGAGGTCGGGCTCGCATCTGGAAGGGGAGCGCTTGCGCCTTTGGCGCTTTGGCGCTCTCGGTTGAAACCTTGAGACGAATATGACAACAACAGAGCCTTCGGCCGTTACCCCCCTTGATGCCGAGCCGCCGCGTGGGCCGGTCGCCGTATGGCCGCAAACCTTGGTCGGTATTGGCGTTTTGTCGACAGGACTGGCGCTCGGGTTCGGCGCCATCAGCATTTCTTCGGAGGCCGGGTACGGCGGGGTCGGGCCTAACTTCTTGCCTTGGTTGGTGTCGATCGTACTCACGATTGGCGGGGGCTGGATCTTGTGGGAGGCACGCCGTGGCGGCTTTCGTGAGCTCGATGCGCCTTCGGGTGCGGAGCACGCTTACTGGGCGGGCTTCGTATGGGTGTCTGCGGGGTTGCTGCTCAACGCGGCGCTCATCACCACGCTGGGGTTCATCGTGAGTTGCACGCTGTGCTACGTGCTGGCAGTACAGGGCTTGCGGCGCGCCAGCGGAGCGGCTTCGAGCTCACCGCGCACCTGGGCGCTGGACGTCGTCACGGGTGCGCTCATCGCCGCGCCGGTGTTCTGGACCTTCACGCAATTCCTGGCGATCAATCTGCCGGGCCTCACTTCGACCGGGTGGCTCTGACATGGAAATCTTCAATGCCCTGATGCACGGGTTCGCGCTTGCGATCACCCCTGTCAACTTGTTGTGGTGCCTGGTCGGCTGTGCGCTCGGCACGGCCGTCGGCGTGCTGCCCGGCATCGGCCCCGCGGTCGCAGTGGCGATGCTGCTGCCCATCACGTCGAAGGTCGACGTCACCGCCTCGATGATCTTTTTCTCGGGCATCTATTACGGCGCCATGTACGGCGGCTCGACCACCTCCATCTTGCTCAACACGCCGGGCGAAACCGCCAGCATGGTGACGGCCATGGAAGGCAACAAGATGGCCAAGAGCGGCAGGGCGGGCGCAGCGCTGGCAACCGCGGCCATTGGCTCTTTCGTGGCGGGCACCATCGCGACTGTGATCGTCACGCTGTTCGCGCCGTTCGTCGCGGAGTTCGCGGTCAAGCTCGGTCCGCCCGAATATTTTCTGCTGATGTTGCTGGCCTTCACCACCGTGAGCGCGGTGCTCGGCAAGAGCACGCTGCGCGGCATGACGGCGCTCTTCATCGGGTTGGCGGCAGGTTGCGTCGGCCTCGATCAGATCTCCGGCCAGGGGCGTTACACCGGCGGTGTGCCCGAGCTTCTCGACGGCATCGAGATCGTGCTGGTGGCGGTCGGCTTGTTCGCCGTGGCCGAGGTTTTGTATGCGGCGCTGTATGAAGGCAAGGTCGTCGAAGCGCAGAACAAATTGAGCCGCGTGCACATGAGCAAGAGCGACTGGAAACGGTCGATTCCGGCGTGGCTGCGCGGCACCGCCATCGGTGCGCCGTTCGGTTGCATCCCGGCAGGCGGCACCGAGATACCAACCTTCCTGAGCTATGCCGTCGAAAAGAAGATGGCCAAAGGCGAGGTCAGGAAGGAGTTCGGGACACGCGGTGCCATCGAAGGCGTGGCTGGCCCGGAAGCCGCTAACAACGCGACCGTGACCACCGCGCTGATTCCGCTGCTTACGCTCGGCATCCCGACCAGCAACACCACCGCGATCCTGCTCGGCGCGTTCCAAAACTACGGCATCCAGCCGGGTCCGCAACTGTTCACCACGTCGGCTGCGCTGGTCTGGGCGCTGATCGCCTCGCTCTACATCGGCAACGTGATGCTGTTGGTGCTTAACCTGCCGATGGTCGGCCTCTGGGTCAAGCTGCTGAAGATTCCCAAGCCGCAGCTTTACGCGGGCATCCTGATTTTCGCGACGGTCGGTGCCTACGGCATGCGCCAGAGCGCGTTCGATTTGTTCCTGCTTTACGGCATCGGCATTCTCGGCGTGGTGATGAGGCGCTTCGACTTCCCCACCGCACCGGTGGTGGTCGGGATGATCCTTGGCCCGCTCGCAGAGGCGCAACTGCGTAACGCGATGTCGATCGGCGAAGGCAGTGCAGCGGTGTTCTTCCAGCGGCCGATGTCGATCGCGCTGATCGTCGTCGTGGTCGCGGTTCTGGTGTTGCCGCGCCTGGCCAAGCGCATGAGCGAGCGCAAGGCGCGGGCGCTGGCCTAACGCCGCACGTACCAAGCCAGCGCCGCGACAACGGCCACGATCGCGACCCAGAGCGACCAGCTCGACAGCACACCGCGGCCAGCGCGGTGCGACTGATAGTTCTCGAGCCGTGCTGGAAGCGTGCGCACGTCCTCGAGCGGCCTGTTCGGAAGCAGCCGGTCGTCGCGGTCGATGGCAATGAGCAACGGCTGCAACAGCACGCGCTCCTTATCACCATCCAGCGACATGTGGTCGGTGTTGCCATTGGCGGTGCGCTGCGCCAGCAACTGACCGGCGGGCGTCAGGCCGATGGTTTCGCCCAGGGCCGAAAGCGCGCCGTGCTCGATGAGCGCATCGAGTCCACGCCGCACCGACGGCCGCTCGGCGACCGGCACGGTCAACTGCAGCCCGGTGCGCGAAGTCTTTGAGGAATGAGCTTCACCGCATCGCTCCATCACTATGCCGATCAGCACGCCCGCGAAAGCTTCGCGCTCCGTCAACATCTTTTGCATCTTGGCAGTCCTCTTATCGATACCCAACTCGAAAAACTAGCGCGGCGTCGCGGTGCCGTCCGATGGCGCGACGATGGTGGCCCGCCCGTCACGCGACGTGGTGGTGTCGGCGTCACTCGGCGGCGTCGAGCCGGCCGGCGCTACCACCGTAGCCCGGCCGTCGGGGGTGGCAGTCGGCGTATCGACCGGGGGCCCGCCATTCGTGCGGTCCAATTGCCGACCGGCCATGCGCACACAGCTGTTGCGCTCGGGCGCGGGCAAGCTGCCGTCGTTGCACACCGCGAGAGCTCGTTGGTAGCGCTCTTGCGCTACGGCGTCGGTCGATTGGGCCCAGGCGCCCGACGCAGCGAGCGCGCCCAGCGCGACGATGGCAGACAGGCCGTTGCGAACATGCTGACGATTCATCTATTGACCCACTTCCAGTCTTCAAAAACTGGACAGTGCAGGACGATCGGAACCAGCCGAGTGCGAAGGCGCTGCATTCGCGAGTAGGCAAAGTGCGCGCGTTTACCTTGGATCGGGCGGGTGCCCGCGCAGACGCCTCGCCGTCCGCTTCAGCCATTGCTCGATGTCGTCGATGTAGGTGAACACGGCAGGCACCACGAGCAAGCTCAACACCGTCGAGGTGATGAGTCCCCCGATCACCGCGATCGCCATCGGCGACCGAAAGCTCGAATCCGCCGCGCCGAAGCCGACTGCGATCGGCAGCATGCCGGCGCCCATCGCGATGGTGGTCATGATGATCGGCCGCGCCCGCTTGTGGCATGCATCGCGCAGCGCGTCCCAGCGGCTCATGCCGGCAACGGCTGGCCGGCCGTCGCTTCCGTCATGACCACGTCGCGCGACGATGGCGTACTCCACCAGCAGGATCGAGTTCTTCGTCGCCACGCCCATCAGCATGATCAACCCGATCAACGAGGGCATCGACAGCGCTTTCTGCCCGATGAGCAAGCCGACGAAGGCGCCACCGAGTGCCAGGGGCAGAGCGCACAAGATCGTCACCGGATGCAGGAAGTCCTTGAACAGCAGCACCAGCACGATGTAGATGCACAGCACGCCCGTCAGCATCGCCAGGCCGAAGCTGGCGAACAACTCGGTCATGACCTCGGCGTCGCCAACTTCGGTCACGCGCACGCCGGGCGGCAGGTTGCGAATCGACGGCAGCTTCATCGTCGCTTCTTTCGCATCGCCCAGCCCCACGCCCGACAGTTCGATCTCGAAGTTGACGTTGCGCGAGCGGTCGTAGCGGTCGATGACGGCAGGGCCGCCTTCCACCGTGAGGTTGGCGACCTGGCCGAGCATCACCGGTCCGCGCGCGCTCGGCACCGACAGCCGCTCCAGAAGCGCCAGGTTCTGTCGGGCCGAGTCTTCCAGCTTGACGACGATGGGCACCTGCCGCTGCGCCAGGTTCAGCTTGGGCAGCGACACGTCGTAGTCGCCCAGCGTGGCCACGCGCAGCGTCTCGCCGATGGCCGCGCTGGTCACGCCGAGGTCGGCGGCGCGAGCGAAATCGGGCCGCACCGAGATTTCGGGTCGGATCAAGCTCGCGGTCGATGTGATGTTGCCGAGGCCCGGAATGGTGCGCAGGTCGCGCTCGACTGCCCGCGCTGCAGTCGTCAGTGCGGCCGGGTCGTCGCCGCTCAACGCCAGGATGTACTTCTCGCCCGAGCCGCCGAGCCCGACCGTGCTGCGCACACCGGGCAGCGTTTCGAGCGCGTTGCGAATCTGGTTCTCGATGACCTGCTTGCGCGGCCGGTCGCCGCGTTCGTCGAGCTTGATCGTCAGCGTCGCCTTGCGCGTTTCGGGTGTTCCGAAGCTGGCGAACGGGTCGCCGCCCGCGCTGCCGCCGCCGATGGTGGTGTAGACACTCTTCACGTGCTCGATCGCCATCACGCGGCGTCGCGTTTCTTCGGCCATCACGGTGGTCGTTGCCAGCGTGGCGCCAGGCGCGAGCGAGATGTAGACCTGCGTCTGCGAGTTGTCGTCCGGCGGAATGAAGCCGGTCTTGAGCAGCGGAATCATCGCGATCGAGCCGAAGAAGAAGAGCGTTGCCAGCGCCATCGTCTTGAAGCGGTTCTTCATGCACCACTCGGCGGTGCGCATGTAGATCGTGAGCCAGCGAGCTTCTTTTTCGGCCGTCACGATCGGCTTGAGCAGGTAGGCCGCCATCATGGGTGTCAGTACGCGTGCGACGACCAACGATGCGAAGACGGCGAGCGCTGCGGTCCAGCCGAACTGCTTGAAGAACTTGCCTGCGACACCGCTCATGAAAGCGGTCGGCAAAAACACCGCGATGAGCGTGAAGGTGGTGGCGATCACGGCCAGCCCGATCTCGTCGGCCGCCTCCATCGCCGCGTCGTACGGGCTCTTGCCCATGCGCAAATGCCGCACGATGTTCTCGACCTCGACGATGGCATCGTCGACCAGGATGCCGATCACCAGCGACAGCGCCAACAAAGAAATCACGTTGACCGAAAAGCCCAGCAGGTGCATGCCGATGAACGCCGGGATCACCGACATCGGCAATGCCACTGCCGACACCAGCGTGGCGCGCCAGTCGCGCAGAAAGAGCCACACCACGATCACGGCCAGGATGGCCCCTTCGTACAGCAGGTGCAGCGAGCCTTCGTATTCATCCTTGACCGGCTCGACGAAGTTGAAGGCTTCGTTGAGCTGGATGTCGGGGTGTTGGGTGCGCAGTTCGGTCAACGCCTTCTGAACCGCGGCGCCGACCTCCACTTCGCTGGCGCCACGGCTGCGCGCCACCTCGAAGCCGACCACCGGCTTGCCGTCGAGCAGCGCGGCAGCGCGCGGCTCGGCGATACCGTCGATCACGCGCGCGACCTGGTCGAGCCGGATGCGGCGACCGTCGGACAGCGCGATCTGCAGGCTGCCCAGCTCGCTCGCACTCTGCACCGTGGCCAATGTGCGGACCGGTTGCTCGCTGCCGCCCAGGTCGGTACGGCCACCGGCGCTTTCTGTCTGCACCTGGCGCAACTGGCGCGAGATGTCGGCTGCGCTGGCGCCGAGCGCCTGCAGCTTGGCAGGATCGAGGTCGACGTTGACCTGCCGCGTCACGCCGCCCACGCGGTTGACCGCACCGACACCCGGCAAAGCCAGCAACTTCTTCGTCACGTCGTTGTCGACGAACCAGCTCAATGCTTCGGGGTCGAGCTTGCTCGATGCGATCGTGAAGGCCAGCACCGGTTGCCCGGCCAGGTCGAGCTTGGTGACGACCGGATCGCGCACGTCGGCGGGCAGGTCGGCACGCACGCGCTGCACCGCCGAGCGCACATCGTCGACGGCTTCCTGCACCGGTTTTTCGAGGCGGAACTCGATGATGAGCGTGGCCGCGCCGTCTTGCACCTTGGTCGTGATGTGCTTCAGGCCGGTGATCGTCGCGATGGCGTTTTCCAGCTTGCGCGCGACGTCGGTTTCAAGCTGCGACGGCGATGCGCCCGGCAACGCTGCCGACACGGTGACCGTCGGCAGATCGATGTCGGGAAAGTTCTGCACCTTCATCGCGTTGAAGGACAACAGGCCGCCAAAGGTGAGCAGCACGAACAGCATCACCGCGGGAATCGGATTGCGGATGGACCAGGCGGAAACGTTCATGGCCAGCGTTCCTTACCTGGCCGCAGACGGCGTGACGGGGGTCGTGGCATCCACCACCCGAACCAGATCGCCGTCGTTCAAGAAGCCCGCGCCTTGCACCACAACCCTGGCATCGGCCGGCAGTGCGGTCGTGACCTCCACTCGATCACCGACGCGGCGACCGGTTTCGATCTTGAGCTGCGACACCCGATTGTCCGGTTGCAGCAGCAGCAAATAGTTGAAGCCGTCGCGCGGCACGATGGACGCTTGCGGCACGGTCGTCGCGCTGCTGCGCCCCAGCAGGAAATCGCCGCGCGCGAACATCCCCGCCTTGATGCCTGTGTTGTGCAGCACGTTGGGAATGTCGACGTACACGAGCGCGTTGCGCGTTTGCGGATCGACCGTCGGCGCCACCGCGCGCACCTTGCCCGGCACCTGTGCGCCACTCGCGCTGATGACTGTGACCGGCGTGCCGACCGCGATGCGGCCCAGCTCGGCGGAAGTGACTTCGGCGCGCCACTCGAGCCGCCCCTGGCGGATCATCTTGAAGAGCTCGGCGCCGGCCGACACCACGCCGCCGACCGTCGCCGTACGCGCCGAAATCACGCCGTCGTCGGGCGCCAGCACCTGCGTGTTGCCCTTGCGAACCTGTTGCACCGCGAGCGCTGCTTCAGCCGCTTCGACCTTGGCCTTGGCGGTCTCGGCGGTGGTGCGGTACTGGTTGATCTGCTGCTGGCTGAGCGCGCCGGTTTGCTCCAGCGTGCGGGCGCGCGCAGCGTTGCCGGCAGCGTCGGCGGCGGTGGCGCGCGCTTCGGCCAATGCTGCACGGGATTGCGCCACGTCGGCATTGACTGTTTCCGGAGAGAAGGTCGCGAGTACCTGACCCTTCTTGACGATGTCGCCCACGTTCACTCGCACTTCCGCAAGCCGCAATCCGTTCGACTCCGAGCCGACGCTGGCCTCCTGCCATGCGGCGACGCTGCCGTTGGCGGCCAGCGTCATCGTGAGTTCGCTCGATTCGGGCTTCGCTACGGTCACGCTGAGCGATGGCTTCGGCGCCGCTGCTTTGCTCTTTGCGTCCGTGCCGGTTTTGCCCCGCATCAACATGAACGCGGCACCGCCGACGACCACGAGTGCCAACACGATGAGGGTGATAAGGGTCGAGCGTTTCATTGTTTTTCTCATGACGACGCCGCCATGGCATTGGAGGATGGAGCCGGAGCCGATGCGGCGCTGGGTGCGGTGGTCGAGGCGCGCGTCCAGCCACCGCCCAGCGAGCGATAGAGCGACACCCAGGCTTCGGTGCGCTCGCGCTGCAGAGAAACGCGTGCTGTCTGCGCAGTGAACAGCGTGCGGCGCGCGTCTTCGAGTTCGAACAGGCTGGCCAGGCCGCTGTCATAACGCGCCTGCGTGGCGTTGAAAGAGACCTGGTAGTTCTGCACCGCGCTGTCTGCGTCGCTGGTGCGCGCGCTGGTCGCGTCGAGGTTGACCAGTGCTTCTTCGACCTCGCGCACGGCCGTCCGCACGTTGGCGCGGTATTGCGAGACCGCCTCGGCATACCGCGCACGCGTGGCATCGGCATTGGCCACGCGTGCGCCGCCGTCCAGCAGTGGAACGGTGAGCGTGGCAGGGCCCAAGGTCCAGGTGTTCAAGGCTTCGCTGAAGCCCGACGTGGCGTAGCGCACGCGGCCGATCGAGCCCGACAGCGTGAGTTTGGGATAACGCTCGGCCTCGGCCGAACCGACATCCGCACTTGCCGCTGCGACGGCCAGCTCCGACGCATACACGTCGGGCCGCTGTGCCAATGCCTCGGCTGGCACGCTCAAGACCGGCTGGATCGCGGGCAGCGCGAGTCGTACCGGCGCTGCGGCCAGACGCGGCTCGAGCGCGCGCTCGTCGATGCCGCTAAGCGCTACCAGCGCCTTGCGTTGCACGGCGCACGTCGCACGTTGCTGCGTGAGCCGCGCCGAGCTGTCGGACGCGCTGGCGCGGGCCAGTGCCGCATCGGCCGGCGCAGTGAAGCCTGCGCGCGCCGACAGGTCGGTGAGCCGCGCCGTCTCGCTGCGCGAGCGCGCGTCGTTTTCAGCGACGGTCAACTGCAGCCGGCAGCTGCGCTCTGCGAAGTACGCGTTGGCCGTCTCGGCTGCGACCGATACGCGCGCGTCGTGCCATTTGGCCGTCGCGCTTTCGTCGCGCTGCACCGCGGCGTCACGGTCGGCACGCAGGCGGCCGAACAGGTCGACCTCCCAACGCGACTGCAGGCTCGCTTGCAGCGTGGTGATTGCGGGGCTCGCACCGGAAGCGCTGGGCGCGGAGCTGGTCGCCGCGCCCGTCGTCCCGGTGGTCGCCGTGCTGCCAGCGGCGCCGGTCGTGCCGACACCGCTGCTGCCGAATGCGCTGTTGCTTCGCGTGCCGGTCAGGCTGCCGTCCAGGCTCGGCAGCAACACGGCACCGGCTGCGATGCGCGTCGACCGCGCCTCTGCCACGCGTGCTGCCGCACTCGCGAGGTTGGGGCTGGCGGCCTCGGCGGCTTCGATCAGCTCGACCAGCAGCGGATCGTCGAGTTGGCGCCACCAGTCGGCGAGGGCGATGGTCGACCCGCCGTGCGGCATGGGCGCATTCCACTGCGCGGGCGTGGGAGCGGCAACTTGCGCAGGCGGGCGCATGAGGCCGCAGCCTGTCAGTGTCAGCAGCAGAGTCAGGGACAGAGCGGGCAGACCCATTGGCAGGCTTGCGGCCGCGCTACCTGGCGTATCGGGTCGAGTGTTCGGTCTCATCGGGCAGGCTGTGGTTTGAGCGCGATGCGCTTGGATGGCGCCCGCTTTTTCAAATGGGAAGGTGCTTGCGCGGGAGGGTGCGCAAGAGATTCGGCACGACGCGCATCCGTGCGTCGCTGCGTCTCGGCGTCGACCATCGCGATGGCGAAAGTGACCAGCCTGTCGGACCATGTGTCGATGTGTTGCGGCGTGTCGAGCAGCGAGGGTGCAAGCGCATCGATGATGTCCTGCATCACGAAGAGCTGCATCGCGAGGCCGCTCACCGCCAGCGCGAGCCGGTGTACGTCGTCGTCTGGCTGCGTGAGCTGCAGATGACGGCCCAGCACGCGTACCAACGCGTCGTGCGGTCCCTTGATGTCGCGGTCGAACTCGGTCGGCCACTGCGTGGTCGGTTCGATCATTTCGCGCAGGTGCAGTCGCATGCACTGCCGCACGGTCTCGCCGTGTTTGAGTGGTTCGACATACGCGGTCATGAAGATGCGCAATGTCTGCTCTATCGATAGGCCCGGCACGTCGATCAGCGCGATCAGGTCGCCCGCATTGCCGCCCATCGGCTCGGTGAAGGTGGCCGCATAGAGGCCAGCCTTGTCGCCGAAGTAGTAGCTGATGGCGGCGATGTTGGCGCCGGCCGCCAGGGCGATCTCGCGGGTCGAGGTCTTGGCGAACCCTTTGGCAGCGAAGAGCGCGAGGGCCGCGTAGAGGATGCGCGCGCGGGCTTCGGCGCCGTCACTGCGCTGGACGCGGGCGGAAAGGGCTTGGTGGGTCGGGGCGCTCATGAACGCCGGGTTTTAACATATAGATCAATCGATTGATTTATCTATGTGCAAAAGGCGCGCTTGCCCGTAGCAGGCTGCTGGCCAGCGCATCCGCCGGAGAAACGATGGTGACATTAGCGGGTGCCATGTCTTGCGCCAGTACCAGCAGGTCTTTGTCGCCGGTCACCAGCCAAGCAGGCTGGGCAGCCAGTGCTGCGTGAAGAAACTTGTCGTCGTCGACATCGCGACATAAGGCCTCTGCGGCGATCTCGGGCTTGACTTTTACCCAGTGCGCCACCGCGTCCAGATCGGCCAGCAAGGCGTGGCGCTGGTCCATCGAAATGTAGCGATCGAACTTCGGTCGCCACAGGCGGTCTTTGAGTTCGTCGAAAGTTGCTTCTGAAAACACCGGCTGACAGTGGCGGATGACCTTGCGAGTGATTTGAGCAGGGGCGCCCGCCAAACTGGTCAGGCCACTGATCCAGACATTGGTGTCGATGACAACGCGAATGCCCGGCGTTCGCACGCCGGTTAGCTCTTGTCGGCCAGCAGTTTCGCCAGCGTTTCTGGCGTCAGCCCCGCGCGCTCCGCCGCTACGGCGGCTTCGTCCATTGTGCGCAGCAGGCGGTCGGCATAAAACGCTCGCATGGCCTCGAAATCCTGCACGCTGACCATCACGCCCACCATGCGGTCATGTTTGAGCACACCCACAGGCGCACGCTGCGCGCGATCGAGGAATTCCCCGAATCGGGTCTTGGCTTCGTTGGCGGTAAAGGTTTGCATAGGGCGCTCTCAGCGTGACGTCGAATAGGACAATTTAGTTGAATCGTTCGATTGGTCAAATCATTCGATGTTCTGCTTTTGATGCCCGCATGAACTTCAGGCGTAGCGCAGCCACTGTCTCGCTACGATCCCGCAATGCCCGCCCCTCCAGCCCCTGCCGCTTCAGCCACCCCACCCACGCTCCCCCTAGACGCCAACGCCATCCTCGCCCTGGCAGCGCGGTCGATGTTCCACCTCTTCTCCAGCATCAGCCAGGGCATGTTCCTGGTCGACCGGAGCGGGCGCATCGTTTGGGTGAACGAGGGCTACAAGCGCTTTCTGCCGGCGCTCGGCTTCGCGTCGGTCGACCAGTTTCTGGGGCAGATGGTCGAAGACGTCATCCCCAACACGCAGATGCGGCAGGTGTTGGAAACCGGGCAACCGATCCTCATCGACCTGCTGACCAACAAGGCGGGCACTTTCGTCGTCAGCCGCATACCGCTGCACGAGGAGCGCGAGGGCGATGCGGGTTATGTCCTGGGCGATGTGATCGGCGCGATCGGCATCGTGCTGTTCGACCAGCCGGAGACGACGCTGCAGCCGCTCATCAGCAAGTTCGCCTTGCTGCAGCGCGACCTCGACGACGCGCGACGCGAGCTGGCGACGCAGCGCAACCATCCGCTGTGGAAGCAGGCCGGTACCGATGGCCAGCGCCGCGCCAAGCACACGTTCGCGAGCTTCATCGGCAGCAGTCCGGCAGCCGTCGACATCAAGCGGCATGCGCGGCGCGCCGCCCAGTCATCGAGCCCGGTGCTGTTGCTCGGCGAGACGGGTACGGGCAAGGAACTGCTGGCGCACGCCATCCATGCGGCGTCGGCGCGTGCGCAAGGGCCGTTCGTCAGCCTCAACATCGCGGCCGTGCCCGACACGCTGCTCGAAGCGGAGTTCTTCGGCTTTGCCCCGGGCGCGTTCACTGGCGCTGACCGCAAGGGGCGCGAGGGCAAGTTCAAGTTGGCCGACGGCGGCACGCTGTTCCTCGACGAGATCGGCGACATGCCGCTCGGCTTGCAGGCCAAGCTGCTGCGCGCGCTGCAAGAAGGCGAGATCGAACCGCTGGGTTCCAACAAGCTGATCGCGTTCGATGCGCGGGTGATCGCCGCCACCTCGCGCGACCTGGCTGCGCTGGTGCGAGAGGGGCGTTTTCGCGAAGACCTTTACTACCGGCTCAACGTCTTGCCGTTGCGCGTGCCGCCGTTGCGCGACAGGCGCGGAGACATCCCGGCGCTGGTCGAAGCACTGGGCGACGACATGGCGCAGCGAAGTGGCGAGGCGCCTCCGGAATTGCTGCCCGATGCGCTGGCGCTGCTGGCCGCGCAGCACTGGCGCGGCAACATCCGCGAGCTGCGCAACGTGCTGGAACAGGTCGCGATGCGCAGCGATTCGACGCGCATCGACGCGGCCGAGATCAAGCGCGTGCTGGCCGAAACGGGTGTTGAAAAGATAGCGACGCCTGAGGTGCCATTGCAGGCTGACGACGATGTCGACGGCACGCGCTTGTTGCGGCCGCTGTCGGAACAGATCGCCGAACTCGAGCAGCGCGCGATCGCGGCAGCGATGGCGAGCACCGGTGGCAACAAGCTGGCAGCGTCACGGTTGCTCGGCATCTCGCGCGCCACGCTGTACGACCGCATGCCGGGTGCCACCGAAGACCGCTGATTGCCCCACAGGCCGAACAGGCACTGCGGGAAGGAAGCTGCTGGAAAACCCTGACCACAGATCAGGCAGTTGTATGAAATACAGGCAAAACGGCTGTCTGTGCATCGCACGAAAGTCGCACTTTGCAAATGAACGCCCCGTGTAAACATGCGTTTCCTAGCTGGCATGAACTGTGCAATATTCAGTCATCATTCCACGGAGACAAAAGATGAATCGTCGCAACACCGTCGCGCTCGCGGCCGCCTTTGGCGCCATCGGCACGCTCGCCATGCTGGGTCACACCCCGGCCTTCGCGCAATCCGGCAAGGACATCCGCATTGCCCACATCTACAGCAACACCGGTCCGCTCGAAGCCTATGGCAAGCAGACCGCGATCGGCTTCAACCTGGGCCTCGAATACGCGACCGGCGGCACGATGATGGTCAACGGCCGCAAGCTGGTCGTGATGGAAAAAGACGACCAGGGCAAGCCCGACGTCGCCAAGTCTTTGCTCGCCACGGCATACAGCGACGACAAGGCCGACCTCGCCGTCGGCACCTCGTCGTCGGGCGCTGCGCTGGCGATGCTGCCTGTCGCAGAGGAATACAAAAAGATCCTGGTTGTCGAGCCCGCTGTGGCCGATTCGATCACCGGCGACAAGTGGAACAAGTACATCTTCCGCACTGCGCGCAACAGCTCGCAAGACGCCATCAGCAACGCGGTCGCGCAAGACAAGGAAGGCACGTCGATCGTGCTGATGGCGCAAGACAACGCGTTCGGGCGCGATGGCCAGACCGCCTTCAAGGAAGCCATCAAGAAGGCCAAGATCGTGGGCGAGGAATACCTGCCACCAGCGACCACCGACTTCACCGCAGCTGCGCAACGCGTGCTTGAAAAATTCAAGGGCGTGTCGGGCCGCAAGGTGGTCTACATCGTGTGGGCCGGCGCGGCCAATTCGTTCAAGGTGTCGGACTTGGGCTTGAAGAGCGCCGGCATCGAGATCGCGGGCGGCGGCAACATCCTGCCGGCGCTGGTCAACTACAAGCCGTTCCCGGGCATGGAAGGCTCGATCTACTACTACTTCGGCATCCCGAAGAACGCGACCAACGAATGGCTGGTCGCCAACCACTACAAGAAGTACAAGGCGCCGCCTGACTTCTTCACAGCCGGCGGCTTCGCGGCGGCCACGGCCATCGTCACCGCGCTGAAGAAGACGGGCGGCGACACCGGCACCAACAAGCTCATCAGCACCATGGAAGGCATGAGCTTCGAGACGCCCAAGGGCACGATGACTTTCCGCAAGGAAGACCATCAGGCGATGCAGTCGATGTACCAGTTCAAGATCAAGGTCGACCCGGCGTTTGCCTGGGGCGTGCCGGAGCTGGTGCACGAGATCAAGCCTGAAGAGATGAACATCCCCATCAAGAACAAGCGCTGAGTCGGCTCTTGCTCGAAACGAAAAATCTGACCATCCGCTTCGGCGGTCACGTGGCTGTCAACGCTGTGTCCTGCGCCTTTGCGCCGGGTACGTTGACTGCCATCGTCGGCCCCAACGGTGCGGGCAAGACGACCTACTTCAACCTGATCTCCGGGCAGCTCAAAGCGAGCGCCGGCACGGTCTCGCTCGATGGCCGAGCGCTCTCCGGCCTGTCGCCTTCGGAGCGCACGCGTGCCGGCCTTGGCAGGGCGTTTCAGTTGACCAATCTGTTTCCCCATCTGAGCGTGCTCGAAAACGTCCGGCTCGCGGTGCAGGCTGCTCGCGAAGGCGCGCATCGGCGCGGCTTCAACCTGTGGAGCATCTGGAGCGATCACAAAGATCTGACCGATCGCGCCGACCAGATCCTGGCCGACGTGGCGCTCAAGTGCAAGGAGCATGCGGCGGTGTCCAGCCTGCCGCACGGCGACCAGCGCAAGCTCGAAGTCGCGTTGCTGATGGCACTCGAACCCAAGGTCTTCATGTTCGACGAACCCACTGCCGGCATGAACGCGGCCGAAGCGCCGGTCATCCTGGATTTGATCCGCAAGCTCAAGCAGGACAAGCGCAAGACGATCCTGCTGGTCGAGCACAAGATGGACGTGGTGCGCGAGCTGGCCGACCGCATCATCGTGCTGCACAACGGCACGCTGGTGGCGGATGGAGAGCCGGCTGAAGTGATCGCATCGCCGATCGTGCAGGAGGCGTACCTTGGTGTTGCTGCAAGTTCGGCCGCCGTGAAAGAGGCCGCATGACCAATCTGCTCGAACTGAAGGGCGTGCACACGCATATCGGCGCGTACCACATCCTCCACGGCGTCGACCTCGTGGTGCCGCGCGGCCAGCTCACGATGCTGCTCGGCCGCAATGGGGCGGGCAAGACGACGACGCTGCGAACCATCATGGGACTGTGGCAGGCCTCGCAAGGTACGGTGCGCTTTGGCGCGGGGCAGGGCGATGGTCAAGACATCACGCACCTGTCGACACCTCAAATCGCCGAGCTCGGCATCGCCTACGTTCCTGAAACGATGGGCATCTTCTCGGACCTGACGGTGAAAGAAAACATGGTGCTCGCGGCACGCAGCGCAAAGCGCGCATCGGACATCGACACGGTCCGGCTCGAATGGATCTTCAAGCTGTTCCCAGCGGTCGAGAAGTTCTGGAATCACCCCGCCGGCAAGCTGTCGGGCGGCCAAAAGCAGATGCTCGCGGTGTCGCGCGCCATCGTCGAGCCGCGTGAACTGCTCATCGTCGACGAGCCGAGCAAGGGGCTTGCGCCGGCCATCGTCAACAACATGATCGACGCCTTTGCACAGCTCAAGGCGAGCGGCGTGACGGTGCTGCTGGTCGAGCAGAACATCCACTTCGCGCAGCGCCTGGGCGACAGCGTGGCGGTGATGGACGACGGCCGTGTGGTGCACGCCGGATCAATGGCCGAGTTCTCTGCAGACACTGCTTTGCAGCAGTCGCTGCTGGGATTGGCGCTGTGAAGTTCAATCTCGACTTCGACTGGAAGCCGTTGCTGCTCGTGCCAGTGCTGGCGCTCCTCGCCTTGCCGCTGGTCGGTACTGCATCGACCTGGCTCACGCTCACCATCGCTGGCCTGGCGATGGGGATGATCATCTTCATCATCGCGTCGGGGCTCACGCTGGTGTTCGGACTGATGGACGTGCTCAACTTCGGTCACGGCGTGTTCATCGCGCTCGGTGCCTATGTCGCAACGACGGTACTCGGCGGCATGCAGGACTGGACCAGTGTCGACTCGCTCGGCCGCAATCTCGTCGCGCTGCTGCCGGCGCTGCTGCTCGCGATGCTCGCGGCCGGCGCGCTGGGCGTGGTGTTCGAGCGCTTCATCGTGCGGCCGGTGTACGGCCAGCACCTGAAGCAGATCCTCATCACCATGGGCGGCATGATCATCGGCGAAGAGCTGATCAAGGTGGTGTGGGGGCCGCAGCAGATTCCGCTGCTGCCACCCGCGGCGTTGCAGGGCACGGTGTTCTGGCTCGGCGCTTCGATCGAAAAATACCGGCTGCTGGCGGTTGCGATCGGTCTGGTCGTTTTCCTCGCGCTGGCGTGGACGCTGTCGCGCACGAAGATCGGCCTCTTGATCCGCGCCGGCGTGCAAGACCGCGAGATGGTCGAATCGCTGGGCTACCGGATCCGGCGCCTCTTCATTGGCGTGTTCGTGGTCGGCAGCGCGCTGGCTGGACTGGGCGGCGTGATGTGGGGCATGTTCCAGCAGAGCGTGGTGCCGCAGATCGGCGCGCAGGTCAACGTGCTCATCTTCATCGTGATCATCATCGGCGGGCTGGGCTCGACCGGTGGTGCGCTCATCGGTGCGTTGATGGTCGGGCTGATGGCCAACTACAGCGGATTTCTGGCGCCGAAGGTGGCGCTGTTCTCCAACATCCTGCTGATGGTCGGCGTGTTGCTGTGGCGGCCGCAGGGCGTCTATCCGGTGGCGAATCGATGAGGCCGGCAATGTTGAAACGCCTTCTCTCCAACGACATGCCACGCAGTCGCGTGCTGGCGGTGCTGCTGGTTGCGCTGTTGCTCGGCCTGGCCTTCGCGCCCTTCATCTTCCCCGGTGTCAAGGCGCTGAGCGTGGCGGCCAAGGTGCTGGTGTTCATCGTGCTGGTGGCGAGCTTCGATCTGCTGCTGGGCTACACCGGCATCGTTAGCTTCGCGCACACGATGTTCTTCGGCATCGGGGCGTATGGCATCTCGATCGCGGCGACGCGGCTCGGTGCCAACTGGGGCGCAGTAGCGGTCGGGCTCGGCGCTTCGCTCGCGGTGTCGCTGGTGCTCGCACTGGCCGTCGGCTTGTTCTCGCTGCGCGTCCGGGCGATCTTCTTCGCCATGATCACGCTCGCGGTGGCCTCGGCGTTTCAGACGCTGGCCTCGCAGTTGTCGGACTTCACAGGTGGTGAAGACGGCCTCACCTTCAAGCTGCCCGAGTTGATTTCGCCGAGCTTCGAGTTCGCCGACGAGCCGTTCATGGGCGTCTCGCTCGACGGCCGCTTGCTCTGCTACTACCTGCTGTTCGTCGTCGCCGTCGTGCTGGTGCTGGCGTTGCTGCGCATCGTCAACTCACCCTTCGGCCGTGTGCTGCAAGCGATCCGCGAGAACGAATTTCGGGCCGAAGCCATCGGCTATCGCGTGGTGCTCTATCGCACTGCTGCTGCCGTGCTGTCGGCCCTGTTCGCGACGCTCGCGGGCGCGATGCTGGCGATCTGGCTGCGCTACAACGGACCAGATACTTCGCTCAGTTTCGAGATCATGGTCGACGTGCTTTTGATCGTCGTCATCGGCGGTATGGGCAGCATCTACGGGGCGGTGATCGGTGCGGCGTTGTTCGTCGTGGCACAGAGCTATCTGCAGGACTTGCTCAAGCTCGGCAGCGATGCGGCGAGCGGCTTGCCGTGGTTGTCCGCGTTGCTGTCGCCTGACCGCTGGCTGCTGTGGCTGGGCGTGCTGTTCGTGTTGTCGGTGTATTACTTTCCGACCGGCATCGTCGGCCGTCTGCGCGCCAGGGCCTTGCGATGACCGTGCCGTCTTCTTGCTACATCAATATTCTGGACCGCGAAATCCACTGGATGGATTGGGGTTCGCAAGACGCGCCGGTCGTGGTCGCATGGCATGGTCTTGCGCGCACCGGCCGCGACATGGACGAGCTCGCGACGCACTTCGCTGGCAAGGGTTTCAGGGTGGTGTGTCCCGACACCATCGGCCGTGGCCTGAGCCAGTGGAGCCCGGTGCCGGACGACGAGTACCAGCTGTCTTTCTATGCGCAACTTGCCGAGGCGTTCTGCAATGCGCTGAAGCTCGATCGCATCCACTGGGTCGGTACCTCGATGGGCGGCGCCATCGGCACCGTGTGCGCATCCGGCCTGACCGTGCCGCGCATGAAGCAGCGCATTGCCAGCCTGACGCTGAACGACAACGCCCCACGGCTTGCGCAGTCGGCCATCGACCGCATTCGCTCCTATGCCGGCGACCCGCCAGCCTTCGACACCGTCGCCGAACTCGAAGCGTTTTTTCGCACCGTCTACAAACTCTATGGATGGCTCAGCGATGCGCAGTGGCTGCGCCTGACCGAGACTTCGACGCGCCGCCTGCCCGACGGCCGAGTGACGCCGCACTACGACCCGTCGATGGTGCGGCAGTTCACAGCGCATGAGAACGACTACCTCATCTGGCCGCATTGGGACGCCATCGAGGCGCCGGTGCTGCTGCTGCGCGGTGTCGATTCCGACTTGGTGCGGCCGGAGGTCATAGACGAAATGCGCGGTCGTGGGCCGGGCGCCGCCGGGCGATTGCAAGTGATCGAGGTGCCCGGTTGCGGCCATGCGCCGGCGCTGAATGTGGATTCGCATCTGGCGCCGATCGAGGCTTTCGTGCGCTCGGCAGGAATCTGAGCACGCGGTCACAATCGCTGCCCGGGTCACGCGCAACGCGTCGACTCGTCCCCACGCACTCAGTGCGCCAATACCGCAAAAGCGACTCCAGGAGATTCCCATGGCCCTCACGATGTACGACGCTTCCGTCACCGTTTTCATGCACAACCTCAAGCAGCTGTCGCACCTGCTCGACAAGGGCGCTGCGCATGCTGAGGCCACTGGCATCGACCCGGCAACGTTGATCCAAGCGAAGCTGGCCGAAGACATGCGTCCGTTGTCGTTCCAGATTCAGAGCGCGAGCGATGCCAGCAAGCTGGCCGTGGTGCGCCTGAGCGGCGTGGCGGCACCGAGCTTTGCCGACACCGAATCCACCTTCGACGAACTGCGTGCGCGCCTTGCCAATACGCGCGCCTATCTGGAGACCGTGCCGCGTGAAGCCTTTCAAGGCAGCGAAGAACGCGTCGTCACGATGAAGGCAGGCGCGGTCGACCTTGAATTTACCGGTCAGTCGTACCTGCTGCACTTCGCTCTGCCCAACTTCTTTTTTCACGTCACGACCGCATACGACATCCTGCGTCACAACGGCGTGCCGATCGGCAAGCGCGACTTCCTCGGTCGCGCCTGAGCGTTGCGGTCAGGCCTTTGTCGGCCAGCCAGCGAGGTTGCGCTCGGTGATGTCGGCCAGCGCGGTGATCCACGCCGGGCTGTCGTTAAGGCACGGAATGAAGTGGAACTCGCCGCCGCCTTCATGCACGAAGGCCTCGCGGCCTTCCATCGCGATTTCTTCCAGCGTCTCGAGGCAGTCCGCCGGAAAGCCGGGGCACATCACATCGACACGCTTCGTGCCGGCCGCGCCCAGCTCGCGCAACGTTGGCTCGGTGTAGGGCTCCAGCCACTTCGCGCGGCCGAAGCGCGACTGGAAGGTCACGCGATGCTGCGCCGGCGAGAGCTGCAGTCGCGCCACCAGCAGGCGCGCGGTTTCGAGGCATTGCCCCTGGTACGGATCGCCCAGCGCGATATTGCGTGCCGGGATGCCGTGAAAGCTCATGAGCAGCACATCGCCCCGGCCATTGAGCTGCCAGTAGCGCTCGACACCTTGCGCCAGCGCATCGATGTAGCCGGCGTCGTCGTGGTAACGGTTGACGAAGCGAAACTCCGGCATGTGGCGCTGCCGCAGGGTCCACGCTTGCACCGCATCGATCACGCTGGCGGTCGTGGTCGCCGAATACTGCGGGTAGGCCTGCATCACCAGCACGCGGGTCACGCCCTCGGCCTGCAGCGCATCGAGCTGCGAGGCGATCGACGGATTGGCATAGCGCATCGCGTCGCGCACCGTGACGCGGTGGCCGCGTTCGCCGAGCCAGCCGGCCAGCATGACGGCCTGCTTTTTCGTCCACACCTTGAGCGGTGACCCTTCTGGCAACCAGATGCTCGCGTATTTGGCGGCCGACTTGGCAGGCCGCACGCGCAGGATGATCCCGTGCAGGATGAGGCACCAGATGGCACGCGGGATTTCCACCACGCGGTAGTCGTGCAGGAACTGCGATAGGTAGCGCCGCACCGCTGGCGCGGTGGGCTCGTCGGGCGAGCCGAGGTTGCACCAGAGCACGGCGGTGCGCTCGCTGGCAGGGGATGTGGCAGGGGATGTGGCAGGGGAGACCGGGCTCGGCGCAGGGCTGGAAGGCATGGGATATTCTCTCGCATGACCTTAGAAGCTGCAGCCCCGGTCGCTCCCGCCCCACTCGATGTGAAGCGCATTTCGGCGATTTCACTCGACCTGGACGACACCCTCTGGCCCGTGTGGCCCGCCATCGAGCGCGCCGAGCGCGTGCTTCATGCATGGCTCGTCAAGGAGGCGCCGAAGACTGCGGAGCTGCTGGTCACACCCGGCATCCTGCGCGAGCTGCGCGAAGCCACTGCCAAGGAACGTTCGGACCTCGCGCATGACCTGAGCGCACTGCGTCGCGAGTCGATTCGCACCGCGCTACGGCGCGCCGGTGAAGACCCCGCCCTGGCCGACCCGGCCTTCGATGCCTTCTTCGCGCAGCGCCAGCGCGTGGAGCTCTACGACGATGCGCTGCCTGCCCTCAAGTGGCTCAGCGAGCGCTACCCGCTGGTCGCGATTTCGAACGGCAATGCCGACATCCACCTCACCGGTGTCGGACGCTGGTTTCGCACCGCCTTCAATGCGCGCGCGTTCGGCAGCGGCAAGCCGCATGCGCCGATCTTTCGTGCGGCTGCCGCTTCCGTCGGCCTGTTGCCGCGCGACGTGCTGCATGTGGGCGACGACGCCGCGCTGGACGTGGTCGGCGCACTCAATGCCGGCATGCAGGCCGCCTGGCTGGTGCGCGACGAGCGACCTTGGGAGCACGATTCGAGGCCGCAGCTGATCGTGCCGAACTTGCACGCGCTGTGCGTGGCGCTGGAAGCGGGGTAGCCGCGCAGTCCGAGCGTCAGGTTTCAGTCGAGTTCGAACTGTTCCCGAACCGCTTCGCAAAAACTTGCCGTGCCGCTGATCGAGACGACGAAGGTGCGCCGCGCTGCGCCTTCGTCGGGTTCCTGCAGATCGAAGTCCCAGTCGGCGCCGGCGCTCAACTCGCCGCGTCCAAGGGGGAACACGGCGTCAGCCCATGCAAGCACCTGCGCAATTTCAGCCTCGACCTGAGCGGCCTCGGCTGACGTGGTCGACGCCATCGCTTCGAAAGTGCCGATGCCTTCCGTGTCTTCCGTGAAGTCGAAGACGAGGTATTGCAGTGTCATGGCGAGGGCATTTTTTTTGCTGCTGCGGCCAGCCCGCTCATGACCGCACCTTCGAGCGTGGCGGGATAAGGGCCTTCGATGTAGTCGCCGCAAGCGTCGAGGCCGGGCGCTATTGACATCGGAGGGCGCGCGAGCCCGGGCGTGCAGGCGAAGGTCGCGCGCTTTTCGACCACGGTCAGCACGACTCTGGGATCGGCGCAACCCAGTTGCTCGCGGGCCTGGGCAACGACTTGCGATTCGAGCATCGCGCGCTCGGTCGAACTCGCGCTCACGACCATGGCCCATAAGCCGTCCGGACCACCGGTCCGTGCGCGATCGAAGACGAACTGGGCGGGTGCGTCGGCCGTCGAGCGCAGTGCCAGCATCGGCTCGGGCAGCCTATGGCCGCCTTCGAGATAGACCGTCGTGATGGCTTCGAATCGCAAGGCGCGTGCGTTGGCGGACCAGCTTCCGGCTTGCACAACGCCGCTCGATTCGACCAGCCGTGCCGCCTCGCCGGGCGGGCATGCGAGCACGACGTGATCGAACTCGCCGTTGGCATCCTCGACGACGGCCCTGTCTTTGTCGCCGTCTCCGACGACCCGCCAGCCACTCGCTGCCGGGACGATCGCCTGCACGCGGCAGCCCGGCGCGATGCGGCCGCCGTGCGCTGCCACCCAGCGTGCCGCTGCTTCCGGAAACAGCGCACCCAGATCGACACGTGGCAGCAAGAGATTCGATCCGCCGCTCACCCCGAACATCGCATCACGCAGCACGCGCAAGAACACTTGGCCGCTGGCCGCGTCTGCTGCCGTGTTCAGCGCCGAGATGCACAGTGGGTCGATCATCTCGGCCCGTACACGGTGCGTAAGTTCACCGCACAAATCGGCGACCGTGCGGTCGGCCGCGCACTCGAACTTCGTGCGTTGCCATCCCGCGGCAACACGCAGCAGCGACAGCTTGTCGCGCCACGACCAGCCGCGTGCGCTCACGATGCCTATCAGCGCGTCGAGCGGTGCCGGCAACTTGGGAAAGCGCAAGCCCATGCCGTCAGGAAAGACCATCGTCAGCGGCGTGCGCAGGAGTGCGGTGTCGACATCGATGCCGACCTGTCGCATCAAGCGCAAGGTCTGGGTGTAGGCGCCGATGAGGATGTGCTGGCCGTTGTCGAGGTTTATGTTTTGGCCGTCGGCCAGGGTGGCCTGGACGGCGCGGGCGCGGCCGCCGAGCGTGCGGGCTGCTTCGAAGATGGTGACATCGTGGCCGGCTTGGCTGGCGGCCACTGCGGCGGAGAGGCCCGACCAACCTGCGCCGACGATGGCGACGGTGGTTGCCCTCATGGAAAGGGAGCAATGCGGCGCCGTCGGGTCATACGCGACCCAAAGCCTGGACGCGCCACGCGAGCCACAGCTTGCGTACAGGTGTCAGGCTCACGCGCTGATTCAGCACATGGAAGTCGTCGCTCTCGATCTCGCGCAGCAGCGTGCGGTAGATGCTCGCCATCATCAGGCCGGGCTTCTGTGTTCGTCGGTCGGCGGCGGGCAGCAGCGTCAGCGCTTCGTCGTAGGCGGCATGGGCACGCGTGGCCTGAAACTTCATCAGCGCGACGAAGCGCTCGGAGTGGACGCGGTTGAGCACCTCGTGCGCCTTGACGTCGAACTGCTGCAACTCGTTCACGGGCAGGTAGATGCGGCCGCGCAATGCGTCTTCGCCTACATCGCGAATGATGTTGGTGAGCTGCAGAGCGAGGCCGAGCTTGTGGGCGTACTGCGTGGTCGCGTCCTCAGTCTGTCCAAAGATGCGTGCCGCGACCTCGCCGACGACGCCGGCCACGCGGTGGCAGTAAAGGCGCAGGGCAGGGAAGTCGAGGTACCGCGTCTGGTCGAGGTCCATCTGGCAACCGTCGACGACTTCGTGCAGCTGCCGCGCCTCGATGCCGTAGGCGCCCGCATGCGGCATGAGCGCCTTCATGACCGGGTGCCGCGGTTGGCCGGCAAAAGACTGGGCGACTTCGGTGCGCCACCAGGCGAGCTTGGTGGCGGCGACGCCGGGATCGGTCACTTCGTCGACCACGTCGTCGACCTCGCGGCAGAACGAATAGAACGCAGTGATGGCGGCGCGACGCGGCTTCGGCAGAAAGAGGAAGGCGTAATAAAAGCTGCTGCCCGATGCAGCCGCCTTGTCCTGGACGTACTGTTCGGGCGTCATCGCGGGGATGCTTCTTCTTTTTTCATCGGTTGCGATTGTCTCCGCATCCACAGGGTTCGCCAGGCCAGCAGCGGCGCATCGCTTTTGCCGATGGTCGGACGCTCTGAAAAAGTGTCGAAGCCGATGGCCTCGATCTTGTCGAGGATGCGCAGGCCGCCCTGCACGACGAGGCGCAGTTCCCAGCCGGCGCGGCCGGACAGTCGATGCACCAGCGGTGCGCCTTGCTGCATCAGCTCGCGTGCCCATGCGGTTTCTTGTGCCATCAGCGCGATGGCCTGCCGTGGTGGCTTGGCCGAAGTCATCGGCCTGAAAGAGTCGAAGCTTTCGCGCGCCAGCCCGTGCGCCGCACAACCCGCCAGGGGCAGATAGAAGCGTCCGCGCGGCAGATCGACGCTCGGGTCTTGCCAGAAATTAATGAGCTGCAGTGCGCTGCAGATGGCGTCGCTTCGGCGCAGCGATTCCGAGTCGGCGATGCCGTAAAGATGCAGCAGCAGCCGGCCCACCGGATTGGCCGAGCGGCGGCAGTAGTCAAGCAGCTCGGCGCGGTCGGCATAGGCGCCGCCATCGCGCGTTTTCTCGATGTCCTGCATGAAGGCAGAGAGCAGATCGGCCAGCAGCGATTCCGGCAAGTCGAACTGGGCCAAGGCAATTGCGAGCGGTCCGAACACCCCGGGCCAGCGCGACGAGGCAGCGTGTCCAGATGCAATGGCGGCCAGGTCGGCGCGGAATGCCCTCAGGTCGGCGAGCCGCTCATCGGCAGACGCATCGCCCTCGTCGGCGATGTCGTCGGCGGTGCGGGCGAACCCATAGATGGCAGCAATCGGTGGGCGCAGGCGCGGCGGGCATAACCACGACGCGACCGGAAAATTTTCGTAGTGGTCAGGCACGTCGGCGATTGTCGGCGAGTCGCCACACGTCGGTCGCAGTCCGTCCCGCCCGGCCCTATGCTCGTCGTTCCTTCACGCTCGAACCACCGCATGAACTCTCCCCCCAAGACGCTGCAGGACGCGGCCAAGACGCCACCGGGCGCAGGCCTGATGATCGCCGCGCTCGGTGTGGTGTTCGGTGACATCGGCACCTCGCCGCTGTATGCGTTCAAGGAAACGTTGAACCCGGACCATGGCGTGCCTTTTTCGCCGGACGCGGTGCTCGGCATGCTGTCGCTGATCTTCTGGGGCCTGATGTTCGTGGTCACGCTCAAGTACGTGGTGTTCGTGCTGCGCGCCGACCACGATGGCGAAGGTGGCATCCTGGCCTTGCAGGCGCTGGCGCGCCGGGCAATGGAAGGCCCGGGAACGCCGGTCTGGGCGTGGCAACTGCTTGGCATGCTGGGCCTGGTCGGCGCGGCGATGTTCTACGGCGACAGCCTCATCACCCCGGCCATCTCGGTGCTGTCCGCGGTCGAGGGACTGGAGGTGCTGCAACCAGGGCTGGAACGCTTCGTGATCCCGATCACCATCGTCATCCTGATTGGGTTGTTCATGGTGCAGCGCAAGGGCACGGCGGTGGTCGGCAAGGTCTTCGGGCCGGTCATGCTGCTGTGGTTCGTCCTGCTGGCGGTGGGCGGGGCGTGGCAGATCTGGCAGCAGCCCCAGGTGCTGGCAGCGCTCGATCCGCGCCATGCTTTCAGCTTCTTGTTCACGCATCGGGCGCAGGCGCTGCCCGTACTCGGCGCTGTGTTCCTGGCGTTCACCGGTGGCGAGGCGCTGTATGCCGACATGGGGCATTTCGGCGCGCGGCCGATTCGGCTGGCGTGGGCGTTTGTCGCGCTGCCCGGCCTGGTGCTCAATTACTTCGGCCAGGGCGCGTTGGTGCTTGGCAATCCGGCGGCCATCGACAACCCGTTTTTCCGGCTCTTCCCGGCATGGAGCGTGTTGCCAATGGTGGTGCTCGCGGCCATGGCCACGGTCATCGCTTCGCAAGCAGTGATCTCCGGCGCCTTTTCCCTGTCAGCGCAGGCGATGCGCATGGGCTACCTGCCGCGCATGCGCGTGGTGCAGACCTCGCGCGATGCCATCGGGCAGATCTATGTGCCGGCAATCAACTGGATGCTGATGGTCGGCGTGCTGTTGCTGGTGCTGGGCTTTCGGAGTTCGAGCGCGCTCTCGGCCGCCTACGGCATCGCGGTATCGATCACCATGGTCACGACGACGCTGCTGGCGGGTGTGGTGGCTTATGGGCTCTGGCGCTGGAACCGCGTCGCGGTGGTCGTCGGCGCGGTGCTCTTCGCGGTCGTCGACCTGACCTTCGTTTTTGCCAACAGCCTGAAAGTGGCGCAGGGCGGCTGGCTCACGCTCGCGGTTGCTGCGGTGGTCATGGTGATATTCACCACCTGGGCCAAGGGGCGGCGCATCGGCCTCGAAGTCGCGGCCGCCGAGCGCCTGCCGCTCAAACCGTTCATCGAATCGCTGGCCATCAACCTGCCGCATCGGGTGCGTGGCACGGCGGTGTTTCCCAGCGTCGATGTCGACTCGGTGCCGTATGCGCTGCTGCACAACCTGAAGCACAACCAGGTGCTGCACGACCAGGTCATCGTGCTGCTGGTCCGGCCCTGCGACACGCCGCGTGTGGATGCGGCCCAGCGCATCGAGTCTGAATCGCTGGGCCACGGCGTCTGGACGGTGACCGCGCGGCACGGCTTCATGGAACCGCCGGACGTGCCGAATTTCATTCGCATCTTCGCTTACCAGCAGGGTATCGGCTGCGACTCCATGACGACCTCGTACTTCACCTCGCGGGCGTCGATCTCGGCCAATTTGCCCGGCATGAACCCGCTGCGGGTGGCGCTCTTCAGTTGGCTGCAGCGAAATGCGGGGCGCGCTTCTGACTACTTTCATCTGCCGGGCAATCGGCTGGTGGAGCTTGGGCAACGGACCTGACCGGCCAATTGACACGCTTTCGCGTTTACCCTAGATTACTAACCGCCCGGTCAGTAATGACCGCCGTTTCGTTTTCTCAAGGTAGGTCCTATGCCCGCGTTGCCCCTCGTTCGCGCTGTTTTCGCTCGCCGCGGTTCCCTGGTCACTTCAGCAGTCGTGGCAGCATTTGCCGCATTGGCGATCGCTGGCTGCTCGCATCCCGCCCCGCCAGAGGAGCCGCTGCGCGCGGTCAAGATCACGACGGTCGGTGTCTCCACTTTTGACACCGAGCCCGAGTTTTCCGCCGAGGTGCGGGCCCGCGTGGAATCGCGCATCGGTTTTCGGGTCGGCGGCAAGATCACCAAACGCCAGGTCGATATGGGCCAGCATGTGAATGCCGGCCAGGTGCTCGCGCAACTCGATCCGCAGGATTTCAAGCTCGCGACAGATGCGGCGCGTGCCCAGCTGGCCGCTGCGACGACCAATCGCGACATCGCAGCGAGCGACCTCAAGCGCTACCAGGGGTTGCGCGACCAGAACTTCATCAGCGGGGCCGATCTCGAGCGCCGCGAGACCACCTACAAATCGGCGCAGGCACAGTTCGAGCAGGCACAGGCGCAGTTGTCGTCGCAGGGCAATCAGGCCAACTACACGACGCTGGTGGCCGACGTGCCGGGCATCGTCACCGCCATCGAGGCCGAGCCGGGCCAGGTGGTGACCTCCGGCACGCCGGTGGTTCGCATCGCGCAGGATGGCGCACGCGACGTGGTGTTCGCGGTGCCGGAAGACCGTGCTGCGCTCATCAAGCCGGGTGCGCCGGTGACCGTGCGCGGCTGGGCCGGCGGTGCTGAACTCGAAGGCAAGGTGCGCGAAGTCGCGGCCAGTGCGGATGCGGTGACCCGCACCTACACCGTCAAGGTCGCCATCGATGCGGCGACCGCGCCTGCCCTCGGTGCCACCGTCTATGCCCGCCCGCAGAGCCTGTCGCGCAGCGGCACCGCGGTGATCAAGCTGCCGACCAGTGCGCTGCGTCAGGAGGGCCAGGGCAGCGCTGTCTGGGTGCTCGACAAGGACACCATGACGGTGCGTTTGCAAGCCGTGCAGGTCGCGACGGCCGACGGCAACGCGGCGGTGATCTCCGGTGGCATCACGCCCGGGATGATGGTCGTGGTGGCCGGCGTGCACGTACTGCAGCCGGGCCAGAAGGTGTCGATCTACAAGGACAAGAACGCCATCGCAGCGGCGCCGTCCCCTGCGCCCGCCGCCGCTGTCGTGCCCACCGCAGCGGGTGCCAAACAATGACGTCGCCGGTCGACGCCAAGCCCGCCGGGTTCAATCTCTCCAAATGGGCGCTCGACCACGGGGCGCTCACACGCTACCTGATGCTGGTGCTCATGGTGCTGGGGTTCACTTCGTACTTTCAGCTCGGGCAGGACGAAGACCCGCCGTTCACCTTCCGGGTGATGGTCGTGCAGACGTTCTGGCCCGGGGCCACGGCGCAGCAGGTGGCCGAGCAGGTCACCGACAAGATCGAGCGCACGCTGCAAGAGGTGCCGTACGCCGACAAGATCCGCAGTTACTCGAAGCCTGGTGAGTCGCAGATCATTTTCGAGATCAAGGACTCGTCCAAGGCCAGCGAGGTACCCAACGTCTGGTACACGGTGCGCAAGAAGATCGCCGACATGCGAGGAAACTTGCCCGGCGGCATCCAGGGTCCGTTCTTCAACGACGAATTCGGTGATGTCTTCGGCGTGATCTACGCGCTCGAGAGCGAAGGCTTCAGCCAGTCCGAGCTCAAGACCTTTGCCGACGATGTGCGCCAGCGCCTCTTGCGCGTCAAAGACGTTTCCAAGGTGCAGCAATTCGGTCTGCAGGACGAAAAAGTCTTCATCGAGGTTTCGCAGAAGCGCGTGGCGCAACTGGGGCTCGACTTCAACGCGGTGCTGGCGCAGATCGGCTCGCAGAACGCAGTCGAGCCCGCCGGCACGATCCAGTCGCCGCTGGACGTGGTGCAGGTGCGCGTGGCAGGGCAGTTCACCAGCGTCGAACAGTTGCGCGACATGCCCATTCGCGGCAGTTCGGGCAACCAGCTGCGCCTCGGCGACATCGCCGACATTCACCGTGGCTACGTCGATCCGCCGACCGTCAAGGTGCATTACCAGGGCAAGGAAGTCGTGGCACTCGGCATTTCGATGGCCAAGGGCGGCGACATCATCGCGCTGGGCAAGGCGCTGAAGGTCGCGACCAAAGAGATCGACAGGCAGTTGCCAGCCGGCGTCAAGCTGGCGCAGATCCAGGACCAGCCGGTGGCGGTGGCCGACTCCGTCAGCGAGTTCATCGACGTCCTGGTCGAGGCCGTGGCCATCGTGCTGGCAGTGAGCTTCATTGCGCTCGGGCTTCACAAGGGTGGGCGCTTCGGCTGGTATGTCGACATCCGGCCGGGGCTGGTGGTGGCGATCACCATTCCGCTGGTGCTGGCGCTGACTTTCCTGGCGATGAACTACTTCGGCATCGGGTTGCACAAGATTTCGCTCGGCTCGCTGATCATCGCGCTCGGCCTCTTGGTCGACGACGCGATCATCGCGGTCGAGATGATGGTGCGGAAGATGGAGGAGGGCTACGACAAGGTGCGTGCCGCGACCTACGCCTACGACGTGACCGCCAAGCCGATGCTGACTGGCACCTTGATTACCGCGGCTGGCTTCCTGCCCATCGGCATCGCCAAGTCTGTGACGGGCGAGTACACCTTCGCGATCTTCGCGGTGACCGTGATCGCACTGCTGTTGAGCTGGATCGTGTCGGTGTATTTCGTGCCGTATCTCGGCACGGTGCTGCTCAAGGTGAAGCCGCACGACCCCGACGCGCCACCGCACGAGCTGTTCGACTCGCCCTTCTACAACACGTTCCGCCGCACGGTGAACTGGTGCGTGGAGTACCGCTGGATCACCATCGGTGCGACTGTTGCGATCTTTGCGTTGGGCATCGTCGGCATGGGCAAGGTCCAGCAGCAGTTCTTTCCCGATTCGAGTCGACCTGAAATCCTGGTTGAACTGTGGTCGCCCGAAGGCACTTCGTTCGCAGCGTCTGAAGCCATTGCCCGACGTGCCGAGAAACGGTTCATGCAGGAGTCCGGCGTGGCCACGGTGGCGACCTGGATCGGCACCGGCGTGCCTCGCTTCTATCTGCCACTCGACCAGGTGTTCCCGCAAACCAACGTGTCGCAGATGATCGTGCTGACGAAAGATCTGCATCAGCGAGAGTTGCTTCGCGTGAAACTGCCGGCCATCCTGGCACAGGAATTCCCCGAGGTGCGGGGCCGCGTCAAGCTGCTGCCCAATGGCCCGCCTGTCGCATACCCGGTGCAGTTTCGCGTGATCGGCACGGATCCGGCGGCGCTGCGCATCAAGGCCGACGAGGTCAAGGCCGTGATGCGCGACAACGCCAACATGCGCGGCGTCAACGACAACTGGAACGAGTCGGTCAAGGTGATCCGGCTCGAGATCGATCAGTCGAAGGCACGCGCCTT
This sequence comes from Variovorax sp. PAMC28562, assembly GCF_014303735.1. Lineage (NCBI taxonomy): Bacteria > Pseudomonadati > Pseudomonadota > Betaproteobacteria > Burkholderiales > Comamonadaceae > Variovorax > Variovorax sp. PAMC28562. The sequence continues at coordinate 4,145,835 of NZ_CP060296.1, read as the reverse complement.
GGGCGTGACGAGCCAGGCGATCGCGCAAGCGTCCAAGACGATGTTCAGCGGCACCAACGTGGGCCAGTACCGCGAGAACGACCGGCTCATCGACATTGTCTTGCGCCAGTCACCGGACGAGCGCCAGGCGATCTCGGACATCGGCAACGCCTACATCCCGACGACATCCGGCCATTCGATTCCGTTGACGCAGATCGCCCGACCGGTATTCACATGGGAGCCGGGCGTGATCTGGCGCCAGAACCGCGACTACACGATCACCGTGCAGGGCGACATCGTCGAGGGGCTGCAAGGCGCGACCGTGACCAGCCAGTTGCTGCCGAAGCTCCGCGAGATCGAGGCGAAGTGGCGGGCCGACGGGCAGGGCGCCTATCGCATCGAAGTGGCGGGCGCCGTGGAGGAGAGCAGCAAGGGTTCGTCGTCGATCGTGGTCGGCGTGCCGATCATGTTGTTCCTGGTGTTCACGTTGCTGATGCTGCAGTTGCACAGCTTCAGCCGGTCGTTGCTGGTGTTCATTACCGGGCCGCTGGGTATCGCGGGTGTGTCGGCGGCATTGCTGCTGCTGAACCGGCCGTTCGGCTTTGTCGCGCTGCTCGGCGTGATCGCGTTGATGGGCATGATCCAGCGCAACTCGGTGATCCTGATCGACCAGATAGAGAGCGACCGGTCGGCGGGCGTACCTGCCTGGGATGCCATCGTCGAATCGGCTGTGCGGCGGCTGCGGCCGATCGTGCTGACCGCGGCGGCTGCGGTGCTGGCGATGATTCCGCTGTCGCGCAGTGTCTTCTGGGGGCCGATGGCGGTCGCCATCATGGGCGGGCTGATCGTGGCAACCGTGCTGACCCTGTTGGCCTTGCCTGCAATGTATGCCGCGGCGTTCAGGGTCAAGCGCGAACCTGTCGAAGGTTCGCAAGAGGTGCTGAAACACGTCCCCGTTAGCGCTTAAAATGCGCGGTTGACCGATTTCGACGGGTGGTCTGCTTTTCAGAGGCCGCCCGTTTTCGCATCCATTTCACCTGATCGCGCGGGTGGCGAAATTGGTAGACGCACCAGGTTTAGGTCCTGACGTTCGCAAGAACGTGCCGGTTCGAGTCCGGCCCCGCGCACCAGAAACCCCATCAAAAGGAAGAGTCCGATGACCGTGAACGTTGAAACCCTCGAAAAGCTCGAACGCAAGATCACGCTGACCTTGCCGGCCAGCACCATCCAGTCCGAAGTCGACTCGCGCCTGAAGAAGCTGGCCCGTACCGTCAAGATGGACGGCTTTCGTCCCGGTAAGGTGCCGATGAACGTCGTGGCCCAGCGCTACGGCTATTCGGTTCACTACGAAGTGATGAACGACAAGGTCGGCGAGGCTTTTTCGCAAGCCGCCAACGAAGCCAAGCTCCGTGTTGCCGGCCAGCCGCGCATCACCGAGAAGGAAGAGTCGCCTGAAGGCGAACTGGCGTTCGACGCGATTTTCGAGGTGTTCCCTGAAGTCAAGATCAAGGACCTGGCCGGTGCTGAAGTCGAACGCATCACCGCCGAAGTCGGCGACGACTCGGTCGACAAGACCCTCGACATCCTGCGCAAGCAGCGCCGCACCTTCGCGCAGCGCGCCATCGACGCTGCAGCGCAAGACGACGACCGCGTGACGGTCGACTTCGAAGGCAAGATCGAAGGCGAGACTTTCCAGGGCGGCAAGGCCGAAGACTTCCAGTTCATCATCGGCGAAGGCCAGATGCTGAAGGAATTCGAAGACGCGGTGCGTGGTTTGAAGTCCGGCGACAGCCGCACCTTCCCGCTCTCTTTCCCGGCCGACTATCACGGCAAGGATGTGGCCGGCAAGCAGGCCGACTTCATGGTCACCGTGAAGAAGATCGAATCGACGCACCTGCCAGAAGTCAACGAACAACTCGCCAAGTCGCTCGGCATCGCCGAAGCCACCGTCGAAGGGCTCCGTGCCGACATCAAGCGCAACCTCGAACGTGAAGTGAAGTTCCGTTTGCTGGCGCGCAACAAGAACGCCGTGATGGACGCGCTGATCACCAATGCCGAGCTCGACCTGCCCAACTCGAGCGTGCAGGCCGAAGTCGACCGCATGGTCGAAGGCGCCCGTGCCGAGCTCAAGCAGCGCGGCATCAAGGATGCCGACAAGGCACCGATTCCCGATGACGTGTTCCGTCCGCAAGCCGAGCGCCGCGTGCGCTTGGGCCTGGTCGTCGCCGAGCTGGTGCGCGCCAACGAACTGCAAGCCAAGCCGGAGCAGATCAAAGCCCATATCGACGAGCTGGCCGCGAGCTACGAAAAGCCGGCCGACGTGGTGCGCTGGTACTTCAGCGACAACCGCCGTCTGGCCGAAGTCGAAGCTGTCGTCATTGAGAACAACGTGACGGATTTCGTGCTCGGCAAGGCCAAGGTCGCCGACAAGTCGGTGTCGTTCGACGAGCTGATGGCGCAGCAAAACTGATAGCTGCTCGAGAGCTGCCGTCTCTGCATGAGCGGGGACGGAAATGGGGCTTGTGCTTTGCGGTACGAGCCCCATTTCACTGAGGCGTACAGTCAGTGGCAGTCAATGACGAATTACGAACGAACCCCTTATTCGGAGAGCAAATTCATGAGCGCACAAGAAATTCAAGGCCTCGGCATGGTTCCGATGGTCATCGAGCAGTCGGGCCGCGGCGAGCGGTCTTACGACATCTATTCGCGCTTGCTGAAAGAGCGCGTGATTTTCCTGGTGGGCGAGGTCAACGACCAGACCGCCAATCTGGTGGTTGCGCAGTTGCTGTTCCTCGAGAGCGAGAACCCGGACAAGGACATTTCGTTCTATATCAACTCGCCGGGCGGCAGCGTGAGCGCCGGCATGGCGATCTACGACACGATGCAGTTCATCAAGCCCGACGTGTCCACCCTGTGCATCGGCTTTGCCGCCAGCATGGGCGCGTTTTTGTTGGCAGCCGGTGAAAAGGGCAAGCGCTTCTCGTTGCCCAATTCCAAGATCATGATCCACCAGGTGCTGGGCGGCGCACGCGGTCAGGCAACCGATATCGAGATTCACGCACGCGATATCCTGAAGACGCGTGAGCAGATGAACCGCATCCTTGCAGAGCGCACCGGTCAACCGCTCGAAAAGATCCAGCGCGACACCGAACGCGACTATTTCCTGACGGCCGACGAGTCCAAGGAATACGGCCTGGTCGACCAGGTTATTTCGAAACGCGGTGTGTAACCGTTCGCGGCGCTGACGCGCCACGGCAACGAACGGCGTTTCCCACACGGGGAACGCCGTTTTTGTTTCGCTATCATTGATAAATCCCAGTTACGAGGCACCTGCATGGCCGACAAAAAAGGCTCTTCCAGCGAAAAAACGCTTTACTGCTCGTTCTGCGGAAAGAGCCAGCACGAGGTCAAGAAGCTGATCGCAGGGCCATCGGTCTTCATCTGCGACGAGTGCATCGACCTCTGCAACGAAATCATCCGCGACGAGTTGCCCGCCGGTGAAGAAGCACGCGACGCCCGCAACGATCTGCCGACACCGCTCGAGATCAAGACCAACCTCGACAACTACGTGATCGGCCAGGAGCCGGCGAAGCGCATGTTGTCGGTGGCTGTGTACAACCACTACAAACGTCTGCGTCACAAGGAAAAGTCCAAGGGCGAAGAGGTCGAACTCAGCAAGAGCAACATCCTGTTGATCGGCCCGACCGGTTCGGGCAAGACGCTGCTGGCGCAAACGCTGGCGCGCATGCTCGACGTGCCTTTCGTGATGGCCGATGCCACCACGCTGACCGAAGCCGGCTACGTCGGCGAAGACGTCGAGAACATCATCCAGAAGTTATTGCAAAGCTGCAACTACGAAGTCGAGCGGGCGCAGCGCGGCATCGTCTACATCGACGAGATCGACAAGATCTCGCGCAAGTCGGACAACCCGTCCATCACGCGCGACGTGTCGGGCGAGGGCGTGCAGCAGGCGCTGCTGAAGCTCATCGAAGGCACGATGGCCAGCGTGCCGCCCCAAGGCGGACGCAAGCACCCTAACCAGGACTTTCTGCAGATCGACACGACCAACATCCTGTTCATCTGCGGCGGTGCTTTCTCCGGACTTGAAAAGGTCATCGAGAACCGCACCGAGGCTTCGGGCATCGGCTTCGGCGCCTCGGTGCGCAGCAAGAAGGAACGCAGCCTCACCGATGTGTTCCGCGAAGTCGAACCCGAAGACCTGATCAAGTTCGGCCTCATCCCCGAACTCGTCGGCCGCATGCCGGTGATTGCTTCGCTGGCCGAACTCAGCGAAGACGCGCTGGTTCAGATCCTGACCGAACCCAAGAATGCGGTGGTCAAGCAGTTCACCAAGCTGCTGCAAATGGAAGGCGTCGACCTGGAGATTCGTCCGGCGGCGTTGAAGGCGATTGCACGCAAAGCGCTGGCACGCAAGACCGGCGCCCGCGGATTGCGCTCGATCCTTGAACAGTCGTTGATCGACACCATGTTCGAACTGCCTAACGCGATCAATGTCGACAAGGTGGTGGTCGAGGAATCGACCATCGATGAAAACAAGCCCCCGCTGCTCGTGTACCGCGAAGCAGCGAAAAAGGCCTAAAAGGATTTCCATGTCCGGTCATATCCCCTTGCCATCCGACGCCCTCGACCTGCCGCTGCTCCCGCTGCGCGATGTCGTGGTGTTTCCCCACATGGTCATCCCGCTTTTCGTGGGCCGACCCAAAAGTATCAAGGCGCTCGAACTCGCGATGGAATCCGAGCGCCGCATCATGCTGGTGGCGCAGAAGGCCGCGGCCAAGGACGAGCCTTCTGTCGAAGACATGTTCGAGGTCGGTTGCGTCTCGACCATCCTGCAGATGCTCAAGCTGCCAGACGGCACCGTGAAGGTGCTGGTAGAAGGCCAGCAACGCGCACGCGTGAACCGCATCGACGACAGCGAGACCCACTTCTCGGCCAACGTGAGCCCGATCGAAGCGGTCGAAGGCGCAGCCAAGGGCACTGAAGTCGAAGCATTGCGCCGCGCGGTCATGCAGCAGTTCGACCAGTACGTGAAGCTCAACAAGAAGATCCCGCCCGAGATCCTCACGTCGATCTCCAGCATCGACGATCCAGGTCGCCTGGCCGACACGATCGCCGCACACCTGCCGCTGAAGCTCGACAACAAGCAGGCTGTGCTCGACCTCGACGACATCAAGGCGCGCCTGGAAAACCTGTACGGGCAACTCGAACGCGAAGTCGACATCCTGAACGTCGACAAGAAGATTCGTGGCCGCGTGAAGCGCCAGATGGAGAAGAACCAGCGCGACTTCTACCTTAACGAGCAAGTCAAGGCGATCCAAAAAGAGTTGGGTGAAGGTGAAGACGGCGCCGACATCGAGGAGATCGAGAAAAAGATCAAGCTCGCGAAGATGCCGAAAGAGGCGCTGAAAAAGGCCGAGAGCGAACTCAAAAAGCTCAAGCTGATGTCGCCGATGTCAGCAGAGGCGACAGTGGTGCGCAATTACATCGACGTGCTGGTCGGCCTGCCGTGGAGCAAGAAGACCAAGATCAAACATGACCTGGCCAATGCCGAGGCGGTGCTCAACGAAGATCACTACGGGCTCGACAAGGTCAAGGACCGCATCCTGGAATACCTCGCGGTGCAACAACGCGTGGACAAGGTAAAGGCGCCGATCCTGTGTCTGGTCGGCCCTCCAGGTGTCGGCAAGACTTCGCTCGGGCAGTCGATCGCGAAAGCGACCGGCCGCAAGTACACGCGCATGGCCCTGGGCGGCATGCGTGACGAGGCCGAGATTCGCGGGCATCGCCGCACATACATCGGCGCGCTGCCGGGCAAGGTGCTGCAGGGGCTGAACAAGATCGGCACACGCAATCCGCTCTTCCTGCTCGACGAAATCGACAAGCTGGGTACCGATTTCCGTGGCGACCCGTCGAGCGCGTTGCTCGAAGTGCTCGACCCCGAGCAGAACCACACCTTCGGCGACCACTATGTCGAGGTCGATTTCGATTTGTCCGACGTGATGTTCGTGGCGACTTCGAATTCGATGAACATCCCGCCAGCACTACTGGACCGGATGGAGGTCATTCGTCTCTCGGGCTACACCGAAGACGAGAAGACCCACATCGCGCTGAAGTACCTGCTGCCCAAGCAGTTGAAGAACAACGGCGTGAAGGACGAAGAGCTCCTCATCACCGAAGAAGCGGTGCGCGACATCGTGCGCTACTACACGCGTGAAGCCGGCGTGCGCTCTCTCGAGCGGGAGCTGTCGAAGATCTGTCGCAAGGTCGTCAAGGGCCTGCTGCTCAAGAAGATGACGCCGAAGGTGACCGTCGACGGGAGCAACCTGAACGACTTTCTGGGCGTGCGCAAGTACAGCTTCGGTCTTGCTGAAAAGCAGAACCAAGTGGGCCAGGTCGTCGGTCTCGCATGGACCGAAGTGGGCGGCGATCTGCTCACGATCGAAGCGGTGACGATGCCCGGCAAGGGCGTCATCACACGCACGGGTTCGCTGGGCGACGTGATGAAGGAATCGGTCGAGGCCGCACGCACGGTGGTGCGCAGCCGGGCGCGCCGCCTTGGCATCAAGGACGAGATGTTCGAGAAGCGCGACATCCACATCCACGTGCCCGATGGCGCGACGCCGAAAGACGGCCCGAGCGCCGGCGCCGCGATGACGACGGCTTTCGTGTCGGCGTTGACGGGCATTCCGGTGCGTGGCGATGTCGCGATGACCGGCGAGATCACCTTGCGCGGCGAAGTGACTGCCATCGGCGGCTTGAAGGAAAAGTTGCTTGCTGCCCTGCGTGGCGGCATCAAGACGGTGCTCATCCCGGAAGAAAACGCGAAGGACTTGCAGGACATTCCCGAGAACGTGAAGAACGGGCTCGAGATCGTGCCGGTGAAGTGGATCGACAAGGTGCTCGAGATCGCTCTCGAGAGAATGCCGACGCCGCTGTCCGATGAAGAAGTCGCTGCCTCTGCCGCAGCGGTCGCCGAGTTGGCTAAGCAGCGTTCTGCGCAGCCGGCTGCAGCGCCTACGGAAGGCTCGATCAAACATTGATCGAGCCTTGCCAGAGAGCCAAAACTTGTTGTATAATCTGAGGCTCGAAACGCGGGATTAGCTCAGTTGGTAGAGCGCAACCTTGCCAAGGTTGAGGTCGAGAGTTCGAGTCTCTTATCCCGCTCCAAGTTTTGAAAAAGGGAAGCTACATGCTTCCCTTTTTTTCGCAGGTTGTTTTCGAACAGTTTTTTTTGGCGCGATAGCAAAGCGGTTATGCAACGGATTGCAAATCCGTGTAGCCCGGTTCGACTCCGGGTCGCGCCTCCAAAAAAAATGCTGATGTAGCGAATCAAAGCCCGGAGCCTTCCGGGCTTTTCTTTTTTCGCGCTTTATCTTTGGCGTCGCTACGACCCATGTTGTCCCAGGTCAAAACCCCTGCGGCGAGGCATGCATAGCCTTGACGGTTTCATCCAAAGGAAACCGAATGGCTGCCTTGAACTGGTCGGATGCACTTGTGCTGGACCTGCCTTTTATGGACCGTGAACACCAGGCGTTCGTGGAGCTGATCGAGCGCGTGGACGTGGCCGACGATGCGCATCTTGCATTGGCGTGGAGCGATCTCGTGGCCTGTACGACCAACCATTTCGCGCGTGAAGATCTCTGGATGCAATCCAGCGGTTTTGCTTCGAGGAAAGATCACATCGTGCAGCATCGCGTTGTGCTCGAGGTCATGCGCGAAGGTCTGGTCCATGCGCGCGAACGACGGTTCCTGCAAGTGCGCGAGATGGCGCGACAGCTCAGGAGTTGGTACGTCAAACACGTGCAGACGATGGACGCGGCTCTGGCGCTTCATCTGCGTGGCAGGCGCTTCGATCCGACGACTTCAGCGACTTCAGCGACTTCACCGGCTTGCCCCGCTTTCGCCGTACTGGAACCGACAGGCCACTGAACGCCAGTCGGTGTCGATGCGTGCGGCCTAGCGTGCGATTGTGGAGGGCGCGGATTGGCAGGCGACGCATCGAACAGCGGCCGGCTGGATCAGCAGTCGCTCACGCGCAATAACCTGTTCGCAATCCACGCAAAGGGCATATCGGCCGATCGAAATTCGCTGCAGTGCCTGCTCGATGTCGGCCAGCGTCGGACGTCGCACCTTGACCGCCGCGCAGGCAGCGGTTTTGACAGCGGTTTTGGCATCGTCGGCATGCGGCGCGTCGTTTTCGTGGTCCAGCTGCGCAGCCAGCTTCCTGCGGTCGTGCGCGACGGCCCATCGTCGAAGAATGTCCAGGCGTTCGACGAAGGCCCGCATGTCTTCGGCACTCATATGGCTCATGGTGACTCCGTCTTTTGGCGTGCCCGCAAAAGGCACCGGCGCAGTATCACCAGACGGCAATGGCATCTGCTTGATCCATATCAAGCCGCGCTGCGTCGCCGCTACAGCGTGAGTGTCACCAATCGAAAACTTGGATCATCGGCAAACCGCTTGACCGCGAAGCCGAGCCTCTTGATCAGCTTCAGCATCTCCGCGTTCTCCGCCAGCACCAGCCCTTCAATCTCCGCGAGCCCCTTGTCTCGCGCCGCATCGATGATGCTTTCCATCAACCGCGAGCCGAGTCCCTTGCCGCTGAAGTCGTCGGCCACCACCAGCGAGAACTCGCAGCTCGTCTGATCCGGGTTGGTGATGTAGCGCGACACGCCGACGATGCGTTCAGTTTCGGTCGCCAGGCCGGCGGTATCGACCGTGCGTTCGCGGATCACGGCCACCAGCGCCATCTCGCGGTCGTAATCGATCAGCGTGAAGCGCGACAGCATCGACGCCGGCAGTTCGCGGAAGTGCGACACGTAGCGGAACCACCGACTCTCCGGCGACAGATGCTGCACCAGGTTTTGCAGCATCTGCGCGTCGTCGGGGTGCACCGGTCGCACCGTGTAGACGCCGCCGGCGACGCCACTGCTGCCACCCGCACCCCCAGGCAAGGGCCACTCGCGCCGATATCGTGCCGGGTAGGGAAGGATGGCCAGGTGGTTGTAGCTGATGCCATGCGGCCCCGTCGCTTGCGAATTCATGTGACCGATGACGATGCGCGCGTCGACCGCCACCGCACCCGACGCGTCCACGATGATCGGATTGATGTCCATCTCGCGCAGCTCGGGGAGCTCGCAAACCATTTCGGAGACACGCAGCAAGACCTGCTCCAGCGCCTCCATGTCTGCGGCCGGCGCACCGCGCCACTCACCCAGCGTCTCGGCCACCCGCGAACGTTCGATCAGGCGCCGCGCGAGGAACTGGTTGAGCGGCGGCAGCTCCATCGCGCGGTCGTCGAGGAGCTCGATCATGGTGCCGCCGGCACCGAAGACGATGACCGGCCCGAAAGGCTCGTCGGTGACCAGGCCGATGTAGATCTCGCGCCCGCGCCGGGCCCGCGCCATCTTCTGCACGGTCACGCCGTTGATGCGTGCGTCGGGTGCGAGACGCGCCACGCGCTCCATCATGTCGGTGTACGTATCGCGCGCGCCGGCGCCGTTCATCACGTCGAGCGCCACGCCCTCGACATCCGACTTGTGGCTGATGTCGGGCGAATCGATCTTGAGCGCTACCGGAAATCCGAGCTGCGTCGCGATCATCATGGCTTCGTTGGCGCTGCGTGCCAGCAGGGTGCGCGTGATCGGAATGTGGAAGGCCGACAGCAGCGTTTTCGACTCCATTTCCGTCAGCACCTGGCGCCGCTCTGCGAGCACGCTTTCGATCATCAGCCGAGCACCTTCGATGTCGGGCTTGGCCAGCGCCGACAACGGCGGTGGCGTCTGCTGGAGCATCAACTGGTTTTCATAGAACGACGCGATATTGCCGAACGCGCCGACCGCCGCTTCGGGCGTGCGAAAGGTCGGGATCGTCGCCTCGGAAAGCACCTCGCGCGCGGGCCCTACGGTGGCATCGCCCATCCAGCACGACAGCAGTGGCTTGCTCATCGGCCGCGGAATGTCGGCGAGCACGCGCGCGACCGCGGCGGCATCGGCACCCGGCTTGGGCGAGAAGATGGCGAGCACGCCGTCGATCTGGCGATCGGTGGCAGCGGCTTCGATGGCAGCCTTGTAATGCGCGGGCTCGGCCTCTTCGGAAAGGTCGATGAGGTCGGTCAATGACGCCAGCGCCGGCAGATGGGGCTGCAGCTTTTGCGCCGCTTCGGCCGAGAGCTTGCCCAGCTGCAGGCCGATCTCGTTGACCCAGTCGGCCGCCAGCACGCCCGGGCCGCCGCCGTTGGTGACGATGGCCAGCCGCTTGCCCACGGGCCGGTAGCGCGAGGCCAGGCACTTGGCGGCCGAGAACAGTTCGACGAAGGAGCGCACACGGACTGCGCCGGCGCGGCGCAAGGCGGCATCGAACACATCGTCGCTGCCGACGATCGACGCGCTGTGCGTCTGCGCCGCCTCGTTGCCGGCAGGCTTGCGGCCGGCCTTCAACACCACCACGGGCTTCACATGCGATGCCGAGCGCAACGCGCTCATGAAGCGGCGTGCGTTGGAGATGCCCTCCATGTAAACGATGATGCTGTGCGTGCTGCCGTCGTGCGCGAAGAAGTCGAGCACCTCGGCCAGATCGACCGAGGTGTGCGGGCCGAGCGAGACGACGTTCGAGAAACCGACCGAATTCTTGCGCGCCCAGTCGAGCATCGACGCGGTGAGCGCCCCCGACTGCGACACCAGTGCGAGCGGCCCGGCCTTGGCCAGCGGCCCGGCTGTGCTCGCGTTCAAATGCAGTTGCGGCCGCTGGAAGCCCAGCGAATTCGGCCCGAGAAGATGCACCCCCTCGTGCCGCGCCACCTTCGCCAGTTCCGCCGCTTGCTCGGCGCCGATGCCGGTCGACAGCACGAGCGCGGTGCGGCATCCGATGCGCGCCGCGATTTCGAGCGCCGCTCCGATCTCGCTCGGCGCCAGGGCGATGATCGCCAGGTCGGCGCGCGTCTGCGCAAGATCTTTCAGGGTGCCGCTGGTATGGATGTCGACGAAGTGCAGCGTGCCGGTGAAGCGGTCGGCTTCGAGCGCCTGACGCAGCATCCTGGCCTGCGGCGACTGACCTTCGGCAGCGTCGTTCCGGCCCGCGAAAACGACCACCGAGCCTGGCGTGAAGAGGGGTGCGAGGTAATGCTTGTCCATGCGATCAGTCTGCACCATCGGAGCCTCGATGTGGGTGCCACTGCATTTGGCACCGCTGCTTCCTGGCCTGTCAGCGAACCGTCGGCACGGTCGGCCGGATGCCCCCCAACAGCCACCGCATGAGTTCCCCGACAGGCCGGATCTCGCCCCCGAACGGCAAGCGCCCCGCGCCTCTGAAGAACAAGCCTTGATCGGTATGCCCCTCCAACGCGTGGCCCAGCGTCTTGTCGATGCAGAACTGGCCCCACGTCGGGGTCCCGTCACGCAGGCCGCAATGCGCCAGGCAATCGAAGCGCATCGTGCAATGCTCTTTCTTGTGCGCCTTGTCTTTGAGCCGCGGCTCCAGCCGCAAATACTTCTCCAGCCAGGGCGTCCGCACCGCGCGCGCGGGCAGCCCGGCCGTGCTGATGAACTCCACGATGTCTTCGGGCCCTGCATCGGCCAGCACGCGCTTGAATGCGATGTTCGCGTCGCACTCGGTGGTCACGGCAAAGGCGGTGCCTAGCTGCACGGCAGAAGCGCCAAGACCCTGCAGGCGCCGGATGTCTTCCAGGCTGCCGATGCCGCCGGCGACGATCAACGGAATGCGGCCTTCGATACCAGCGCTCTTGAAGAACGCCAGCACCTGCGGCAGCACCACGTCGAAGTCGAAGCGCGGATCGGTCAGGTCGGCGATCTTCGCGGCGCCGAGGTGCCCGCCCGCCAGACGCGGATGCTCGATCACGATGGCATCGGGCAAGCGGCCTTTCTTCTCCCACTTGCGCACCACGAGTTGAACGCCGCGCGCGTCCGAAAGAATCGGTATCAGCGCGACGTCGGGATGCTCGCGCGCGATCTCCGGCAGGTCGAGCGGCAGGCCGGCGCCCACCACGAGCGCATCGACGCCGCAGGCCATCGCATGGCGAAGCAGGGCCTCGTAGGAGGTGAGCGCCTTCATCACGTTGACGGCGATGAGGCCGCGACCGCCAGAAATGACGCGTGCCTTGGCGATCTCGCGGCCCAGCGCTTCCAGGTTGGCGGCGTCGATGCACGCGCCCGCATCGGCCTCGGCTTCCCGGTCGACCGTGCGCGCCATCAGGTCGGGATGCAGGCGGCGCAGGTCGACGGAGGAGATCGTGCCCATGCCGCCCAGCCCGGCCACGGTGCCTGCAAGGCCGCCAGCGGACACGCCGACACCCATGCCGCCCTGCACGACCGGGATGAGTTCGCGACCCTTCAGGTGCCAGTTGCGCAGGCCCGAGGCGGCGGCAAGGCTGGCGAGCATGTCGGCGCTGCATGTCGCACCGGATTCTGAAGCGGGCACATCGAGCCGGACTACCGGCGTTGTTTCCAAAAATGGGGTCATCGTCTTTTCAAAGGTGCCCGGTCGTCGTCAGATGATCCTGGAGAACCGCGCGCGCTTGCGGTCGGTTTGCAGGTAGCGGTCGAACACCATCGCCACCGCGCGCACGAAGAACCAGCCCTTGTCGGTCACGGTCAGATCGTGGTCGGTGACCTGCACGAGCCCGTCGGCCGCGAGCTGTCCGAGAGCGGCGAGCTCCGTGGCGAAGTGGTTCGGAAAATTGACGAGATGCGCAATGCCGATCGACTCGAAGTCGACATGACCCTGGCACATGATCGCCATGATCACCGCGCGCCGCAGCACGTCGTCGCGCGACAGTCCGAGCCCTCGCACGACTGGCAGTCGGCCCTGGTCGAGGTGGTCGTAGTACTCCTCCAGCGTCTTCGCGTTCTGGCTGTAGGTGCCGCCCACATGTCCGATGGCGGAGACGCCCAGCGCGATGAGGTCGCAGTCGGGCTGCGTGCTGTAGCCCTGAAAGTTGCGGTGCAGCCGACCTTGGCGCTTGGCTACGGCCAGCGCATCGTCAGGGCGCGCAAAGTGGTCCATGCCGATGTAGACGTAGCCCGCTTCAGTGAGTGCGGCGATCGAGCGTGCGAGCATTTCGATCTTGACCGCGGCGTACGGCAGGTCGCTCGTCGCGATGCGGCGCTGCGGCTTGAATCGATCGGGCAGATGTGCGTAGGCATAGAGCGCGATGCGGTCGGGTTGCAACTCGCACACCTGCGCCAGCGTGCGGTCGAACGAGGCCACGCTCTGCCGCGGCAGCCCATAGATCAAGTCGACATTGATCGACTGGAACGAAAGCTGCCGTGCAGATGCGACCAGGTCGAACACCTGTTTCGCGGGCTGAATCCGATGCACCGCCTGCTGTACGGCCGGATCGAAATCCTGCACGCCGAAGCTCAGCCGGTTGAAGCCCAGGCGCGCCAGGTGGGCAAGTCGGCCGGCGTCGACGGTGCGCGGATCGATCTCGATCGCGTACTCGCCCGAAGGCGAAAAGGAGAACGCCTCGCGCAGCATTCGCATGAGGTCGGCCAGGTCTTCGTCGCTCAGAAACGTCGGCGTGCCGCCGCCCAGATGCAGCTGGCTTACCGGCGTGCCGGGGCCAAGCCGCGCCACATGCAAATCGATTTCCTTGCTCAGGTAACGCAGGTATTCGCGACCGCGCGATGCGTGGCGCGTGACGATCTTGTTGCAGGCGCAGTAGTAGCAGAGCGATGCGCAAAAAGGAATGTGCACATAGAGCGAGATGGGACTGCGTGCGCTCGCGCCGAGGCGGCGCTGTCTTGCAGCCGCACCGTAGTCATCGGCACCGAAAGCTTCGACGAAACGGTCGGCCGTCGGGTACGAGGTGTAGCGCGGGCCGGCAATGTCGAAGCGCGCCAGCATCTCGGCCGAGACGCTGTGCGCTGAAGTTTGAAGGTCCGTTGCCAGGGCGATGGAAGTCATTGCGGAAGGGCTTGAGGTTGCAAGGCGCGAAAGGAGGCGGGACTTTCAATGTGCCTCGGTCGCCTCGGGAAAATCTTGACCCTCGTCAAGCTTCACCTCCGTGACGCCAGGCCTTGATGCAGATCAACAGGTCGATCGGCACACGGAGCTAGCCTCGTCGCATGCAAGCTGTACTCCCTTCGGGCCCGATGGGCGCCGCTGTCGCCATGGCCAGAATGAACGCGGACGCAAGCGACCTGTCGGTGTTGGACGACCCGGCCGAATGGCCCGCGTTCGGCCAGTCGCTCGACGGCGCACTGTGGGAGTCGCGCGTGGTGGTGCAGGGCATGCACTGCGCGGCGTGTGCGTTCGCGGTCGAGTCGGCGTTGTCGCGCGTGAGCGGCGTGCACGAGGTGCAGGTCAACGCCGCGACCGGACGCGCGCGCATCGTCTGGTCGCCTGCGAGCGTGCTGCCATCGCACTGGTTCGAGGCCTCTGCTGCAGCCGGCTACCCGCTGGTGCCGGCCGGCGACATCGCTGCGCGTGGCGAGCGTGCACGCAGTGCGCGAAAAGCGCTTTGGCGCTGGCTGGTCGCGGGGTTTTGCATGATGCAAGTGATGATGTACGCCTACCCCGGCTACATCGCAAATGCCGGCGACATCGCACCGGATTCGATGCAACTTTTGCGCTGGGCCTCCTGGGTACTGTCGCTGCCCGTGCTGCTCTTTTCCTGCAGCCCGTTCTTCGCCAACGCATGGCAAGACCTGCGCTCGCGACGTGTCGGCATGGACCTGCCGGTGGCGCTCGGCATGCTGATCACCTTTGCGGTGAGCACGGCGGCCACATTCGATGCCACCGGTCCGCTCGGGCACGAGGTCTACTTCGACTCGTTCACCATGTTCGTCTTCTTTCTGTTGACCGGCCGCTGGCTCGAGGCCCGCTTGCGCGACCGCACCGCAGGTGCGCTGGAGGCACTGATGAACCGGCTGCCGGACAGCATCGAGCGGCGCGATGCCCACGGCGACTTCGTGCGCATCGCGGTGCGCCGGCTGGCAGTCGGCGACGTCGTGCGGGTGCTGCCCGGCGAGGCGTTTCCCGGCGATGGCATCGTGCTGGCGGGCGACACATCGGTCGATGAGGCACTGCTGACCGGCGAGTCGCGACCGATGCCGCGCGCCAGCGGTGCGCAGGTTCTGGCGGGCAGCCACAACCTGGATGCGCCGGTTCAGGTGCGCATCGACGCGCTGGGGTCGAGCACGCGCTTTGCGCAGATCGTCGCCTTGATGGAAAGCGCTTCGGTAGACAAGCCGCGGCTGGCCCGGCTCGCCGACCGGATCGCCCGACCCTTTCTGCTGCTGGTGCTGGCGGCTGCCGCCGGTGCGCTGGTTTTCTGGTGGCCCGTCGACCATGGCAAGGCGCTGATGGCCGCGGTCGCGGTGCTCATCGTCACCTGCCCCTGCGCGCTGTCGCTGGCGACACCGGCCGCCATGCTCGCGAGTGCGGGCTCACTGGCGCGCTGCGGCGTGCTGTCGAGCCGGCTGCAGGCGCTCGAAGCGCTCGCCACCGTCGACACCGTGGTCTTCGACAAGACCGGCACGCTGACCGACGACACGCCGCGGCTCGACCGCGTCTATTGCCGGCAAGGCCTGCAGCCGGGCGACGCGGTGGAGACCGCGGCGGCGCTCGGCATGCAGTCGCTGCACCCGGCTTCGCGCGCGCTGGTGGCGGCATGGCAAGAGCGCTTTCGCATGGCGCCGGCTTGGGACATCGTGCAACTTCACGAGCACGGCGGGCAAGGGCTCGAAGCGCGCATGCGTCGCACCGACGGTCACGGTCAACCCACGCGCTCCGTGCGCTTCGGCTCGGCCGCGTTCTGCGACGTCGCTGCCTTGCATGTCGACAGCGCCCAGGTCCATCTGAGCGACGACGAAGGCTGGCTCGCCAGCTTCGTTCTGGCCGAAAACTTGCGAAGCGATGCGATCGGCGCCATCGCTGCGCTGGAGGCGCAGGGCATCGCGGTGCAGTTGCTCTCCGGCGACCGCGCCACGGCGGTTCGCAGCCTGGCGGAGCGTGCCGGCATCCAGACCGCGCAGGGCGACTGCCGGCCTGAAGACAAGCTCGACGTGCTGCGCATCTTGCAGGGCCGAGGTCATCGCGTGGCCATGGTGGGGGACGGCCTCAACGATGGTCCGGTGCTGGCCCGCGCCGATGCCTCGTTCGCCTTTGGCAGGGCGGTACCGCTCGCGCAGGCTCGGGCCGACTTCATCGTCATGGGCGGCGCCTTGCAGTCGATTCCCGACGCCATCGCTCAGGCGCGGCGCACGATGCGCGTGGTGCGGCAGAACCTGTGGTGGGCCGCTTGCTACAACGCGCTGTGCGTGCCGCTGGCGCTGGCCGGTTTCATGCCGGCCTGGCTGGCGGGCATCGGCATGGCGGTCAGCTCGCTGGTGGTGGTCGGCAATGCTTCGCGCCTTGCCGCAAGGCCTGCCGGACGTCTTGCCGCACGTCCTGCGACAGCACCCGGAGTCAGCCGCTGATGGACATCCTTTTCCTGCTCATCCCGTTTTCGGTGGTGCTCGCACTGGTCATCCTTTTCGGCCTTTGGTGGGCGGTCGACAGTGGTCAATTCGACGACGTGGAGCGCGAAGGGCAGCGGATTCTGCACGACGATTGATCTGCATCAACCTGCTTGCGGCTGCACTTGGGAACACTCGGTCAGTCCAATGAACGAGGCAGTCCGAATGCAAGCAACCCACACCCCGGAGGTGACCTACTCCGATACGGTCATCCGTCAGTTCGCCTTGATGTCAGTGGTCTGGGGCGTGGTCGGCATGCTGGTCGGCGTGATCATCGCGTCGCAGCTCGCATGGCCCGAGCTGAACCTCGGCGTGCCATGGCTCAGCTACGGCCGCCTGCGACCGCTGCACACCAATGCGGTGATCTTCGCCTTTGGCGGCTGCGCCTTGATGGCGACCAGCTTTCATGTGGTGCAGCGCACTTGCCAGGTTCGCCTCTTCGCACCGAAGCTCGCGTCGTTCGTGTTCTGGGGCTGGCAGGCGGTGATCGTCTCGGCCGCCATCAGCCTGCCGATGGGCTTCACCCGCGGCAAGGAATACGCGGAACTCGAATGGCCGATCACGATCGCCATCGCGGTCATCTGGGTCGCGTACGCCATCGTCTTCTTCGGCACCATCGGCCGCCGCAAGGTGCGCCACATCTACGTGGCCAACTGGTTCTACGGTGCCTTCATCATCGCGGTCGCGCTGCTGCACATCGTCAACGGCGCGTCGATGCCGGCGGGTTGGATGAAGAGCTATTCGGTCTACGCCGGCGTGCAGGATGCGATGGTGCAGTGGTGGTACGGCCATAACGCGGTCGGCTTCTTCCTGACCGCCGGATTCCTCGGGATGATGTACTACTACATCCCCAAGCAGGCCGAGCGCCCGGTGTACTCGTACCGCCTGTCGATCGTGCACTTCTGGGCACTGATCTTCACCTACATGTGGGCCGGCCCGCACCACCTGCACTACACCGCCTTGCCCGACTGGACGCAGTCGCTCGGCATGGTCTTCTCGCTCATCCTGCTGGCGCCGAGCTGGGGCGGAATGATCAACGGCGTGATGACGCTGTCGGGTGCATGGCACAAGCTGCGCGACGACCCGATCCTGCGCTTCCTCATCGTGGCGCTGTCGTTCTACGGCATGGCGACTTTCGAAGGTCCGATGATGTCCATCAAGAGCGTCAACGCGCTCAGCCACTACACCGATTGGGGCATCGCCCACGTGCACTCGGGTGCGCTCGGCTGGGTCGGCTTCATCTCGATGGGCTCGCTCTACTACCTGATCCCCCGGATGTACGGCCGCACGACGATGTACAGCGTCAACGCCATCGAGGTGCACTTCTGGACGGCCACCATCGGCGTGGTGCTCTACATCGCCGCCATGTGGATCGCCGGCGTGATGCAGGGCCTGATGTGGCGCGCCATCAACGCCGACGGCACGCTCACATACACCTTCGTCGAGAGCGTCAAGGCGACCTATCCCTTCTACGTGGTGCGCCTTATCGGCGGGCTGTTGTACCTGGGCGGCATGTTGGTGATGGCCTGGAACGTCTGGATGACGGTGGGATCGGGCCGCTCGGTTCGCGCTGCGATTCCGCCCATTGCCCTGGCGCATGCGTGAAGCACACAAAGAAAAATCATGTCTTCCAAACCCACCCCCCGGCCCGCCCTCAAAACCGGCTTCACCCATGAAAAGGTGGAGACCAACAACCTGCTGATGATCGTGCTGATCCTGGTCACCATCGCCATCGGCGGGCTGGTCGAGATCGTGCCGCTCTTCTTCCAGAAGTCGACGACGGAGCCGATCGTCGGGCTGAAGCCGTACACCGCGCTGCAACTGGCCGGTCGCGACATCTACCAGCGCGAGGGTTGCTACAACTGCCACTCGCAGATGATCCGACCCTTTCGCTCCGAGACGCTGCGCTACGGGCACTACTCTGTCGCAGGCGAGTTCGTCTACGACCATCCGTTTCAGTGGGGCAGCAAGCGCACCGGGCCCGACCTGCACCGCGTGGGAGGCAAGTACAGCGACGAGTGGCATCGCATTCATCTGAACAACCCGCGCGATCTGGTGCCGGAATCGAACATGCCGGCCTATTCGTGGCTCGCAACGAACCAGGTCGATGCGGAGGCGATGCCCGCTCACATGCGCGCATTGCGCCGTGTCGGCGTGCCCTACACCGACGCGGAAATCGCATCGGCCACCGCAGACACCCAGGGCAAGACGGAGCTCGAGGCGACCATCGCCTACCTCCAGTCACTGGGCCTCGCGCTCAAGTAAAGAAGCAGACCATGGACATCACCACCCTGCGCGTTTTTGCGACCGTCGCCTGTTTCGTGCTCTTCATCGGCATCGTCGCGTGGACCTATTCGAGCCGCAACACACGCCGCTTCGAAGAGGCCGCACAGCTGCCTTTCGAGCAGGACTGAAAGACACGCCATGAACGATTTCATCAGTGGCTTCTGGGCCAACTATGTCGCCGTCGCGGCCGTCGTCAGCATCCTGGCTTGCGGTCTGCTGCTGTGGATCACGGCACGCGGGCGCATCGCGCCGACCGACGACAACACCACTGGCCACGTCTGGGACGAAGACCTGCGCGAGGCCAACAATCCGTTGCCGATGTGGTGGGTCGGGCTGTTCGTCATCACGATCATCTTCGCCTTCGTCTATCTGGCCTTTTTTCCGGGACTGGGGAGCTTCAACGGCAAGCTCGGCTGGAGTGCCGTTAGCCAGTACGAGGCCGAGGTTGCCCAGGCCGACAAGGATCTCGTTCCCGTTTATGCGGCATTCCAGACGATGCCGGTCGAGCGGATTGCCGGCGACCCCAAGGCGATGGCCATCGGCGAGCGGCTCTTCATGAACAACTGCTCGCAGTGCCACGGGTCCGATGCACGGGGCAGCAAGGGCTTCCCGAATCTGACGGACGTCGACTGGCTGCATGGCGGCACGCCGGACAAGATCATCGAAACCGTCACCAAGGGCCGCATCGGCGAGATGCCGCCCATGGCGGCCGCGGTCGGCACGCCGGACGACGTTAAGAACGTCGCGCAGTACGTGCTCAGCCTGTCGGGTCGCTCGACCGACTCGGTGCGCGCCGGGCTGGGCAAGTCGAAGTTCACCGCCTGTGCGGCCTGTCACGGCATCGGTGGTGTTGGCAACCAGAGCATCGGGGCACCGCGCCTGAACGACGAGATATGGCTGCACGGCTTCGGCGAAAACGCCATCGTCGCGATGATCAACGGCGGCAAGCACAACGTCATGCCCGGCCAGGAAGGTCGCCTGACCGAAGCGCAGATCAAGGTGGTGGCCTCGTACGTGTGGGGGCTGTCGAACAAGGCCGTTGCATTGCCTGTCGTACTGCCATGACCGTGCCTGCTCCAGCCCGCAAGATCATTCCGATCGTGCCCGTGGCGGAGGAGGCCGGCGGGCTCTATGAAGCGACCAAGAAGATCTATCCGCGCAGCGTGCGCGGCAAGTTCGCGCGCTGGCGCTGGGCGATGGTGTTCGTTACCCAGCTGTTCTTCTACGCCACGCCCTGGTTGCAGTGGGGCGACCGCCAGACCCTGCTGTTCGATCTGGTCGCGCGGCGCTTCTACGTCTTCGGGCTGGTCTTGTATCCGCAAGACCTGATCTACCTGTCGGGGCTGCTGGTGCTGTCGGCGCTGTCGTTGTTCTTGTTCACCGCGGTGGCCGGACGGCTCTGGTGCGGGTACGCGTGCCCGCAGACGGTCTACA
This sequence comes from Variovorax sp. PAMC28562, assembly GCF_014303735.1. Classification (NCBI taxonomy): domain Bacteria; kingdom Pseudomonadati; phylum Pseudomonadota; class Betaproteobacteria; order Burkholderiales; family Comamonadaceae; genus Variovorax; species Variovorax sp. PAMC28562. The sequence goes on along the minus strand of NZ_CP060296.1, from coordinate 4,125,637 downwards.
CCGAGATGTTCATGTGGATCGAGCAACGCATCGAGGGCAGCCGCATCGCCCGCATGCGGCTCGACGGCGAGTCGTTCTCGGCCGAGAAGCTGGTCAAGAAATGGTTCAAGCACTTCATCTGGCTCGGCATCGCGATGTGGACGGGCTTTACCTTCGTCGGCTACTTCACGCCCATCCGCGAGCTGGGCATGGAGTTCCTGCAGACGCGCATGGGATCGTGGGAAGTCTTCTGGGTCTTCTTCTACGGTCTGGCCACCTACGGTAACGCCGGCTTCATGCGCGAGCAGGTCTGCAAGTACATGTGCCCGTATGCGCGCTTTCAGAGCGCGATGTTCGACAAGGACACCCTCATCGTCAGCTACGACCTGCCGCGTGGTGAACCGCGTGGCGTGCATGCCAGGGCACAGGACGCACGCACCCAGGGCCTGGGCGACTGCATCGATTGCGGCCTGTGCGTGCAGGTGTGCCCGACCGGTATCGACATCCGCGAGGGTCTGCAGTACGAGTGCATCGGCTGCGGCTTGTGCGTCGACGCGTGCAACACGGTGATGGACCGCATGGCGCAGCCGCACGGGCTGATCCGCTACGCCACGCAAAACGGGCTGGCCGGTGGCTGGAGCGCGGCGCAGGTGCTGCGGCGTGTTTTTCGCCCGCGCGTGCTGATCTATGGTGCCGTGCTGTTGGCCTTGTGCGTCGGCTTGCTCGCGAGCCTGGTGGTGCGCGTGCCGCTCAAGGTCGACGTGGTGCGCGACCGTACCTCGCTTGCACGTATCGCCGATGGCGGCAAGCTCGAGAACGTCTATCGGCTGCAGATCATGAACGCGACCGAGCGCTCGCAGCGTTACCGCATCGATGCCAGCGGACTGCGGGGGCTGGCCGTGGCGACGCCGAGCCAGGCGGTCGATGTCGGGCCGGCCGAGTCGCGCTGGGTGGCGGTTCGGCTGCAGGTGCCTGCAGAAGATGCACCACCCGGATCGCACACCGTTTTCTTCAACGTGCGGTCTGCCGACGGTGTCTCGCAGGTCTCTGAAAAGGCCGTCTTCCTCATTCCCCGATAACCGACTGGAGACTTGAAAATGAGCGCGCTTCTCCCTGCTTCCAAAAGCTCCGGACCGTGGTGGAAATTCCCGCTGGTCTGGCTCGTGCTGGGCCTGCCCGCCGTGGTGGTGGTCGGCAGCCTGACATCGGCCTGGATCGCGATCAGCACGGCAGACCCGGTGGTCGAAGAAAACTATTACCAGAAGGGCCTGGAAATCAATCGGACGCTGGCGGGCAAGTCGGCTGGGCCGGTGGCCGACAAGGCGCTGGTGTCGGCCGAAAAGGGCCGCAACCACACCACGACGCCGGTGCAGGACATGCCGTCGCCGCCGCCGCCGCCGCGCTAGCGCCTCACACCGTCGGGTTGATCATCCTGCGCAAAGCATCGGCGTCGAGGATCCGAACATGCCGCATGTCGACTTCGACGATGCGGTCTTCCACGAACTTGGACAAGGTGCGGCTCACTGTTTCCAGCTTGAGCCCGAGGTAACTGCCGATTTCTTCGCGCGTCATGCGCAGCATCAGCTCCGACTTCGAGAAGCCTCGCGCATACAGGCGTTCCACGAGGTTGAGCAGAAAAGCGGCCAACCGCTCGTCGGCACGCATGCTGCCCAGCAGCAGCATCACGCCGTGCTCGCGCACGATCTCGCGGCTCATGATCTGGTGCACATGGCGCTGCAGTGAAGTGACCTCGCGCGACAGCTCTTCGATGCGGTCGAACGGCATCACGCAGACCTCGGCGTCTTCGAGTGCCACCGCGTCGCAGGTGTGATGGTCGTTCACGATGCCATCGAGTCCGATGATCTCGCCGGCCATCTGGAAACCCGTGACCTGATCGCGACCGTCCTCCGATGCCACGCGAGTCTTGAACACGCCAGTCCGAATCGCATAGAGCGAGGTGAAACGCTCGCCATTGCGAAAGAGGGTTTCGCGGCGCTTCACCTTGCGACGCGTCGCCACCAGGTCGTCGATGCGCGCCAGCTCTTCCGGGTTGAGGCCGACCGGCATGCACAGTTCGCGCAGGTTGCAGTTGGAGCATGCGACTTTGATGGTTTGAGGTGTCATGGCGGCTGTCTCTTTGCGGCAGGTGGTGCGGTGAAATTTGCAGCGTGACAAAGCAAGCGAAAGCGCCGCGCTGCTCCGCTCGATTCTCCGTTCGGCTTTTGTGTCCGCGTTGATGCAGATCAAGTGGCGTTCGAATGATCGAACGCAAAGTCGCAGCACCATGAACCGCTGTCGCCGACCATCGTTGCTCGCGTTCCTTGCGCTGCTCACGCTCTTTCGGCAGCGGTATTGATCATGCAAACCGCACTGGCCGCATCCGCGCTGTTGATGGGACTGGCGGGTGGTCCGCATTGCGTGGCCATGTGCGGTGCGGCGTGCGCGGGTGTCGTGCGTGGGGTGGGAGTTCGACCCGGCCATGGCGTCATCGCGATCACGCCCGCTGCATTGCCGATGGCGCCGTTGCTGCTCCAGGCCGGCCGGATGGCGGGCTATGCGGCAGCAGGCGCACTGGCCGCTGCCACCGTGCAAAGCCTGACGTGGGCCAGCGTGAATGTCTCCGCGCTCCGCGGCCTCTGGATGCTGTTCCACGTGGTCGTGATGGCCTGGGGCGCGGTGCTGGCCGTGACCGGGCGTCAGCCGCTGTGGTCGCAACGGGTCGGCCGTCTGCTCGCAGAGCGATTGCGCGCCTTGACGGGCTCTGCCGCCAGCGTGTTCGCGACCGGTCTTGCATGGGTCGCCATGCCGTGCGGCCTGCTGTATTCCGCGCTCATGCTGGCGAGTCTGGCCAACGGCCCGCTGCAGGGCGCTTTCGTCATGGTGCTGTTCGCGGCCGGCAGCGGTGCGTCGTTGCTCGTCGCGCCCTGGCTCTGGCACCGCTTTGCCATCGGCTTGGGCGCATGGCGCCAGCAATGGGGAACCCGGCTCGCCGGCGTCGCCTTGCTGGTCATCTCCGTGCAGGCGGTCTGGATCGAGCTTGCGCACCAGATCGATGTGTGGTGCCGCTGAAATACGTCGTATCTATTTCATACCTCGACAACTCAGGAATTTGCAATGACAACCCCTAAATCTATTCTGGTTCACCTCGACAGTTCAGCCCGCACCGCCACGCGCGTCGAGCTCGCACGCAAGCTGGCAGAGACCTTCGGCGCCCAGGCGACCGGCATGCCGTGCACGCTCTCTGCGCTGGTGCGCTACCCCTCCGCCCTCGAAGGTGCAGCCGAAGCCATGGCAATCATGCTGGCGCTCGACAAGCAATCGCGCGACAAGGCGTACGCCACCTTCATGGCTGCCGGTGGCGACTCGCCGCACATGCATTGGGCCGAGCCGATGAGCGATGCGCCCTGGGGCTTCGGTCGCCGCGCGCTCTATGCCGACCTTTTGATACTCGGTCAGCGCGATGGCGACAACGCTTACGACGGCGAGCTGCCTGCCGAGTTCGTGTCCACCGTGCTGGTCGAAAGCGGCCGGCCCGCGCTGGTGTTGCCTTACATCTCGACAGGGTCGGTCGACCCGGTCGGGCGCACGGTGCTGGTGGCATGGAAAGAGACTCGCGAAGCTGCCCGTGCGGTGTCCGCTGCGTTGCCCTGGCTGCGCGGCGCGGCGCGCGTGCATGCGGTTTGCTACGGCGACGAGGCAGAGTCGCAACTGCGCTCGCTGCAGGACTATCTGCATTCGCATGGCGTCACCGCGACGGTGCAGGCCGGCGTGCAAGGTGACGGCGACGCCGGTGCGCAGCTGCTGTCGCTGGCCGCGGATGTCGGTGCCGATCTGCTGGTGATGGGCTGCTACGGACACAGCCGCGCACGCGAGTGGGTGCTCGGTGGCGTCACGCGGACGATTCTGCAATCCATGACGTTGCCTGTGTTGATGTCGCATTGAGGGGTCGAGCCAGAGCAGCGTCAACGCACATGAGGCTTCTTGACATTTGCTCGGCCAAGGTCGCCGAGCCTTGATCTGCATCAAGCCCTGCAACGCGGCACGCAGCAGACTGCGATGAGCGCATGCCGGCAACCACGGTTCGCCGCGAGCATCCGCTTTTCAGCCATTGATCGAGGAACCCACCGGATGACGCCCGAACGCAATTCGATCCAGACCCAAGGGGAGTCCCGCGCCCGATACCTCGGCGACCTGGCGACTCACCTTCAGCGCATCCGCGAGCAGGAGCGCGCGCTGCTCGCCCGCGAACTGCACGACGAACTGGGTGCCATCCTGACAGCAGCCAAGCTCGACGTGGCGTGCCTGAAGTCGCGTCTCGACCCAGCGTCGCCCGAGATCGATCGGCGCCTTCAGCATCTGGCGGAAATGCTCGGTCGCGGTATCGCATTGAAGAGCCGGGTGGTCGAGGGACTGTGTCCGTCGTCGCTGGCCAACCTGGGCCTGGCGTCGTCGCTGACCATCCTGTGTCGGGACTTCAGCCTGAGTTCGACGATTGCGGTGACGACTGCGATCGAAGAGGCCCGCGGCGACGATGCGAGTGAGCTGGCCATCTATCGTCTGGTGCAGGAGTGCCTGACCAACATCGGAAAGTACGCCTGCGCCAGTACGGTTTCGGTCACCCTGGTCGATGCGGGAAAGAACATCCTGGTCGAGGTGCTCGACAACGGCATCGGGTTCGACATCGAACAGGTGGCTTCGTCGCGCTACGGCCTGGCCGGAATGCGCCACCGGGTTCAGGCCTGCGGCGGCCGCCTCACAGTCACGTCGGCTCAGGGGCAGGGTACGCACGTCATGGCGATGTTGCCGAAGGTGGTGGTCGAGAGCGCGAAATTGATCGCATGACTCCGGCTCTGACATCCCTCACGCGACGGCGCTTTGCGACCGTGGGCGCTGTGCTCCTGAACGCCTGCTCCTTCGATGGCCGTGAGGCGAGCTATGCCGATGCGGTGCAAAGCACCTGGCACCGGGATGCGACCGAGGCGACCACTGGCCGGCCGCTCTTCGAAGAACTGGTCCGCTGTGCCACGTTGGCGCCGTCGAGCCACAACACGCAGTGCTGGAAGTTCGCGATCCAGCCGCAGTCCATCTCGATTCTTCCGGATCTGTCGCGCAGATGCCCGGCCGTCGATCCCGACGATCACCATCTGTTCGTCTCGCTCGGGTGTGCCGCGGAGAACATGGTGCAGGCAGCGTCGGCGCATGGCCTGCAAGCCGATGTCGTCTTCGATGCAGGCATGGAGGGCGACGCGCTGCGCGTGCGGCTCGAGCCGACCCGGGCGATCCAGTCCGACCTCTATGCGGCGATGTTCGACAGGCAGTGCACGCGCGCCGACTACGACGGCCGCCCGCTGACGGTCGACGAACTTGGGTTGCTGGAACGCGCGGGCACACGCAACGGCGTTCAGATGGTGATCCTCAGCGACAAAGCCGCGACAGAAAAAATGCTGGCGTACATCGTGGACGCCAACACGCGGCAGATCGACGACCCGGCTTTCGTCGCTGAACTCAAGCAATGGCTTCGCTTCGGCGACACGGAAGCCGTTCGGTCCGGCGACGGACTGTTCTCTGGTGCGTCCGGCAATCCGACGGTGCCGCGATGGCTCGGCGAAATGCTCTTCGCCCGCTTCTTCACGCCTGCGCGCGAGAACGACAAGTACGCGAGCCAGGTGCGCAGTTCCGCCGGCATCGCCGTCTTCGTCACCGAGAAGAACGACAAGAGGCACTGGATCGAAGCAGGGCGCTGCTACGAGCGATTTGCCTTGCAGGCGACCGCCCTGGGGATTCGCAATGCGATGCTGAATCAGCCGGTCGAGGTCGCGAGCGTGCGACCCGGGCTCGCGCGTGCCTTTGGATGGGGCGACCGGCGGCCCGACCTCGTCGTGCGCTTCGGTCGCGGACCCGCGATGCCTCGGTCCTTGCGGCGCCCGCTCGAAGCGGTGTTGGCATGACCACCGCAGTCGAGGCGCAAGTAATCGCAGCTGCGATTGCGCCCGCCGTCGCGCCAGGCAGCGATGTCGTCAAGCGCGCCGGGCTGGTCGCCGCCTTCATCGCGCTCGTTGCGATCGTCTTGCTGCCAGCCGCGACGGGCCTCCCTGCCGCGGGGCAGATGATGCTGGGCATCCTCGCCTTCGCGGTGATCGTCTGGATGACCGAGGCGCTCGACTACGCGGTGAGCGCGGTCGTCATCGGCGCGTTGATGGTGTTCTTGCTGGCCTTCACGCCGGATGCGGCGAAGCCCGTGACGTCGGCCACGGCGGCAACCGCGGCGATGGGCACGGGCGCGGCACTCAACCTCGCCTTGTCCGGCTTCTCGAACAGCGCGGTGGCACTGGTCGCTGCAGCCTGCTTCATCGCCGCGGCCATGACGGCCACGGGGCTCGATCGGCGCATCGCGCTGGTGGTGTTGTCGCGGGTGGATGCACGCACCAATCACATCGTCATCGGCGCGATGGTCGTGGGCTTTTTACTGTCGTTCATCGTGCCCAGCACCACTGCACGCGTCGCATGTCTGGTGCCGATCATGATGGGCTTCATCCTGGCCTTCAAGGTCGAGAAGCGGAGCCGCTTCGCCGGCCTGCTGGTCATCACCGCTGCGCAGACGGCGAGCATCTGGAACATCGGCATCAAGACGGCGGCCGCGCAGAACATGGTGGCGGCCGGCTTTATCCAGAAGCAGTTTCAGACCACCATCAGCTGGACCGAATGGTTCGTTGCCGGTGCGCCGTTTTCTGCACTGCTGACCATTGCGCTCTACTTCATCATGACGCGGATGATGCGGCCGGAGATGTCGGAGATCGCCGGCGGCAAGGAGACGATTCGGCAGCAACTCGAAGCCATCGGCAAGATGACTGCGAACGAGTGGAAGCTGCTGGCCATCGTGCTGACGCTCCTCGGGTTCTGGGCGTCTGAAAAAGCGCTGCACGACTTCGATACCGCTTCCACCACCATTGCCGCCATCGCGTTGATGCTGCTCCCGCGCGTGGGCGTGATGAACTGGAAGACCTCGCAGAAAGGCTTCCCGTGGGGCACCGTGGTGCTCTTCGCCATCGGCATCAGCGTGGGAACGGCACTGCTGCAAACGCGCGCCGCCGGCTGGCTCGCCAACCTGATCGTGCAGCACCTCGGCTTGCAGAACGCCAGTGCCTTCGCGATCCTGATGCTGTTGTCGTTGTTCCTCATCGTCATCCATCTCGGCTTTGCGAGCGCCACGGCGCTGGCGTCCACCATGATCCCGATCGTGATCAGCGTGCTGGGCGCGGTGCAGACACCAGGCATCAACGTCATCGGCATGACGATGCTGCTGCAGTTCGTCGTGAGCTTCGGCTTCATCCTGCCGGTGAACGCACCGCAGAACATGATCGCCTACGGCACGGATACCTTCGAGGCACGCGACTTCATTCGCACCGGGTTGATGGTCACTCTGGCGGCTGCGGTGCTGCTGGTGATTTTCTCGCTCACCTACTGGCCGTGGATGGGGTACATGACGCTGTCGAGCCCGCAATGAGTGCGCCAAAAGCCCTTGGTCTTTGCGATCCGTCGGTACTGGCAATCGGGCAAGTGCTGCAGGCGCTCGGCGCCGATGCGACGCAGGGGCTGACCTCGCAAGAGGCGGAACGGCGGCTCGCCGAGCATGGCCCGAATGAACTGCGCGGCGTGCCGCCCGTGGCGACATGGCGTCGCGTGCTGGCGCAGTTTCAAGACCCGCTGGTCTACCTGTTGCTCGCCGCCATCGCCATCGCTGTGGGTGCCTGGGCCATCGAAGGTTTCGAGGGCTGGCCGCTGGATGCGTTGGTGATCGCGGCGGTCGTGCTGGTCAACGGCTTGCTGGGCTATGCGCAGCAGGCCAGGGCGGCCGATGCGGTGGCGGCGCTGGCGCGGATGACCGCCGTGACATCGGCCGTCGTGCGCGACGGCCAGACGCTGCGCGTGCCCAGTGCCGAGCTGGTTTCCGGTGACCTGTTGGTGCTGGGTGAGGGCGATGCCGTGGGCGCGGACGCCCGTCTGCTGCAGGCGGCGTCGCTGCGGGTGCTGGAGGCGTCGCTGACCGGCGAGAGCGAAGCCGTGCTGAAAGACGTGGCCCAGCTGGCTGGCACATCGGCGCTCGGCGATCGGCTCGACATGGTTTTCAAGGGCACGGCTGTCGCCCAGGGCACGGGCCATGCAATCGTCACCGCCACCGGCATGCAGACCGAGATGGGCGCCATCGCCGAGATGCTCGAAGCGACTGTCGAGGCCCCGACGCCGTTGAGCGTCGAGGTGGCGCGCATCGGACGCATGCTGGGCATCGCGGTCGTGCTGATCGCCGCGGTCGTGGTGGCGACGATCTTGTCGATCTCCGAGATCCGCAGCGCCGCCGATGTCATCGCCGTGCTGCTGCTCGGCGTGTCGCTCGCGGTAGCGGCGGTGCCTGAGGGGTTGCCTGCGATTTTGTCGGTGGTGCTGGCGATGGGCGTTCAGCGTATGGCCCGGCAAAACGCCATCGTCAAGAACTTGTCGTCGGTCGAAACGCTGGGCGCCGCATCGGTCATCTGCACCGACAAGACCGGCACGCTCACCCGCGCGGAAATGACGATCGAACGCGTGATGACCGCGTCCGGCAGCGCCCGCATCACTGGCGAGGGCTATGCGCCGCTGGGTCGCGTCGAGCACGAGGGCGCTGCGGTGACAGCCGGCCCGTTGCGTGACGAGCTCACCGTGGTGCTTTCTGGCGGCAGTCTGGCCGGCGACGCACGGCTGCATCAGGATGCCGGCGGCAGCTGGTCGATTCATGGCGACCCGACCGAAGCGGCGTTCCTGGTGGCCGAACGAAAGATGGGGCTGACGGAGGTGCGGCGACAGCGCTTCGCGCGCATCGGCGAAATCCCGTTCACTTCCGAGCGCAAGATGATGTCGACCATCGAGCGCGACCATGCGCACGACGACCAGATCGTGGTGATCACCAAGGGCGCACCGGACGTGTTGCTCGGCCATTGCAGCCGGGCGCGAGTGGGCATGGAAGTGGTGGCGCTCGACGAGGCGTTGCGCGCCGGCATCCTGGCCGACGTCGAATCGCTTTCCGACGCCGCCTTGCGCACGCTGGCGGTGGCTTACCGTCCGCTGACCGCGCAGGAAGATCCTTCGGCAACGCAGTCGCATGAACGGCTGGAGCGTGACCTCATCTACGTCGGCACGGTGGGCATCATCGATCCACCGCGCGCCGGGGCGGCAGTGGCGATCGGGCAGGCAGTGCGCGCCGGTATCCGCGTGATCATGATCACCGGCGACCATCCGCGCACCGCCAGCCGGATCGCGGCGGACCTCGGCATCGTCGAGCCTGGTGCGACCGCACTCACCGGTCTCGAATTGGACGCGCTGGACGATGCCGCCTTCGCTGCAGCGGTACGCCGTACATCGGTCTTCGCGCGCGTGGCGCCGGCCCACAAGCTGCGCATCGTCGCCGCGCTGCAAGCCGATGGCAGCGTCGTCGCCATGACCGGAGACGGCGTCAACGACGCGCCCGCACTGAAGGCGGCGGATATCGGCATCGCCATGGGCGTGACCGGCACCGAGGTCACCAAAGAGGCCGCGCGGATGATCCTGGTCGACGACAACTTCGCGACCATCGTCGCGGCGGTGCGCGAAGGGCGCAGCATCTTCGACAGCATCCGCAAGGCACTGCGCTACCTGCTCTCGTCCAACATGGGCGAGGTGCTCACCGTGTTCCTGGGCGTGGTCGGTGCCGGCATGCTGGGGTTGGTTGGAAGTGGCGGCGTTGGTGCTGGTGGTGGTGGTGGCACGGTCGCGTTGCCGTTGCTGGCCACGCAGATTCTCTGGATCAACCTCATCACCGACTCGGGGCCCGCGCTGGCGATGGGCGTCGACCCGCCGACCGACGACGTCATGGCACGCAAGCCGCGGGGCCGCGCCGAACGCGTGATCGATGCGCGGATGTGGTCGGGCGTGGTGCAGATCGGCCTGGTGATGGCGCTGACCACCCTGCTGACCATCGACCTCTTCCTGCCCGGTGGCATGATCGAAGGAAGCGATGACCTCGCGACCGCCCGCACCGCCGGCTTCACCGTGCTCGTGCTGGCGCAGCTCTTCAACTGCTTCAACGCGCGCTCCGACAGCAAGAGCGCCTTCTCGCATCTCTTCGTGAATCGCTGGCTGTGGGGCGCAGTCGCGCTGTCTGCCTTGTTGCAGGTGGCGGTGGTCCACCTCGGCTTTCTCAACCTGGCCTTCGGCACCGCGCCGCTCTCCTTCGACGAGTGGCTCGTGTGCATCGCGATGGCGAGCGCAGTGCTCTGGTACAGCGAGTTTCGCAAGCTGGTGGTTCGTCTCTTGGGGCGCTTCGTGCGCCGTCCGCTGCGTGCATCGATCGACGCCCCTCAACCTGTTCAACGCTGAAAGAAGACAATGAAAATTCTCGTCGCCATCGATGGCTCCAAGCACGCGCTGCGCGCAGTGAAGTACGCCGCCAAACTGGTGGGCCTCCTGAAGGCCCACAGCGTCGTGACGCTGGTCAGCGTGCATGACGACACCGGGCTGCGCCATGCCAAAGCGCTGGTCGGCAGCGAGCAGGTTGCCGACTACCTGCGTGAACTGAGTGATACCGAATTGAAGCCCGCGAGAAGTTTGCTCGACAAGGCCGGTATCAGGCACGACGCGGTGATTCGCACGGGCTCGGTGGCGCAGGAGATCGTCGACTGCGCGAACTCCGGCAAGTTCGATCTGCTCGTGCTGGGCGCCAAGGGGCGAGGCGCCTTCGTCGACCTGCTGGTCGGCTCGGTGGCGCAGCGTGTGATGTCGCTGGCAAAGCAGCCAGTCGTCCTCGTGAAGTAGCAGCGTTGCGCGCAATGCGCGTGACGCGCAGCCGCTGGCAACGGCTGCTGGCATAGGCTACTGGCATCGGCTCATGCCACGTCTGAAATTCGCATCACGACGCGACCCTGGATTTCACCTGCACGCATCCGGTCCATCACCTGGTTGACGCGCTCCAGCCTGTCTTCGGTGAACACCGTATGCACCTTGCCTTCGCCTGCGAACGCCAGCGCCTCCTGCAAGTCCTTGCGGGTGCCGACGATCGAGCCGCGCACCGTCTTGGCATTGAGCACGACGTCGAAGATCGGCAAGGCGAAGTCGCCCGGCGGCAGGCCGACGAGGGCCATCGTTCCGCGCTTGTGCAGCATGCCGAGGGCTTGCGAGAAGGCACTGCGGGACACGGCGGTAACCAGCACGCCATGTACACCGCGCAAGGCCGTCTGCAGCTCCTTGACCGGGTCTTGCAGGGCGGCGTTGATCACCATGTCGGCGCCCAATTCCTTGGCGAGCTGGAGCTGGCCTTCGTGGATGTCGACGGCCACCACATGAAACCCCATGGCCTTGGCGTACTGCACCGCCAGATGGCCGAGCCCGCCCACGCCGGAGATGGCGACCCAGTCGCCCGGCTTGCATTCGAGAACCTTCAGGCCCTTGTAGACGGTGACGCCGGCGCAGAGCACCGGCGCAATTTCGCTGAAGCCCACATTGGCCGGTAACTGCCCGATGTAGCCGGGGTCTGCCAGCACGTATTCGGCATAGGCGCCGTTGACGGTGTAGCCCGTCATCTGCTGTCCGTCGCAGAGGGTCTCCCATCCGGTGATGCAGTGCTCGCAATGTCCGCAGGCGGTGTGCAGCCACGGCACGCCGATGCGGTCGCCTTCCTTGATTCCTTTGACGCCCGCACCCAGGGCCGCCACGAAGCCGACACCCTCATGGCCCGGAATGAAGGGTAGGGAGGGCTTGACCGGCCAGTCGCCATCGGCGGCATGCAGGTCGGTGTGGCACACACCCGATGCCACCACTTTCACCAGCACCTGGCCCGGCGTGACCTCGGGAATGGCGACTTCCTCGATGCACAGGGGCTTGCCGAACTCGCGGACGACAGCGGCTTTCATGGTCTGCATGGGTGGCTTTCAGAACGAATGGGTAGGAAGCCTTCACTTTAAAAAGCGGCTTGGCGAGCGGTGTTGCGCTGGATCAAATAAGCACGCCATCGCCGCGGCCATTGATGCGCATCAACGCCGTGAGACGGTGGGTGCGTCACAGTGACTGATGCGCCACTTCGCGACCCAGTCGAATGTTCCGGCCGACCGCGCTTCACGCGAGGTCGAACTCAAGCTCCTGTTGTCGCCCTCGGACGTCGACACGTTCAGGACGGCCGTGACCACCCGATTGGCGCCGGTCAAGCCGTTGCCCGGCGTGTCCCGCCTTCATACAACCTACTTCGACACGCCAGACCTGTCCCTGCGCCGACAAGGGCTGGAACTGCGCGTCAGAAAGCAGGGCGAGCGGTGGACCGAAACCGTCAAGACGATCGAATCGCCCGGCCGTGGTTTCGGACTGCACGACCGCGGCGAATGGGAGGCCCACATCGACAGCGCGGAGCCCGATCTCGCGGCGTTGCGCATGCGGATCGAGCCGGATGCGAGGCCGGCCCTGATCCTGGCGGAACCGGGTCTGGCGCAGCGGCTGGTGCCGGTGTTCGATGTCGTCGTGCGCCGCTCGCTCTGGCAGTTGTCTCCGCTGGAAGGCACTCGCATCGAACTGACGCTCGACGAAGGCGAGCTGCGCTGCGGCGCTGCGCGCGAGCCGATTTGCGAGGTCGAGTTCGAGCTGAAGGCTGGCGCGCCCGCGGCGCTGTTCGACGCGGCCCTGCTGCTGCAGGACGACGTGCCCTTGCGCATCGGTCGTCTGGGCAAGGCAGACCGGGGATATGCGCTGCTGGCGGGTCGGACCCATGCGCCGCGAGCAACGACGACGACGACGACGGCGACGACGGTTACCTCCGCGCAGCCGGTGCTGTTCGCGCGGGGTGTGACCGTCGAACAGGGCTTTCAAGCCATCATCGAAAATTCCTTGGCACACGCCTTCGGCAACGAGGCGGGCGTCATGCGAGGGACCGACTCCGAGAGCGTGCACCAGATGCGCGTGGGCATTCGGCGACTTCGTTCCGCGTTGCGACTCTTCTCCACCATCATCCCCACGCCGGCGCTGCTCGGTGGCGAGCTGCGATGGCTTTCGGCGGCGCTGGGCGCGGCACGCGACGCCGAGGTACTCGCGGGCGAAACCCTGCCGGCACTGACCGCCGATTCGGATTCGGATTCGGATCGCACTGCTGCGGTGCAATGGACCTCACTTTTGCGGACGGCTTCGCTCTCGGCCGACACGCATCGCAGCCGCGCCGCGCAAGCCCTCGCATCGCCTCGCTATGCGCGTCTGACGTTGGGGCTGGCTGCGTGGCTCGGATGCGAGTCCTGGCAGTCGTCGTCGGGCAAGCGTGCGCGCAAGGCATTGCGGCAACCGTTGCACGCGCTGGCACGGGGCGCCGTCATGCGGCTTCATCGCAAGCTGCGCGACACCGGAAAACGCCTGGCGCGCGCCACGCCCGAGCAGCGCCACCGGGTCCGCATTGCGGCCAAGCGCCTGCGCTATGCCATCGATTCTTTTCAGTCGCTGTATCCAAGCAAGGCGGCGCATCGCTATGTCAGGCGCCTTGGCAAGTTACAGGACGCGCTCGGCCAACTCAACGATGCGCAAGTGGCCGGGCGACTGCTGCACGACTTCGTGCAGAAGGAGCAGGACCTCGAGCGCTCCGTGCAATCGGTGGTGAGGCAACTCGACCGCCGCAGCGATCTTGCGGAGCCTGAACTGCTGCATCGCTGGAAGGCCTTCAGGCGGGCTGAACTGCCGTAGAACGGTTCCTGATGCGCGAGTAGAAGAATCGTTTGGCCACCTCGACTGTCACGAGATACGCCATCACCATGCCGGCCAGCCAGCCAAAGAAAACCAGCGGTGGCGGCGCAAAGTGGAAGAGTGCGCCGAGCGGCGTGAACGGCAGTGCGAGCGCCACCGCCACCGTGCCCAGCGAGGCGATCGTCAGCACACCGCTCGGACGGCTTGCCCACGGCCGGCCGCGCGTCCGAATGACGAAGATCACCAGCACCTGAGTCACCAGCGACTCGACGAACCAGCCGGTGCGAAACAGCGTTTCGTTGGCCTCCAGCACGTGGAACAGAAGCCAGAAAGTGAGCGCATCGAAGAGCGAGCTGATCGACCCGAAGAGCCACATGAAGCGCTGGATGAAGCCGATGTCCAGCGTATGGGGCTGGCGCAAATCCTCGGCATCGACCGTGTCCAGGGGAATTGCAGCCTCCGACAAGTCGTACAGGACGTTGTTCAGCAGGATCTGCGTCGGAAGCATCGGCAGGAAGGGCAGGAACAACGAAGCCACCGCCATGCTGAGCATGTTTCCAAAGTTGGAACTGGTGCCCATCATGATGTACTTCATGACGTTGCCGAAGGTGCGCCGGCCTTCGAGAACGCCTTCGTGGAGCACGGCCAGGTCGTGGTCGAGCATCACCAGGTCGGCCATTTCTCGGGCCACGTCGACGGCGCTGTCGACCGTGATGCCGACGTCGGCCGAGCGCAGCGGCGGGGCATCGTTGACGCCGTCGCCCAGGTAGCCGACCACGTGCCCGCGCGCCTTGAGCGCCAGCACGATGCGGTTCTTCTGCGCCGGGTTGACGCGGCAAAAGAGCGTGGTCTGGCCGGCCCTGGTTCGCAGGGTGGTCTCGTCCATCTGCGCCAGTTCGCTGCCTGTCAGGACACCACGTACCGGAAGCTTCAGGAGAGCGCACAGGTGCTGTGTGACGAGCTCGCTGTCGCCGCTGACGATCTTCACTTCGACACCACTGCGCGCCAGCGCAGCCAGGGCTTCGGCCGCACCAGGCTTGGGTGGGTCGATGAACGCAGCGAAGCCGGCGAAGGCCATTCCGCTTTCGTCGCCGACGACCACGTGACTCTGCGTGCTCTGCATGTCGCGCGATGCGACGCCGAGCACGCGCAGGCCTTCGCGCTCCAGCGCCCGGCAATCGTCGTGGAGCCGCTCGCGTGTCGCGTCGTCCAGCAGCACGCGCGCCTGGCCGCCCGAAACCTCGTAGTGACTGCAAAGCTTCAGGACATCGTCCGGTGCGCCCTTGACCACCAGGCAGCGCTGCCCGGCACGCTCCAGCAGCACCGACACTCGCCGGCGCTCGAAGTCGAAGGGCACTTCGTCCACTTTGGTCCATCCACCATCGTCCGTTCCGCACACCAGGACCGCATCGTCCAGCGGGCTCTTCAAGCCGCTCTCGAAGCGGCTGTTCAGGTGCGCCAGCGTCAGCACGCGACCGGTATCACGATGCTCCGCATCCACGCAGTGGTCGAGCCGGATATTGGCCTCGGTCAGCGTGCCGGTCTTGTCGGTGCACAGGACATCCATCGCGCCCAGGTTCTGGATGGCCGGTAGCCGCTTCACGATGACGCGCAGCGCCGCCATCCGCATGGCGCCGCGCGAGAGCGTCACCGAAATGACCATCGGCAGCAGCTCCGGCGTCAGCCCGACCGCCAGTGCGACGGCAAAGAGAAAGGAGTCGATGAGCGGCCGATCGAGCCACACGTTGACCAGCAGCACGAACAGCACCAGCAGCAGGGTGAGCCGCATGATCATGCTGCCGAAACGCTGGGTGCCGATCTCGAACGCGGTCGGTGGCGGGTCGGCGAGGATGCTGTGCGCCACGGCACCGAGTGCGGTGCGCCGACCCGTCAGGCGCACCAGTACCCGCGCGCTTCCGCTGACCACCGTACTCCCCATGAAGACCGCATTGCCCGCTTCGTGCGCACTGTCGATGCCCGGTCGCTTTTCGACCGGGTACGACTCGCCGGTGAGCAGCGCCTGATTGACGAAGAAGTCCCGTGCGTCGAGCAGCACGCCGTCGGCGGGCACACGGTCGCCTGCGGACAGCCGGACGATGTCGCCCGGCACGACATCGGCGACCACGACCGCGACCGCTTGCGCCTTGCCATCGCGTTCGACCTGGGTGCGCAGCGCGACCGAGTCGCGCAGCTGGTCAGCGGCGCGTCCGGCGCGGTGCTCCTGGAAGAAGTCCATTGCCACGCTCAGCACGACCATCGTGATGATGATGGCGAAGTTCGACAGGTCGCCGGTCATGGCCGAAACGGCGCTGGCGACCAGCAGGATCAGGACGAGCGGATTGCGAAAGCGTGCAGCGAACTGCACCAGCAACGGCTTGGCCTGTCGGGACTCGAAGCGGTTCGCACCGTACTGTGCGAGGGCGGCTTCGGCTTGCGTTTGCGTCAGGCCGCTCGTGGCCGCAGGTGCTTCGAGCCACCATTGGGCGGGCGCATCCAGAGGCTGGGCTTCGACCATGGCGCGACGGAGATCAGAGACCGGTCAGATCCGGGTTAAGTCTTGTGTCGTGCGGCTTCGACCGTTCGCTCGACGGCTTCCTTGGCCGAGCGTGCAGCGGCGCCCGTTGCGGTCACTGCCGTGTTCAGTGCGTCGCGTGTGGCTTGCGCTGCTTTTTCTGCTTCCTCTTTGCTGGTTTGCGTCGCGCGCTGCAGCGAGTCCTCGGCCTTGGCCAGCGCCTCCCTGGTGGCGGCGGTAGCCTTTTTGCTTTCTGCCTCCGTGGCCCTGGCGGCCTCCCGGGTTCCTTCTAGCGCCCGGCCTGACGAAGCGGAGGCCTTGGCCTCGAGGCGAGTGGCGGCTTCGGCGGCCTTTTGCGCCGCGCGCCGGACCCCTTCGGCAATCGACCTGGACACCTTGCCCGTTGTCGCCAAGCCCTGCCGTGCGGCGAGTCGCGCCGCATGGGCGGCTTCACGCGCTGCGCTTTCCGCTTCGTGCGCTGCCTTGATGGCTGCGCTTTTGGCGCTCGACGCCACCCCCGGCGGCGCGCTCGACTGGCTCGGTGCCGCAGCACCGGCGGCCATCGCGGGCGTGCTGAGCAACATCACGATGGCGGCGGCGACAGCCGCAGCAGCGACTGCGGCGGCAGTGAGCGCGATGAGTCTCGGAAGTCGTGGGGTCGGTTTCATGGCGGTGTCCTTGTTCGGTGCGGCGATTCTTCGGCTGGCGCGTCCGGCGGGGCTTGCGCCAGATCAAGGCGGGACGCTGCGGCGCGTGATGAACTGCAGCACCAATGCACCCTTCGAGACAACACATTGCGATCCCCAAGCCCGACGGAGCACCAGAACCTCATCACCGGTGGGCCGCTCGCCGCGCCAGCACCGGCACCCCCCGTCGGGTTGAAAGAGGCCGAAGCACAACGCCGACTGGTGCGTGACGGCGCGAACGAGTTGCCGATCTCCCGCCCACGCAGCATGTTGCGGCTGGCGCGCGAGGTGGCGTTCGAGCCGATGTTCCTGTTGCTGGTGGCGTGCGGCGCCCTCTACCTGACCCTGGGCGACCTTCAGGAGGCGCTGATGCTGCTGGGCTTCGTCTTCGTCGTGATGGCCATCAGCTTCGTCCAGCAGCGGCGCAGCGAACGCTCGCTCGATGCCTTGCGCGATCTGTCGAGTCCTCAGGCTCGCGTCGTCCGCGATGGAAAGGAGCGCACCGTCGCAGCCCGCGATCTGGTGGTGAGCGACATCGTGATGCTGGCCGAGGGCGATCGTGTGCCGGCCGATCTGTCGCTCATCGTTTGCGTCAATCTTGCGGTCGACGAGTCCCTGCTGACCGGGGAGTCGGTGCCTGTGGCCAAGCAGGCGGCGTCGCTCGCAGGCGCGGTGTTTGCCGGCACCCTTGTCACACGCGGCACGGCGCAAGGCCGGGTCACTGCCACGGGCGTGCATAGCGCGCTGGGCCGCATCGGCCAGTCGCTTGCTGCGATCAAGACCGAGTCCACACCGATCCAGCAGGAGACGCGACGTGTGGTCACGCGCGTTGCCATCGTCGGCCTGGCGTTGGCGGCTGCACTGGCCATTGTTTTCGGCTTGCTGCGTGGCGACTGGTTGCAAGGGCTGCTCGCCGGCCTGACGCTGGCCATGGCGTTGTTGCCGGAAGAGCTGCCGATGGTGCTGACGCTGTTTCTAGGCCTCGGTGCATGGCGCCTCTCCCGCGAAAAGGTGTTGGCCCGCAGCATCCCCGCGGTCGAACTGCTCGGCGCCACCACCGTGCTGTGCGTGGACAAGACCGGCACGCTGACGGCCAACCGCATGACCGTCAGGCGCCTGTGGTCCGAAGCGGCGGTGCACGACATGGGGCGCGACACGCTACGCGACAGCGAGAAGGCGGATGCCACGCCGCTGCAGGAAGAACTCCATGGGGTGCTGGAGTACGCGGTGCTTGCCAGCCACCGTCGCGCTTTCGATCCGATGGAATCGGCCATCGGCGAGGCTGGTCAACACCTGCTGGCGCACACCGAACACCTGCACACCGACTGGACCTTGATCGACGACTATCCCCTGTCACCCGAGATGCTGGCGATGTCGCGGGTCTGGCAATCGCCGGATCTGCGGGCCTTCCTCATCGCCGCGAAGGGCGCCCCCGAGGCCATCGTCGATCTATGCCATCTGGACGCCCGTCGCAGTGCGTCGGTCGCCGAGCAGGTCGTCGCGATGGCGGCAGACGGATTGCGCGTGCTGGGCGTGGCCCAGGCGACCTTCGCTGCCGGTGTGCTGCCCGGTCTGCAGCACGACTTCGACTTCCAGTTTCTCGGGCTGGTCGGGCTCGAAGACCCGGTGCGCCCGGACGTGCCGCAGGCCATCGCCGAATGCCGGGCCGCCGGCATCCGCGTGGTGATGATGACCGGCGACCATCCGGCCACGGCGCTGTCGGTGGCCAAGCAGGCAGGCCTGGGCACCGATGCACCGGTCATCACCGGCACCGAGCTTTCCAATTTGAGCGATGCCGAACTCGATGCGCGCCTGGCCGCGACGCACATCTTCTGTCGCGTGCGGCCCGAGCAGAAGCTGCGGCTCGTGCGCGCCTTTCGTGCGCGCGGCGACGTGGTCGCGATGACCGGCGACGGTGTCAACGACGCGCCTGCGCTCAAGGCGGCCGACATCGGCGTGGCGATGGGCGCGCGCGGCACAGAGGTGGCGCGCCAGGCTGCGGCGCTGGTCTTGCTGAACGACGACTTCGCATCGCTCGTGACCGCGGTTCGCTACGGTCGGCGCGTGTTCGCCAACCTGCGCAAGGCCATTGTTTTCGTGGTGGCGGTGCACGTGCCGATCATCGGCCTGTCGATCCTTCCGGTGCTGTTCGGCTGGCCGATGCTGCTGATGCCGGTGCACATCGTGTTCTTGCAACTGATCATCGACCCGGCCTGCTCGATCGTGTTCGAGGCCGAGCCGCTGGAGCCGGATGCGATGACCGTGCCGCCGCGCCGGCCCGACCAGCGCCTGTTCGACAGCGTGGTGCTGATGCGTGGTTTGTGGCAGGGCCTGGGCTTGCTGCTGCTGCTGCTGGCAACCTATGCCGGGGCCCGGCTCATGGCGCCATCGGATGCGGGCCGGGACAACATGGCGCGGGCGCTCACCTTCGTCGTGCTGGTGCTGGCCAATCTCGCGTCGATCCACACCAACCGATCGTGGAGCCGCACTGTCTGGTGGGGCCGTGCGGTGACGGGGGGTCAGTTCGGCTGGATCGTTCTGGCAACGCTGGCCATGTTGGGGGTGGTGTTGAGCGTGCCCGCGATCGGTCGGCTGTTCGCCTTCACGATGCCGCCGCCATTCATGCTGCTGTGTGGACTCGGCATGGCGGCCTTGAGCCTGCTTTGGTTCGAAGGCGTGAAATGGCGCATCCGTGTGCGGAGCCGCCATGTCGACTGATCGATCGGCTCAGAGACTTTGTTCCGCAGCGGTCTGGCATGCAGCGCAGCGCACGGCGGTCGGCATCGCCGTCAAACGCTGCAGCGCGATGTCGCAGCCGCAGTCGATGCACTTCCCGTAACGGCCATCGGCGATCAGTTTTTCCGCGAGCTCGATCTCGGCCAGCCGGGTCTGGTCGATCTCGATCTCTTCGACCCGAACGTTTTGCGCCTGCAGCGTTTCGGCGTCGTCGCTGAAGTTGTGAACCTCGCTTGCGCCAGCCTGCCGTGCCTGCCTGAGGTCGTCGTTGGCAAGACGTATTTCGCCTTGTGCGCTTTGTTTCATCGCATGAAGTTGCCGCGAGAGAACCTGAATGTCCTGGGCAGTGAGTTGGGTCATGTAGCGAATCCTTGAGGGAGAGGGAGAGGGAGAGGGAGAGGGAGAGGGAGAGGGAGAGGGAGGGGGAGGGGGAGAGGGAGGGGGAGTAAAGGGCCGGCGGGGTCTGCGCGACCGTGAAAGCATTCACTCTAGAAGCCTGTCGTGAAGGAGGTGTTGCGCTGGATCAAGGCGCAGCATCCCCGCCTGACTGAAGATGCGCGCTCTATGCGCGTGCTGATCATCAACGGACATCCCGACCCGAAAGCTTCGCACCTATGCGACGCGCTGGCCGATGCTTATGCCGACGGTGCGCGTGCCGCCGGGCACGAGGTTGCGCGCATCGATGTGCGTGTGCTCGACTTTCCGCTGCTGCGAAGCCGGCACGAATGGGAGTCGGAGCCACTTCCGCCTTCGCTGCAGGCAGCGCAAAACGCCATCGGGCATGCACAGCATCTCATGGTCGTTTTTCCGCTGTGGCTCGGCGACATGCCGGCGCTCTTCAAGGGATTTCTGGAACAGGTGATGCGTCCCGGTTTCGCGGTCCCAAAAGCGGAGAGCTTCAAGTCGAAGCCTCTGGCGGGCTGCACCGCGCGCATTGTGGTCACCATGGGCATGCCGGCGTTTTTCTATCGCCTGTACTACCGGGCTCACAGCCTGCGGCTCCTCAAGCGCAATGTCTTCGGACTCGTCGGCATCAAGACCGTGGGCGATGCCGTGGTCGGTTCGGTCGAGACCTTGACCGAGTCGCAGCGTGCCCGCTGGCTTGCTCGCATGCACCACTGGGGGCGTCGATTGGGTTGATGCAGGTCAAGCCCGCGGGGCGACTCTGCGTCGAGACTGGGGTTGCCCTTCGTCTCCTTCGTCACCCTCGTACTTCCGCCGGACTCGCCATGCACCAACGCTTTTTTGTCGCCACTCGACGGCAGCACCACATCGCGCGCGGAACGACTGTTTGCCATGCCAGTGCCAAAGCTTGAGCCAGTCGGGCCGCGTTTGGGGCCTGTCGAAGTCGCGGCGCCGGCACTGGCACCGGCAACGGCAACGGTCGCATTGCCCGAAAGCCATGGCGCGGTACCGGCCCACCTGCGCGACACGTTCAAACGTTTCGGCATGGGTGCTCTGGTGGTTGCACTCCTCGCAGCCCTTGCGGTCTGGCAGGGGCCGGGGCTGATCTTCGGACCGCGCATTGCGGTCGACACGGTGGTGCAGCGCGACTTCGTACGCACGGTCGTGGCGAGCGGGCATGTCGAGACACCGCACCGCGTGAGTCTCGGCACGCAGATCGTGGGTACCGTCGCCCGCGTGCCGGTCAGCGAAGGTCAGTCCGTGCGTGCAGGGCAGATCCTGATCGAGCTGGAGGCGAAAGAATCGAATGCGGCATTGGCGCAGGCCGATGCGGCCGTGCTGCAAGCCCAGGCGCGACTGCGACAGCTGCGCGAGGTGCAGGCGCCGATGGCACAGCAGGCGCTGCGGCAGGCGCAAGTGAATGTCGACAACGCGCGTGCGCAGTGGCTTCGAAGCAAGGAGCTTTCCGCGATGGGCTTCGTTGGCCAGGCGGCGCTCGACGACGCAGCCAAGGTCGTTGCCGTCGGCGAGTCGCAACTCGATTCGGTACGGAGTCAGCTTGCCGGCACGCGACCCGGCGGCAGCGACGAAGCGGTGGCGACGACGGCGCTCGATCAGGCGCGCGCGGGTGCGGCGGCTGCACGTTCGCGACTGCTGTATGCGACCGTGCTGGCTCCGGTTGCAGGCACGCTTATCGACCGCGCCGTCGAGCCGGGTGACGTGGTGCAGCCAGGCAAGGCCCTGATGGTGCTGTCGCCTGAGGGAAGCACCCAGCTCGTGGTGCAGATCGACGAAAAGAATCTTCAGATGCTGGCGGTCGGCGAGGCGGCGCAGGCCTCGGCCGATGCCTACCCGGACCAGCGCTTCGACGCTGAACTGGCCTACATCAATCCCGGTGTCGATGTGCAGCGCGGCTCGGTCGAGGTGAAGTTCGACGTGGCGCGGCCACCAGCGTATCTCCGGCAGGACATGACCGTGTCGGTCGACATTCACGTAGCTTCGCGCAAGCAGGCGGTGCTGGTGTCGTCGGACGCGGTGCACGATGCCGATCTGGCGCAGCCTTGGGTGCTGAAAGTCGATGGGCGCAGGGTGCGCCGGCAGGCGGTTACGCTGGGGTTGCGCAGCGGTGGTGTCAGTGAAGTGCTGCAAGGGCTGCATGCCGGCGACCGCGTGGTGCCGGTCGGCGCTGTCGGCATTTCGGACGGCTCGCGACTGCGGACCACCGCACCGGCGAAACAGGCGCCTCCCGCATCCTCCGCATCTCCGACATGAGCCGCTGGCTGCCCTTCGAGTGGATCGTCGCGCTGCGCTTTCTGCGCGAAGGCCGCCTGCAGACACTCTTTATCGTCGCCGGCATCGCGATCGGCGTAGCGGTGATCGTGTTCATGTCGGCGCTGCTCACCGGCTTGCAGGGCAATTTCATACGCCGGGTGCTGACGGCGCAGGCGCACATTCAGCTGCTGCCGCCGAAGGACACGGCGCGCGTGCTGGGTTCGCAGCGTGACGCCGCGGGTGTCGTGCGCGAAGCCCCGATCGTGCAGCCGCCGTTGCAGCGCGTTAAATCCATCGACCAGTGGCAAGCCGTGGCGACTGAGGTGCGAGCGATGCCCGGCGTGCTGGTAGTCGCTCCGACGGCCAGTGGTTCGGCACTGGTCACTCGGGGGAGCGCGAGCCGCGCCATCTCCGTCATCGGCGTCGATCCGGCGCTGTACTTTCGCATCGTCACCGTGCCGGAGAAGATGGTTCGCGGCAGCACGCGTCTGACATCGACCGACATGCTCATTGGCACCGACCTGGCGACCGACCTGGGCGTCGACGTGGGGGACAAGCTGCGCGTGTCGTCGGCCGACGGTGTGGTCCAGACGCTCACGGTGACAGGCATCTTCGACCTGGGCAGCAAGCCCGCCAATCAGCGCACCACCTATGTCGCGGTGCGCACTGCGCAGAGCCTGCTCGGGCTGGTCGGCGGCGTCTCCGATATCGAAGTGACGGTCAGGGACATCTATGCGGCCGAAGTCATCGCGCAGCGCATCACGGCGACCACCGGTGTCGAAGCCGACAGCTGGATTGCGACCAACGCGCAGTTTTTTACCGCCGTACAGGCACAGAAAACATCCAACACGACGATCCGCTTTTTCGTCGGCTTGTCGGTCGCATTCGGCATTGCCAGCGTGCTGGTGGTGTCGGTGGTGCAGAAGTCGCGGGAGATCGGCATCCTGCGCGCCATGGGCATTTCACGCGGCCAGGTGTTGCGTGTCTTTCTGGTGCAGGGCGGCCTGCTCGGCCTGCTCGGTTCCGTTGTCGGATCGGGCCTTGGCTGGGCGGCACTGATGCTGTGGCAACGCTATGCGCGCAACCCCGACGGAACGCCGCTGTTTCCGCTGGCCGCCGAACCGTCGCTCTTCATCGCTTCGTTGCTGCTCGCCACGCTCACCGGCCTCGTCGCGGCTTTTGCGCCGGCATTGCGTGCCGCACGGCTCGACCCGGTGGTGGCGATCCGTGGTTGAAACTGTCGTTAGCCTGCGCGCCGTGCACAAGGCCTTCAACGTCGGCCTGGCCAATGAGAGCGAAGTGCTGCACGGCATCGATCTGCAGCTTTCACGCGGCGAGTTCTGCGCGGTCATGGGGCCATCGGGCTCGGGTAAGAGCACGCTGCTCAACATCATCGGCCTGCTCGACCGTCCGACCCGTGGCGCCGTCAGCATCTGCGGCGAAGACACCGCGACCCTCGACGACCGTGCGCTCACGCGGCTGCGCGGGCACAACATCGGCTTCGTCTTCCAATATCACAACCTGCTTTCGGGCTTCAGCGCGATCGAGAACGTGATGATGCCGATGCTGGGCGATGCCGGATTCTTTAATCAGGGCATGGCCAGCCGTGCCGCGAATCTGCTCGACAGCGTGGGGCTTGCCAAGTGGCGCGACAGCCGTGTCACCGAACTGAGCGGAGGGCAGCAGCAGCGCGTGGCGGTGGCGCGCTCGCTGGCGATGAATCCGCCGCTGCTGCTGGCCGATGAACCGACCGGCAATCTGGACACGAAGGCTGCCGATGCGGTGTTCGATCTGCTGCGCGAGGCCAATCGCAAGGAAGGGATGGCGGTGCTGTTCGTGACGCACAACCCCGACCTGGCCCGTCGTTGCGACCGCACGATCACCGTCGTCGACGGGATGTTGCAGCCAGCCGTCTCCGCTTGACCAGCGCGTCATCGTGATGCGTGATCGAGCAGGTCTCTCGCCAGTCGTGCCTTGCGGGCTTCGACCCACCAGCCAGGCGTCGCGCCCGTCAGCGTTTCGGTCACCGAGGTGAAGGGGTGGAAGTCTCGCAAGAAGGTCGCCACGAGATGACCGTCCCGCAGCGCCACTTCCGCCGATGCGCCCAGCCAGTTCCGGGGCAACGGATGGATAGCGCGTGGGTTGTGAACCAGCAACGTGCCTTCGTTCCAGCACTCGTGCTCGGCGCCGCGCGAACCGACTTCGTAGGCAAAGCAGGTGGCGCTGCCGGCAGCTCGATGGTGCGGGCGGCAGCGGCCGTGACGCAGGATTCGCACGGCGTCGCTGTGGTGCACGCCTTCCTGGCCCATGCGGTTGAATTTGGAAACCATGGCGCCGTCGCTGCACAGCAATATGGCCGCGATGTTCTCGGCGCCGGGTTGTGCAAAGAAGCCGGCTGGGAACATGCAGTCGATTTCTCTGGACTGTGCGGCGGACCCATGAATCTCCAAGTGGCTCTCGAAGTCGACATAGTCGTGATGCCGCGAACCGAACAGGAAGTGGAGCAATGCCATGGGCAGCTTGTTGCCCGAGGCTTCGCCCCTGTGCAGATCGTGGATCGCAATGACCAGCGGCGTGTCGGCAACGCCCGGCGAGTGCCATGGCGCCTGCAGCAGTTTGCGAATGAGGGCGCCACCTGACCCGATGGAAACGTCGTGCGGGACGCGTGTCGAAAGGACTCGACGACGACTGCCTGCGTCGAGCGCGGTGGTCGCCTCCACAGCGGCAACGATGCCGTCACGGCGCAGCATGAAGTTAGGGCTGTGACGGCTCATGTCGACGGTGTGGCCGGCGTCGCGAAACATGGCGAGCAGGTAGATGTCACACATCGCAGTGTCGAATCCGTTGGTCTGGAAGTAATCCTGAAAGTCGCGACTCTCCCGATGACACAGCACATGCAGATCGCGGAGCATGTTGCGCGCAGGCGCCAGTAAGGGCGAGTCGCGGAGCACCAGAAACTGGGGGTGCAACTGCGCATCGGGCCTCCCGGTCGCAGCGAACAGGTCGGTTTCGATATCGTTCATCGGAGGTCGCTCCTGGCCGCACGCTCGGGCAGCCGAACCGGTATGTAGGCCAGGCCCTTGTCGCGCCGCACCAACAAGGCGGCCGTGCGGCCGGGCGGCAAGCGCGAAAGGATGTACACGTAGGCGTCGATGCGATCGACCGCGGTCTCGTTGACGGCGACGATGACATCGCCGGTCCGAACCCCTTCGCTGCGCGCAGCGCCGGCAGCTTCGCGGACCAGCAAGCCGTTCACTTCGCCGAGTCGGATCCGTTGCGCAGGCGACAGCTCGGCGAGCCGCAGTCCGAGCCCGTCGTTCCACGCCGGTGGCGCCGGCGCCGTCGCTCCTTTGCCTGCGGTCCCGTTTCCCGGCTTCGGCTCCTCGGCCAACGTGACCGAGAGTGTCATCGAGCGTGCGCCGCGCCACAGTTCGAGCCGCACTCTGGAGCCGGGCGGGCGTTGCGCGAGATTGCGGCGCAGGTCGGTGTAGTGCGGCATGCGTGTGCCGTCGACGGTGCGCACGATATCGCCACGCAACAGGCCCGCGGTGGCGGCCGGGCCGGTAGCGTCGACCTGAATCACCACGGCGCCCGCCGCTTCGTCGAGGCCGAACGAACGTGCCAGCCCCGCGGTGACTTCCTGAAAGGCCGCGCCGATTCGCGCGCGGCGTACCGACCCGTGGTCGCGTAATTGCGCCGCCACTTCGAGTGCCAGGTTGATGGGGACTGCAAAAGACAATCCCATGTAGCCACCGCTGCCGCTCAGGATCATCGAATTGATGGCGACGACTTCACCGCGTTCGTTGAACAACGGGCTGCCTGAGCTACCGGGGTTGATGGCGACATCGGTCTGCACGAAAGGCAGATCGTTCGCACCCGGCAGGTAGCGCCCGGTGGCGCTCACCACCCCCGCGGTCACCGTGTTGTGAAAGCCGAAAGGGGAGCCGATGGCGGCGACCCAGTCGCCCACGGCCAGCGCCGACGAATCGCCGAACACTGCGACGGGCAGGTCGGTGGCGTCGATGCGCAGCAAGCCGGTGTCGGTGGCCTTGTCGACGCCGAGCACGCGCCCGACGAAGCGGCGACCGTCGCTCAGGTAGACCTGCACTTCGTCGATGCCGGTGATGACGTGCGCACTGGTCAGGATCAGGCCGTTGCGGTCCATCACGACACCTGTTGCGGTGTCCCGAAAGCCACCGGCAGGCAAGCTCGCAGGAAGTGGCCTGGGCAGGCGGTCGGCAAAGTCGCTGCCGGGTTCGACTTCGAGTTCGCCGTCGTCGGTGGTCGAGTTACTGGCAAAGCTCAGCGTTGTGATGTCGACGACCGCTGCGCTTCGCGTCGCGAAGACTTCGGCGAAGGAGGGCGGAGAGACCGCAACGGGGATTGCCGCGACAGATGGCGCCATCGGCTGCGCGTCGATAGCGATGCACGCACTCGACATTGCAATGCAGGTCAAGGCCTGTATCGCGCAGCGAGCGGTTGTAGCAAGCCGCGACTTCGGGAGAGCGGAGCGGAACATGGTTTGTGCGTTTTGCAGACCTGACGGGAAGCCCAAGGCTAGAGGACCTCGAGCACCCGGGACTTGCGCCAGATCAAGTGCTTCTTCGTGCATCCGGAGGATGCTGTGCGCTTCAGGAGCTGCTCCTCAACCGGCGATGTCTTCGGGCACCGCACTCAACAAAAAGGCAAATCCATGTCGCTTTTTCATGCCGTCGTCTGGGTCGACCACCACACCGCGCAAGTCCTGCAGTTCGACGCTGCGCAAGTGCTCGAAAAGCAGGTCAAGGCGCACGAGCACTACACGCGCCAGCATGGCAGCGAGGTCCGTAGCGAGCATGAGTTCTTCGGTGCCGTGTGCGATGCGATGCAGGGCATCACCGAGGTGCTGATCGCCGGCTCCCATACCGCGCAGGCGGACTTCCGGCACTACGTCGAGAAGCACCGCCCCGAGGTGGGACTTCGCATCGCCGGGTGGGAGACGACGGGGCACTTGAGCGCCCACGCGCTCGTCGCCCTGGCGAGGCGCTACTTCACGAAGCATGCGGGAATGGCCGCGCCGATGAAGACTTGATGAATACGGTCGGCTCACGCCCGGAACCGTCTCGCTCTGGCGATGGCGGGCCTCCGTCGGCCAATGTTTCCGTGCAAGCCTTGCGCGCCTGGCTGGCCGACGCCACCGGTCAAAACGTCGACATGGTGGAGACGCACATCTCGTGGGTGCTGCTGACGCCCCGGCTGGCTTTCAAGCTCAAGAAGCCGGTGCGGCTGTCGTTCGTCGACTTCAGTACGCTGCAGGCACGAAAGCACTTTTGCGACGAAGAGCTGCGGCTCAACAAGCGCCTGGCGCCGTCGTTGTATCTGCGGGTTCTCTCGGTTCGCGGCACGCCTGCACAACCTCGTATCGGGGGCGGAGGAGAGCCGATCGATCACGTCGTGTGCATGCGGCGCTTTCCTGATTCGGCGCTGCTGCGCGATCTCGTGGTGAACGACGTCGTGGTCGGCGCGGCCGGAATGCTCGACAGCTTCGCCCAACGACTCGCGTCGTTCCACGCCCGTGCCGAGCGCGCTGCAGCGGACTCTGCCTTCGGCGAGCCTGCGCAGATCATGCGAGCAATGCACGGGGTCCTTAACGCATTGCCGACCGATGCTGAAGGCGCAACCGCAGATCGACTTGAAAAGCTCCGATCCTGGACGCAGGACCGCGCGCAGGCGTTGCAGCCAGCGTGGCAAGCGCGCCGACTCGCCGGTGCCGTACGCGAATGCCATGGCGACCTTCATCTGGCCAACATCGTGCGGCTCGGCGGCGAGCTCACCGCCTTCGATTGCATCGAGTTCGATCCGGCCCTGCGCTGGATCGACGTGATGAGCGACGTAGCCTTCCTGACGATGGACCTGGCAGCGCACCATCGGCCGCGGCTTGCCTTCCGCTTCCTGGACGCATGGCTGCAGCTCAGTGGCGACTACGCCGGCATGGCCGTGTTTCGTTTCTACGAGGTGTATCGGTCGCTGGTGCGGGCGCTGGCGTCTTCGCTTGCTGCAGGGCATGGCGGCACGCAAGACGTGCCCGACTACATCGCCACGGCGGAGCGCTTGACGCACGCCGCTCCCGGTGGCCCACGCCTGCTCATCACTTATGGCTTCTCGGGCTCCGGCAAGTCGAGCGTCGCCATGAAGCTGGTGCAGCAAGCGGGCGCCGTGCGCATCCGATCCGACGTGGAACGCAAACGCCTGTTCGGCCTGGATGCGCTCGCGCGCTCGTCCGGGCACGGCATCGATCTCTACGCCACCGAAGCGACGCGCCGCACCTTCGACCATCTGAGGGCGAGTGCCGCAGAGGTGTTGCGAGCGGGGTACCTGGTGATCGTCGACGCGGCATTTCTCGGGGGCGAAGAGAGGCGTGCGTTTCGTGCGCTGGCCTCGTCGCTCGGCGTGCCATTCGCGATCCTGCATTGCCGCGCGGCTGAAGCGACATTGCGGCAGCGCGTCGCACGCCGGACCGCGCTGGACAACGATGCGTCCGATGCAGACCTCGACGTGCTGGAGCGCCAGCTCGCGACCCACGAGCCACTGAGTGCCGAAGAACGTGCACTGACGTTCGATGTTTGCACCGACATCGACATCGACATCGACACCGACATCGACATCGACGCCGACGCCGATAGCCGGCGCAGCCGGAACTTTCAATGAAGCTGCCCTCAACTCTGCGCGACATGCTCGATGGCCTCGGTGAGCGTGCGGCGACGTCTTTTGCCGTGCGGCTGCCAGACGGCATCGCCTTCCATGTCGGTGGCGCGAACCCTGCGTTCACTGTCGTCTTCCATACCGACGCCGCCCTCTTCTCGACAGCCACCCGTGGCCATATGGGGCTGATGGAGGCGTACTTTGACCAAGCGGTCGACGTGGAGGGTGATTTCGGTGCGGCGTTGGCAGCCGGTATGGCATCCGGCTTCGACCGGAAGTCGGGTGCGGTCAACGGTATGGAGAACGAACTGCTCGAATTGCGTCATTCGAACCGCGACCCGGCCAAAGCGAAGTGCAACGCACGTGCGCACTACGGACTCGGGACCGACTTCTACCGGCTCTGGCTGGATGAGCCGTTGCTGATGTACACATTCGGCTACTGGCCCGCAGGTACTGAGACGCTGGAGCAGGCACAACGCAACAAGATCGATCATGTCTGCCGAAAGATCCGTCTGCAGCGCGACGACAGCTTCGTCGACATCGGCTGCGGATTCGGCGGCTTCATGTTTCGCGCTCACGAAACGACCGGTGCATCGGGCGTGGGCGTGAACACGACCACCGAGCAAGTGGTGTGGCTGCGCGACGAGATCACCCGGCGCGGCCTGGCCGACGCGCTGAGCGTGCGCGAAGCGGACTTTCGGGAGGTCGACCAGCAGTACGACAAGGTGGTTTCCATCGGCACGCTCGAGCACGCCGGGCGCGACCAGTTGCCCGAGGTCATTCGCGCGCATGCCGCCTTTCTGAAGCCCGGCGGGATCGGCATCCTTCACTTCATCGGGCATGTGGGGCACTACGAAACCGAGCTGTTCATTCGCAAGCATGTCTTTCCGGGTGGCTGGATTCCAAGTCTTGCGGACGTGATCGTCGAGATGGAGCGCAACGGACTCGAGGTGCTCGACATAGAGAATCTGCGGCGTCACTACGCCCCCACGCTCGATGCCTGGGCCGAACGTTTCGAGCAGCGCTGGCCCGCTGTCCATGAGCTCGACCCGGCGCGGTTCGATGAACGATTCCGACGTGTCTGGCGCACTTATCTCACTGGCTGCGCGGAGATGTTTCGCTCGCCCGGCGGATACACCCACCTCTTTCAGATTGTCTTCAGCAAGGGCAACGTGACAGCCGACAGCTACCCGATGGGACGGGAGCATGTGTATGAGCGCTGAAGCGGCGAGCTATGGCGAACGTCGGCAACGGCTGCTCAGGACATTGCATAGCGATCCCGTGCCGGAAGGCGCTCGCATCGG
The DNA here is from genome assembly GCF_014303735.1 of Variovorax sp. PAMC28562. Taxonomy (NCBI): domain Bacteria; kingdom Pseudomonadati; phylum Pseudomonadota; class Betaproteobacteria; order Burkholderiales; family Comamonadaceae; genus Variovorax; species Variovorax sp. PAMC28562. The sequence continues at coordinate 4,095,350 of NZ_CP060296.1, read as the reverse complement.
TCTGAGCAAGCAGACCTCCAATCTTTTCCGGGCTCGCCGGGAAGGCACCAAACATCGCTTGGACCTCAGTGGCTTCAATCATGTCCTGGGCGTCGACCGGATGGCAGGCACAGTGCAGGTCGAAGGCCTGGCGACCTACGAAGACATCGTCGCAGGCACATTGCCCTATGGCGCCATGCCTGCCGTGGTGCCGCAGCTCAAGACGATCACGGCAGGCGGTGCGGTAGCGGGCGTTGGCATCGAGGCGACATCGTTCAGGCAGGGGCTGGTTCATCACACGCTGGTCGAGTTCGACGTGTTGTTGCCGGGTGGCGAGATCGTGACGTGCACGCCCACCAATGCGCACCAGGATCTGTTCTTCGGCTTTCCGAACTCCTATGGATCGCTGGGCTACGCACTGCGCCTCGTGCTTCGAATCCTGCCGGTCAAACCGTGCGTGAGGGTGGAGCACATTCCGTTTGAATCCGCGGCTGACTTTTTCGTCGCGCTCTCCGAGGCGTGCGAGGGAGACGCGGATTTCGTCGATGGCGTGGTGTTCAGTCCTGCGACATTCGTGCTGAACATCGCACGATTCGAAGAGGTCGGAGGACCACTCAGCCGTTATGACTTCGAGAAGATCTATTACCGGTCCCTGCTCGCAAAGCCGGTGGATCATCTGAGTGTTAAGGACTATCTCTGGCGCTGGGACACCGACTGGTTCTGGTGCTCCAAGAACTTTGGCGCGCAGAACCCGGTAGTGCGCCGCCTGTTCGGCCGGTCGCACCTGAATTCAAAGACCTACGCGCGCCTGATGCGGATGGGTGCACGGGTGGGATTGACCCAGCGCCTCGCGCGTTTGAGTGGCATGTTCGCCGAGTCCGTGATTCAGGATGTCGATATCCCCATTGCATCGGCGGGTGAGTTTCTGGACTTCCTGCAGCGCGAGATCGGTATTCATCCCGTATGGATTTGTCCGGTGCATGCGCCCGACCCCAGCGCAAACTTCTCGTTGTATCCGCTGCGGGCCGGGCAGCTGTATGTCAACTTTGGGTTTTGGGATGTGGTGAAAACACGCCAGGTGCACGAGCCCGGGTATTTCAACCGCCTGATCGAGCAGGAAGTGCTGCGGCTCGGCGGCATCAAGTCTTTGTACTCCGACTGCTACTTCACCCGTGACGAATTCGGGCACACCTACGGCATGCCGCGGTACGAGGCGCTAAAGCAGAGATATGACCCAAAGCGTCTGGCGCCGCATCTGTACGACAAATGCGTGATGGGTCGTTGACGTTCAACGAGTTGATCTACCGCAATGTCCCTTATTGCCATTTGCACGAGGCTATTCGAATGAAAAACGTTTTTTTAAAAGTCGTTGCAAGGCGACTGCGCTTCGCCGGATTCCTGGTTGTCGGCGTGCTGTCCTTGTACGAGGTTGCAGCGAGTCAGCCACGCGGCGAGTTGCTTTATTCGACCAATTGCATCGCGTGTCACAGCACTCAAGTGCATTGGCGCGACAAGAAGCTGGCGACCGATTGGGGCTCACTGCGAGAACAGGTGCGACGTTGGCAGGACGTCGCATCGCTCGGCTGGCGCGACGACGACATCATCGAAGTGACGCGCTATTTAAATGATCTGTATTACAACTATCCGGCGTCGAACGCGGTCGGCAGCCGACCGCCAGAGTCATCGACCGCCAGCAGTTCGCATTGAGGTTTGTCGCTCACCGACAGGCAGAACATTTGATCTGCGACAAACGGCTCGTCCGCTGAACGAGTGATCCTTTCGGCTTGCAACGAAAGAAGCGCATGCCACATCTCGCCGCCCGAATCATTCGCCAGGAACACGCAGCACTTGCTGCCATGTTGCGCTCCGCGGTCATGCTGCTGGCGCAGCACCGCCGCAAGGGCACGCTGCCCGACTTTGCGGTGCTGCGCGCGATGCTGTTCTACGTCGACGAGTTTCCGGAACAGCGCCATCACCGCAAGGAGACGGAGTTGCTGTTTCCCAGATTGCGCGCCAGGACCCCGATATCGCGCGAACTGCTGGACCGGCTCGACGACGACCACGCGCGTGGCGAAAGAAAGATCCGCAACGTGGAGCATGCATTGCTCGGCTTCGAGATGATGGGCGAGTCGCACCGGATGGACTTCGAGTCCGCGCTGGAGCGGTATACCGATTTCTATCTGGAACACATGGCTCTCGAAGAGCGCGAGATCCTGCCGCTGGCCGAAAGGGTGCTCACGCCGGAAGACTGGCGCGAGCTCGACGCGGCCTTCAGCGCCAATCGCGATCCGCTCACCGGTTGCACGCCCGACGCGCCGTACCAGGCGCTCTTCACTCGCATCGTCAACATGGTGCCGGCGCCGATCGGCCTGGGAGCGGAGGTGTGAGTGGAGGGCGTAGCGGCCGTGCCTGAATCCGGGGCGAGATTACGCCAATCATGCCGAAGCCATGAGCGACATTGCCGACTACATCGTCAGCTTCTACAACGGTGTGCGGCTGCACTCCACACTGGGCAACTTGCCACCCAATGCCTTCGAGCAGAAATCGGTAATCAATGGACCTACCGGTGTGTCCGAAATAACTTGACCGGGACGCGACGGTGCGGGACATCGTGAAGGCTAGATGCGCACTTGCCGGAGTTGAGGGAGATTTCAGCGCGCATTCGCTGAGAGCCTGCTTCGCGACAGAGGCCGGGCGTCAGAACATCTCGCTGCCCGAGACCATGGCCATGAACTTCACTGTCTTCGCACACGCCATTCGACAGGAATGTACATGATGGTAATATACAAACCATGGTAGACCTGAGCCGTGTGACGGGGTTCGACTGGGACGAAGGCAATGCCCGCAAGAATGAAAAGCATGGTGTTTCCACGGCTGAATCGGAGCAAGTGTTCTTCAATGCGCCCCTGCTGCTCTTGGAAGATGGGGCTCACAGCCGTCAGGAACTCCGCCTCCACGCCTTGGCCAGAACCGGTGAAGGACGCACATTGCACATCACGTTCACTTTGCGCCAGGCCAACTTGTTGATTCGCGTGATTTCAGCCAGGGACATGCACCGAAAGGAGCGAGCCATCTATGACCAAGCAGATTAAAGCGATCCCGAAGTTTGCTACTGAGGCGCAGGAGCGTGCGTACTGGGAAAAGCACGATTCCGCGGACTATCTTGACTGGTCGAAAGCCAAGAAGGTGACGCTGCCCAACTTGAAACCAACGACCAAGACAATTTCGCTGCGCTTGCCCCAGCACCTGCTGGACTCGATCAAGGTCGCGGCGAACGCCCGCGATGTGCCCTACCAGTCGCTGATCAAGGTCTGGCTGCAAGAAAAACTTCGCACTCACTGAGCAGACGGCCGGCTATTTTGGGCGTTAGCGCACTCGAACGGTCTGGGGCCTGATCAGCGGCGGACAAGCGGACGCCCGACCGAAGAGTTGTCAGGTGATGCTGACCCAGCCTGTTGGGGATGCGGCGGATTTCTTGGATCGGGTTGCGTCGCGATCAGCAGGCTTGTGCGGTATTCAACTGGACTGAGACCGCCGAGGGAGATCTTGATCTGCTTCTCGTTGTACCAGCGAATGTATGAGTCCAGAGCTTGGGTGAACTGGTCAATGCTTGTTGCCCGCCAGTCGCGACGATAGAACATCTCCGTTTTCAATTGACCGAAGAAGCCTTTGCAGGCTGCGTTGTCAGGCGAGCAGCCCTTGCGTGACATCGACCGAATCAGCTTGGCATCCGCGATGCGCGACTGCCATCCAGGCCAGCGGTAGTGGGCTCCGCGACCGGAGTGCACGACAGGGCCTTCGCTGTCGGCGGGGATCGTCTCGATGGCTGCGTCCACCATCGTGTTCACGAGCTCAGCGTCCGGTCGCGTGCCGATCGTCGCGCCGGTGCGCTGCCCCAGCGTGACGTAGAGCTCGACGGCCCGTACGCGATCGTCGTATGAATACATGAACTACTTTCAGATAGTCCAAGAAATCCGCTGCACCCCCGGTGGGTCAAAGTTCAACCGGCGCCGACAGCCGTGCTGTTTTCATGCATGCCCCAACCAACGTCTGAGTTTGCGCCGATGTGATCGGCGCCGATCCGAACAGCGAGCGATAGATGATGGGCGCGACCACGGTGTCCATCACGGTGTCGACTACGGGTACGGGTTCGCCACGCTCGACGCCGCGCTCGACGATGGTCCGAATTTGCGATGCGGTGAATGCGGCGCACTGGCAAGGGACCGGCAATCGGCCTTCAACCGAAACACCGTTGCGCGATGACAGCACGTCCAGCATCATGCCGACCCCGACCTCCGACGACATCTCGTCCCTGTATTGCTCTGCCCACGCAATCAGATCACCCGCGACGCTGCCGGTGTCGGCCGGTTCGCTGTCGGGGCGCATGCGCTGCACGGCGACATCGGCCAGAAGGTCGGACAACTCTCCCCAGCGTCGGTAGATCGTCGACGGCGTGACGCCGGCGCGCGCGGCGATCAGGGGCACCGTGAGCCCCGCCCGGCCGCCCAAGGCCATCAAGTCGCTCGCTGCCTGGTGCACTGCTGCTTGAACGCGGGCGCTGCGGCCGCCAGGGCGCGGGGTCGTGGTGTTCGTTATCGCCATCCCCCATGCTAACGCAAAGGTTTTGCGTTAGGCCTGCCGTGCGAGCACAATGCTCTAACGCAAAACCTTTGCGTTAACAAGTACAGGAGCTGCCATGTCTCGAGCCGCTGTCCCTTTCGTCACCGCAGCCAGCGGCGCAGGCCGTCTGAGCCGCACGGGCGCGCTGTGGCTGATCGCTTCGATCTTCGTCACGTACCTGGCAGCGTCTACCGTGCCATCGCCCCTCTATGCGCTGTACCGCGAGGCCTGGGGCTTCAGCGCGTTGACGCTGACCCTTGTGTTCTCGATCTACGCGTTCGCGCTGCTGGGCGGGCTGCTGTTCTTCGGTTCGATGTCCGACCACCGGGGGCGGCGTGAAGTCATCATTGGCGCGCTGGTGCTGGAGTTCGTGTCCCTGCTCGTCTTCCGGCATGCCGAGTCGGTGGGGTGGCTGCTGGCGGCGCGCGCAATACAGGGCTTGGCCACGGGCATTGCCACCAGCGCGTTGAGCGCCGGCATGCTGGACATCCACCGCGAGCGTGGATCGTTGCTGAACAGCGTGGCGCCGCTGTTCGGCATGGGCCTCGGCGCGCTGGGTGCGGGTGCGTTGGCCGAGTTTGCGCCTTCCCCCACGCGCCTGGTGTTCGACATCCTGCTGGTTCTCGTGGCGGTGCAGGCGCTGGCGTCGTTCTGGCTGCCCGAAACGGTGGCCCGGCAACCCGGCGCGCTGGCCTCGATGAAGCCGCACCTTGTAGTGCCGGCGCGCGCGTGGCCGGCGCTGTGGCAGGTGCTGCCCGTGAACACAGCGCTTTGGGCGCTCGGCGGTTTCCAGGCCTCGCTGGGTCCGTCACTGGCCCGCATCGTCACGGGGCTCCACTCGCCGCTACTCGGCGGCGCGGTGGTCGCGACGCTGGTGCTGAGCGGCGCGATCGCGGTGCTGGCCGTGCGCACGCGCCCGGCGCGAACTGTGCTGGCGGGCGGGGCGGTCGCGCTGGTCATCGGCGTGGGCGTGACGCTGACAGGCGTGCAGGTGCACTCGACCATCGCGTTCTTCGCTGGATCGGTCATCGCCGGCGTGGGGTTCGGATCGGGCTTCAACGCGACGATGCGCACTCTGGTGCCGTTGGCCAAGGCGCACGAACGCGCGGGACTCATGTCGACGTTTTTCGTGTTGAGCTATCTGGCGTTCAGCCTGCCCGCCATCGCGGCCGGCCTGCTGGCCGGCGTGATCGGACTGCAGGCCGCTTCGGTGGGCTACGGTTTGCTGTTGGTCGCACTGGGATGTCTGGCGCTGATAAGGATGGCACGGCGCGGAAGTGCCGTGTGAGCACCAGGCTCGGTGCCCAAACGATCTCGCGGACCGATTTCTTGTCGCGGTGGTGCATCTACATGACCTTGCCAATCATGGCCATGGTGATCACTCCTCGTACCCCACTGCTTGAAAAAACAGCGGGGTAGGCTGAACGCCCGGGTAAATCTGAATCGGAAAACGCATCAGGATCTCAGGATCGGGCTGGCCACATTGCCCACCAGGAATATGAGCAGCATGAAGGTGGTGCGCGGGACGGGAATCGAACCCGTACGCCCGTGAAGGCGGCGGGTTTTAAGCCCGCTACGTCTACCTATTCCGTCACCCACGCAGCACAGACACCATGATAGACGGTGCGTAAAGCGTGCGTAGCAAACCACCACAGCGCGACACAATCCAGCACGCAGCGACCACCAAGCTGCACCACAAAGGACCGGTTTCCCTTGTGGTGGACAATCATTGATCTGTGCTCGGATGTGTTTAGGCTTGACTTAAAATCCGCCGCTTCCTGAATAAGGAGCATGCCGGTTCGATTCCGGCTCCGGGCACCAACCAGACACAAGGGAGCACTTCATGCCTCGCTACAACGCTCCGTTCGAAATTCATGTGCACGGCGATGTACCGTTGCGCGCCGATGTGACCTTTGCGCAGATCCAGGAGGCGCTGACGCCGCTCTGGCAATACGCAGGTGCCAAGTCGCTCGCCGACGGCGCCACCAGCGTTTATGAAGAAGAGCCCGGCATCCGGTTCGAGCAAAAGGAGCATGTGCTCCAGATGTGCTGGACCGTGGCGGGCGATGAAGATTTTCGCCAAGCGCTCGACGAGATGGCCATGGCGCTCAACGAACTCTCCGACCGCGGCGCCGCCATCGAAATCACCTTCTACGACACCGAGTTCGACGAAGAAGAAGACGGCGACCCTGAAGACGAATCGCGCGACGACTTCATCATGCTGTTCGTCGGCCCCAATCCGGCCGCGATCATGCAGGTGCAGCGCGACCTGTTGGTCGAAGACGTGGTGAACCTGATGGAGCGCCACTTCGACGGTGCCGAATTGAGCGGCGTGGTCGCAGAAATAGACAAGCTCTTCGGCGAGCGCTTCGACGCGCTCGTCAATTCGCTGGAAATCGGCAAGCGCCCGCGTGGCACGGGTGGCAGCGGTGGTTCGGGCGGTGGCGGACACGGCGGTGGCCGCCGGCCGCGCCACCTTCACTGAGTCGTCCTTCCCAGCGCGTCAGTATCCCGCGCTGATTTCCGATGCGCGATATGCCGTGCCATCGAAGCGCAGCGTTTTCGAGCCGAACTTAGTCGGCCGTTCCTGCGTCGTGCATTCGTCTCCCTGGGCAACCGACCGCGTTCCCGACCGCGTTTGATGCAGCACGAGATCGGCATAACCATTGCTGATCGTCCGCGCGATCGACAGGCTGCCCTGCACCGTCTCGAAGTTGCCGTTGCAGTTGGTGTCCCATTCGCCGCGCTCGACCGTCGTCTCGAGCTTGTCCAGCACCTTCAGCAGCTTGGGGCCGTGCGGCAGGTAGAGGGTCAGCGTCTCGTTCGAGAACGGATTGGCGCGTGAGCTGCCCTGACGGACGATGCGCAAGCCGAACGCGCGCGTTTCCGGCGCGAGCGTGTAGCGCGCGGTGTCGACCTTGATGTCGGCGATGCGCACCGCGTCTTCGGAGAGCGCCGACTCTTCGAAGGTCCGGCTGACGACTTTGGCCCGCTCGGTATTGCCGTTGTCGGCCTGCTGCACGACCATGACATCGAGGTCGAAATCGGCCATGTCCGCTTCAGAGCCTGCCCGGACCAGTGGCAGCACGACGATAAAACGCCCCGGCACGCCGCGCCACGGCTGGCAGACGGCCCGCTCGTGGTCGAGCTGTCGCTTGGGATGCAGTTTCTCGTGCATCCGCTCTGCAAGGCCGCTGTCGCAGGATGCGTGGCCTGCGATGCCGTAGCCTGCCAGGACGGCGGCCACGAGCGGCAGTCGCAGGCGGCTGATCATGTGGAACCAATGCGTCATGCGGGTCAGGTACGTCGTGCAGGGCGGGCGCAGCGCGTCGAGCACCTCGATCAGGCCGCTGCCATAGCCGTGGCTGAAAACACGGCGGCCGGCGCCGCCGATCGAAGCAACCACCGGCTCGCTGCCGCGTCGAGTTGCGACGGGTCACCGCTGGTCAAGAGCAAGGTCGTGCGGGTTCTATCGCGTGTCGTATCGGTTGCGTCGGCCGTATCTTCTTGTCGGGTCGCGCTCACGGCAAGCTGCTGTGACGCAGCGAGCAACCGCCGTGTCTGCTGCGCCACGGGCGCACCCGTGTCGATGTAGTGCACCTCGGCGCCGGTGCTTGCTCGAAGCTGCTCCGCGACGAACGGATAGTGCGTGCAGCCGAGGACCAGCGTATCGACCTCGCCGGCCGCGATGCCGAACGTGCCCGCAGCCGCGGCGTACCTGGCGCACAGCGACGCGATGCCGGCGGCGTCGTTCGCCTCGATGGCCGCCGCGAGCCCGTCGCATGGCACCAGACTGAAGTCGGCCTGCGCGGCGAGCGATGCAAGCAAGGCGTTGAACTTGGCACTCGCCAGGGTGCCGCGCGTCGCGAGCACGGCGATGCGGCGCGTGCGGCTGATCGCCACCGCCGGCTTCAAGGCAGGCTCGACGCCCACGAGGGGCAGTGCAGCATGGTCGACCCGCAACACGTGGATCGCGGCGGCCGTGGCGGTGTTGCATGCGACCACCATCGCCTTGATGTCGTGCGCGTCGACCAGGTGGCGCGTTACCGCGCGAGTGCGTGCCGCCACGTAGTCGTCGCCGCGCTCGCCGTACGGCGCGTGGGCGGTGTCGGCGAAGTAGACGAAGCGCTCGTCGGGCAGCTCGGCCTGCAGCGCGTTGAGCACGCTGAAGCCACCGATGCCGCTGTCGAACACACCAACGGGTCGATCGCTCAAACCGCTTCCAGCACGATGGTCTTGAGCGCGCCGGACGCGATGCGCTTTTGCCATTCGGCCGGGCCGGTGATGTGAACGCTGGTGCCGCCCGCATCGACCGCCACCGTCACCGGCATGTCGACCACGTCGAACTCGTAGATCGCCTCCATGCCGAGGTCAGCGAAGCCGACGACCTTCGCCGTCTTGATCGCCTTGCTCACCAGATAGGCCGCGCCGCCGACCGCCATCAGGTAGGCGCTCTTGTGCTTCTTGATCGCCTCGATGGCGACCGGGCCGCGTTCGGCCTTGCCGATCATCGCGATCAGGCCGGTTTGCGCCAGCATCATTTCGGTGAAACCGTCCATCCGCGTGGCGGTGGTCGGGCCGGCCGGGCCGACGGCTTCACCCTTCATCGGATCGACCGGGCCGACGTAGTAGATGACGCGGTTGGTGAAGTCGACCGGCAGCTTCTCGCCCTTGGCCAGCATGTCGGCGATTCGCTTGTGCGCGGCATCGCGGCCCGTGAGCATCTTGCCGTTGAGCAGCAGCGTATCGCCCGGCTTCCAGCTCGCCACTTCGGCGGGCGTCAACGTGTCGAGGTCGACGCGTTTGCTCTTCTTGTAGTCGGGCGCCCAGTCGACATCGGGCCACAGGTCGAGCGAAGGCGGCGTGAGATACACCGCGCCGCTGCCGTCCATCACGAAATGGGCGTGCCGCGTGGCCGCGCAGTTGGGGATCATCGCGACGGGCTTGCTGGCAGCGTGTGTCGGGTACATTTTGATCTTGATGTCGAGCACCGTCGACAGGCCGCCCAGGCCCTGGGCCCCGATGCCGAGCGCGTTGACCTTTTCGTACAGCTCGATGCGCAGTGCCTCGACCTTGGTCAGCTCGGCGCCCGATCCCTTCTTGGCCTGCAGCTCGTGCATGTCCAGGTCGTCCATCAGGCTTTCCTTGGCCATCAGCGCGGCTTTCTCTGCGGTGCCGCCGATGCCGATGCCGAGCATGCCGGGCGGGCACCAGCCCGCGCCCATCGTCGGAACCGTCTTGAGCACCCAGTCGACCACGCTGTCGCCGGGGTTGAGCATCACCAGCTTGCTCTTGTTCTCGCTGCCGCCGCCCTTGGCCGCGACCGTCACTTCCAGCGTGTTGCCGGGAACGATCTCGGTAAATATCACCGCCGGTGTGTTGTCCTTGGTGTTCTTGCGATCGAACTCCGGGTCGGCCACGACCGATGCGCGCAACGTGTTGTCGGGATGGTTGTAGCCCTGCCGCACGCCTTCGTTGATGGCGTCGTCCAGACTGCCGGTGAAGCCGCCCCAGCGCACATCCATGCCGACTTTCAGGAACACGTTGACGATGCCGGTGTCCTGGCAGATCGGCCGGTGGCCGGTCGCGCTCATCTTGCTGTTGGTCAGGATCTGCGCGATCGCGTCCTTGGCGGCTGGGCTCTGTTCGCGGTCGTACGCTTTGGCCAGATGCGCGATGTAGTCGGTCGGGTGGTAGTAGCTGATGTACTGCAGCGCGGCGGCGACCGATTCGATCAGGTCGGCCTGCTGGATGGTGGTGGTCATCGTGCGGTCTTTTGTTGTGCGGTGGGGAGCCGAAATTATCCCCCACCGCCCCGCGATGTACCTGGCGTCAGGCCGGCGGGCGCTTCATCTGGCAGGACGTTGGCTGCGCGCTCACATACGAATCCCACACCACTTCGGAGCGGAAGCCGTAACCCGTGTTGTCGGCGTCGTGTTTCACGCCGGGGCTGCCCTGCTTGGCCCACACGCCGAGGTAGATGGGCGCGAGCATCTGGTGATCGACCTTGCGCATCTCGACTTCGCCGACCGGGCTCTCGTACTTCATACCTTCCAGGGCGAATGCGACCTTCTTCGGGTCGGTCGATTTGGCCTGCCGCATGGCAGCGCGCAGCATGTTCATGGTGTACCAGTGCGACGCGTAGATGAAGTCGTCTTCCGGCGATTTCTTCTTGTATGCCATGGCGATCTTTTCGAGCGCGGGCGTCGGTGCGTTGCTGCCCCAGTTCCACATCACGTTGACTTTCTCGACGCCCCACGAACCCATCTGCGCCGGGATGCCCGGATTGTTGGCGTTGAAGGTGTAGAAATTGATGTTGAGGTTGTAGTCCTTGGCGGCCTTGAAGAGGAGGCCGAGGTCAGTGCCCCAGTTGGAGGTGATGACCGTGTCGGCGCCCGACGCGGCGATCTTGGCGACGTAGGGCGCGAAGTCGCGCACCGTGGCGATCGGCACGTAGTCCTCGCCGACGATCTGGATGTCGGGCCGCTTTCTGGCGAGGTAGGCGCGCGAGGCCTTTGCGACCTGCTGGCCGTGCGTGTAGTTCTGGTTGAACAGGAACACCTTTTTCACGTCCGGCTTCTTCTGCAGATAGGTCGTCAGGCCTTCGATCTGCATCTCGCTTGAGGGATAGAAACGGAAGTGCCAGAAGCTGCACTTGTCGTTGGTCAACCCCGGGTCCATCGCCGAATAGTTGAGGTAGACCATCGCGTTGTTCGGGTCGCGATCGGCCTGCTTGTTGATCGCGTCGACCAGCGCAAACGCCACGCCCGAGCCACCGCCCTGGGTCGCGTAACGGATGCCCTGGTCGGAAGCAGCCTTCAGCGCCACGGTGCTTTCCTGCGGTGAACCCTTGCCGTCGAACGGCACGATTTCAAGTTTCGGGTCGGTCGGCGTGGCATTCGCGTTGAGTTGCGCGACGACTTCGCGCAGTTGGTTGAGCGAGCTCTGGCCTGTGAATGCGAAGGCGCCGGAAAGCACCTCGATGAAGGCGATCTTGACCGTCTCTGCGGCCGACGCTACGCCGCATGCGGCGAGCGCTGCAACGCACAGCAACGACCGGACCGGGCGGATGAAACCTAAGCGCTGCATGCGTGTCTCCAATGGGTTTTGTTATGGAGAAGGACAGTAGGGCGCGCGTCGCGGCGCTAACGTCTCCCACGCGACATTTCTGCGCAGGGACTATCCCTTAGATGCCTCTGACCGCGGGCGCTTTTGAAATCCCTGCCAGTGAGAACCTTTCTTGTTCGGCCCATACTGACGCTCCGTTTCATCACTGCGACTACAGCTTCTCCTCATGACCACACGCACCGAGCGCGACACTTTCGGCCCCATCGACGTTCCATCGGACAAGCTCTGGGGCGCCCAAACGCAGCGCTCTCTGCAGAACTTCGACATCTCGGGCGAGCGCCAGCCGCGTGAAATCATCACGGCGCTGGCGCAGGTCAAGCGGGCATCGGCGGTGGTCAACCACGCGCTCGGCCTGCAGGACGAAAAAAAGACTCAGGCCATCGTCGCCGCGGCCGATGAAGTCATCGCCGGGAAACACCCGGACGAGTTCCCGCTGGTGGTGTGGCAGACCGGCTCCGGCACGCAGACCAACATGAACGTGAACGAGGTGCTGGCAAACCGCGCGAGCGAGTTGCTCGGCGGCGAGCGCGGCGAAGGGCGGCTGGTGCATCCGAACGACGACGTCAACCGCAGCCAGTCGAGCAACGACGTGTTTCCGACCGCCATGCACGTGGCCGCGGTCGAGGCGCTCACCCACAAGCTGCTGCCCGCCATCGCCAAGCTGCGCGGCACGCTGGAGCAGAAGTCGACTGACTTCATCGACATCGTGAAGATCGGGCGCACCCATCTGCAAGACGCGACACCGCTGACGCTGGGCCAGGAATTTTCGGGCTACGCGGCGCAGCTGAAACACGGTGAAACGCATGTGCGCGCCGCGCTGCCGCACCTGTGCGAGCTGGCGCTCGGCGGCACGGCGGTCGGCACCGGGCTCAATGCGCCCAAGGGCTATGCCGAGCAGGTGGCGACCGAACTGGCGCGCCTCACGGGGCTGCCTTTCATTACCGCGCCGAACAAGTTCGAGTCGATGGCTTCGGTCGATGCGCTGGTGCATGCGCACGGCGCGCTCAAGACATTGGCCGCCAGCATGAACAAGATCGCCAACGACGTGCGCTGGCTCGCCAGTGGCCCGCGCAGCGGCATCGGCGAATTGAGTATTCCGGAGAACGAGCCGGGCTCGTCGATCATGCCGGGCAAGGTCAACCCGACGCAGAGTGAGGCGGTCACCATGCTGGCCGCGCAGGTGATGGGCAACGACGTCGCCATCAACATCGGCGGTGCGTCGGGCAACTTCGAGCTCAACGTGTTCCGCCCGATGGTGGCGCACAACTTCCTGCAGAGCGCGCGGCTGCTGGCCGATGGCATGGTGAGCTTCAACGACCATTGCGCCGTCGGCATCGAGCCGAACCGCGAGCGCATCGCCGAACTGGTGCAACGCTCGCTGATGCTGGTGACGGCGCTGAACACGCACATCGGCTATGACAAGGCGGCCTACATCGCCAAAAAGGCGCACAAGGAAGGCAGCAGCCTGCGCGAGGCGGCCGTGGCTTCAGGGCATCTCACAGGTGAGCAATTCGATGCCTGGGTCATTCCTGAAAACATGACCGGCCGCTGAGAGCTGTCAAGCCGGGGCGCCCGGCGGAGCGCCCGGAATTTGCGTTGAGTCAGTGCTCGCCCGGCGCGCGCGCCATCAGCTTGTCGGTGTACGCAATCGCCATGGCCGACATCAGGAAGGTGATGTGGATCACCGTCTGCGCGATCAGCACCCGGTCGGTGTAGTTGTCGGCGTTGATGAAGGTCTTGAGCAGATGAATCGAGCTGATGCCGATGATGGCGGTGGCCAGCTTCACCTTGAGCACAGAGGCGTTCACGTGGCTCAGCCACTCGGGCTGGTCCCGGTGGCCTTCGAGGTCCATCCGGCTCACGAAAGTTTCGTAGCCGCCCACGATCACCATGATGAGCAGGTTGCTGATCATGACCACGTCGATCAGCGCCAGCACCACCAGCATGATGACCGTCTCGTTGAGCGTGACGATCGGCGCCGCGGTCTTGTAGCCGATGCTGCTGATCAGTGCCTGCAGCGCCGTCTGGCTGCCGAACGCCGCCTCGACCAGATGCAACAGTTCGACCAGGAAGTGCACCACGTACACGCCCTGAGCGACGATCAGCCCGAGGTACAGCGGCAATTGCAGCCAGCGGCTCGCGAAGATCAACTTGGGCAGGGGGCGCAATGGCGAAACCTTGCCTTGTGTGGGAAATTGCGGGTCGGGAATGGACATCGGGCGTGAAGGGTGGAAAAGGCAATTTTAGGGGGCGGAAATGGGTTGCTACGCCGTCGCGTGTGGCTAATATGGACCCGTCAGTGGCCCGTAAGTGCGTCCGTCGACATTACCGGCCACAGGCGACCCCGTCATTACAAGCAGGTTCAGGAGACAACCATGAGCAGCGCATCCACGATTGAATCGGTTCTTGTCGAGAACCGTGTTTTTCCTCCGGACGAACGTGCGCAAAACGGCGCGCGCATCGCCAGCATGGCTGCGTACGACGCGCTGTGCAAGGAAGCCCAGACCGATCCCGAGGGCTTCTGGACGCGCCTCGCCAAAGAGAACCTGACCTGGACGACCCCCTTCACGCGCACGCTCGACGAGTCGAACGCGCCCTTCTATCAATGGTTCGGCGACGGCGAACTCAACGCCAGCGCCAACTGCCTCGACAAGCACATGGGCACGCCTGTCGAGAACAAGACGGCGGTCATCTTCGAAGCCGACGACGGGGCGGTCACCCATGTCACTTACAAGGAGTTGCTGGCACGCGTGAGCCAGTTTGCCAACGGGCTGAAGGCAGCAGGCATCCAGAAGGGCGACCGCGTCATCGTCTACATGCCGATGACGGTCGAGGGTGTCATCGCGATGCAGGCCTGCGCCCGCATCGGTGCAACGCACAGCGTCGTGTTCGGCGGCTTCTCGGCCAAGGCGCTGCAGGAACGCATCATCGATGCCGGTGCCGTGGCGGTGATCACCTCCAACTACCAGATGCGCGGCGGCAAGGAACTGCCGCTGAAGGCAATCGTCGACGACGGCATTGCGCTCGGCGGCTGCGAGTCGATCAAGAACGTGCTGGTGTACGAGCGCACGAAAACCGCCTGCAACATGATCGTGGGCCGCGACAAGACCTTCGAGCAGTTGATGCACGGCCAAAGCACCGACTGCCCGGCCACGCCGGTCAATGCCGAACACCCGCTCTTCATCCTCTACACCTCGGGCTCGACCGGCAAGCCCAAGGGCGTGCAACACGCGACTGGCGGCTATTTGCTGTGGGCCAAGCTCACGATGGACTGGACCTTCGATATCCGGCCTGAAGACGTCTTCTGGTGCACGGCCGACATCGGTTGGATCACCGGCCACACCTACGTCGCCTACGGTCCGCTGGCGGCCGGCGCCACGCAAGTGGTGTTTGAAGGCGTGCCGACGTTCCCGCACGCCGGTCGCTTCTGGCAAATGATCGAGAAGCACAAGGTCTCGATTTTCTACACCGCACCAACGGCTATCCGCTCGCTCATCAAGGCGGCCGAATCCGACGAAAAGGTGCATCCGAAGAACTGGGATCTGTCGAGCCTGCGCATCCTCGGTTCGGTCGGCGAGCCGATCAATCCGGAGGCTTGGATGTGGTACCACCGGAACATCGGCCACGAGAAATGTCCGATCGTCGACACTTTCTGGCAGACCGAAACGGGCGGCCACGTGATCACGCCGTTGCCTGGCGCGACGCCGCTGGTGCCGGGTTCGTGCACCTTGCCGCTGCCAGGAATCATGGCCGCCATCGTCGATGAAACCGGCAAGGATTTGCCCAACGGCGCCGGTGGCATGCTGGTCATCAAGCGGCCGTGGCCTTCGATGATCCGCACCATCTGGAACGACCCGGAGCGCTTCAAGAAGAGCTACTTCCCGGAAGAGATGGGAGGCACGATTTATCTGGCGGGCGACGGCGCCGTGCGCAGCACCGATCGCGGCTACTTTCGCATCACCGGGCGTATCGACGACGTACTCAACGTGTCGGGTCACCGACTCGGCACGATGGAAATCGAATCAGCGCTGGTCTCCAAGACCGACATCGTGGCCGAGGCTGCAGTGGTCGGCCGTCCGGACGATGTGACGGGCGAGGCGGTGTGCGCCTTCGTCGTCCTCAAGCGCGGTCGACCGACCGGCGACGAGGCCAAGCAGATCGCCAACGAACTGCGAGCGTGGGTGGCGAAAGAGATCGGACCGATCGCCAAGCCCAAGGACATTCGATTTGCCGACAACCTGCCCAAGACGCGCAGCGGCAAGATCATGCGGCGCCTGTTGCGCAGCATCGCCAAGGGCGAGGCCATTACGCAGGACACCTCGACGCTGGAAAATCCCGCGATCCTCGAGCAACTCGGTCAAGCATACTGACGGGTCGTTTATCGGGAGTGAATCATGGGTGTCAGAACCGGAGCGTTGGTATTGGTAGTGGTGTTGATCGCGGCATTGGCTGCGCTCAACTGGGGCGGGCTGTCGGCGCCGACGATCATGTCGATCGGCGTGATGCAGGTGACGGCGCCGCTCGGGCTCATCATGCTGGGGCTGACCGCCTTGCTCGGGCTGATGTTCCTGGTCTACGTGTTCTATCTGCAGAGCACGTTGATGCTCGACACGCGTCGCCACACCAAAGAGCTGCAAGCGCAGCGTGAATTGGCCGACAAGGCCGAGGCCTCGCGCTTTACGGAGTTGCGGGCCTTCATCGAGGCGCAGGAGCAGAAACAGGCGACACGTGCCGCCGATATGGAGCGCGCTGTGCTGGCCCGGGTAGATCAGTCGGACAACACGATGGCTGCACACATCGGGCAACTGGAAGACCGGCTGGACCGCCGCTCGGCGACCATCATCACGCCACCGCCGGGCGCCTGATTCGGCGCACCGTCAGCGCTGTCGGTTACTTGGCCGAAAGGACCCAGGCAGCCAGCTTCCGGGCGTCGGCATCGCTGACCTGCGTGTTCGCCGGCATTGGCACCGGCCCCCAAACACCGGAGCCGCCCCTCTTGATCTTGGTCGCCAGCATGTCGACCGCACCCTTGTCGTCCTTGTATTTGGCGGCCACGTCCTTGAAAGACGGTCCCAGTACCTTGCGCTCGACCGCGTGGCAGCTCATGCAGTTCTTCGATGTCGCCAACGCCAAATCAGCCGGATCGGCGATGGCGGTGCCCGTCACGAAGAGGCAGCAAACGACGGAGAACAGTGCTTTTTTCATGGATCGTGCTTCGAAGGGCAGGTTACATTCTGGTAACAGGCATTGTAGGCAGCCGGTGTTCCGGCGCCCAATGCTTGATCGATTCCCCCTGAAGGATGCGCCATGTTGTTTTTGCTGATCGGTGTGCTGGGCGCGGTGTTGAAGTACCTCGAGGTCGGCTTCATCGCTCAATGGAGCTGGTGGATCGTGCTGATTCCCTTCGCGCTCGCGGTGGCATGGTGGGCCTACGCCGATGCGTCGGGCTACACCAAGCGCCGCGTCGTCGAGAAAGAAAACCTGCGCAAGCAAAACCGCATCGACCGCCAGCGCAGCGCGCTGGGCATGTTGAACAGCCGGTCGGCGCAGAAGCGGCGCAAGTAAGCGCAGGGCGATCGAGCGACCGCCTGGCGTCGATCAGTACTTGTCCAGCACCGCACCCGAACTCGCGCTCGACGCATTGAACGCGAACTTGGCCTGCACGCCGCGCGTGTAGCGCGGCGCCGGCGCCTTCCACGCTTTGCGGCGCTTGTCGATCTCGGCTTCGGGCACGTTCAATTCGAGCACCAGCTTGTGCGCGTCGATGGTGATCGAGTCGCCTTCTTCGACGAACGCGATGGTGCCGCCGGCATAGGCTTCAGGAGCGACGTGGCCCACGACCATGCCCCAGGTGCCGCCGGAAAAGCGGCCGTCGGTGATCAGTCCGACAGTTTCACCCAGGCCGGCACCGATGAGCGCGCCGGTCGGGGCCAACATCTCCGGCATGCCCGGTCCGCCCTTGGGGCCGAGGTAGCGCAGCACCATCACGTCGCCAGCGACGATCTTGCCGGCAAGGATGGCAACCAAGGCCGACTGTTCGTCGTCGAACACGCGCGCCGGGCCGGTGATGACGGGGTTCTTCAGGCCGGTGATCTTGGCAACAGCGCCTTCAGGGGACAGGTTGCCCTTGAGGATGGCGAGGTGACCCTGGGCATACATCGGCTTGTCGATCGGGCGGATCACGTCCTGGTCGGCGCGCGGGACGTCAGGCACGTCTTTCAGCACTTCGGCAATGGTCTCGCCGGTGATGGTGATGCAGTCACCGTGCAACAGGCCGGCCTTCAGCAACACCTTCATCACTTGTGGAATGCCACCGGCCTTGTGCAGGTCGACCGCCAGGTATTTGCCGCTCGGCTTCAGGTCGCACAGCACCGGCACTTTCTTGCGCATGCGCTCGAAGTCGTCGATGGTCCATTCGACGTCGGCCGTGTGCGCGATCGCCAGGAAGTGCAGCACCGCGTTGGTCGAGCCACCGGTCGCCATGATCACAGCCACTGCGTTCTCGATCGCCTTCTTGGTCACGATGTCGCGCGGCTTCAGGTCTTTCTTGATCGCCTCGATCAGCACCTTGGCCGACTCCTTGGCCGAGTTCTGCTTTTCGTCGTGCGGATTGGCCATGGTCGACGAGTAGGGCAGCGACATGCCGAGTGCTTCGAACGCGCTCGACATCGTGTTCGCGGTGTACATGCCGCCGCACGAGCCGGGACCGGGAATGGCGCGCATCTCGATCTCGCGCAGGTCTTCGTCGCTCATGTTGCCGGCGGCGTTCTGGCCGACCGCTTCGAACACGCTGACGATGTTCAGGTCTTGCCCCTTGTAGCGGCCCGGCAGGATGGTGCCGCCGTAGACGTAGATCGCCGGCACGTTGGCGCGCAGCATGCCCATCATGCCGCCCGGCATGTTCTTGTCGCAGCCGCCGACCACCAGCACGCCGTCCATCCACTGACCACCAACGCAGGTCTCGATGCAGTCGCTGATGACTTCACGGCTAACCAGCGAGTACTTCATGCCTTCGGTGCCCATCGCCATGCCGTCGCTGATGGTCGGCGTGCCGAACACCTGCGCATTGCCGCCGGCTTCCTCGATCCCTTCGATGGCCGCGTCGGCCAGTTTCTGCAGGCCCGAGTTGCACGGTGTGATGGTGCTGTGGCCGTTGGCCACGCCGACCATCGGCTTCTTGAAGTCGGCCTCCTCGTAGCCCATGGCATAGAACATCGAACGGTTGGGCGCGCGCGCTTTGCCTTCGACGATGTTGGCGCTGCGGCGGTTGATCTGGAGGGGTTCGTTGGCCATGGTGTCTCTCGTTGAGTGATCTTGTGGGACGCCCAGTATCGGCCGAACGATTGATTGCTTCCAATCCTATTTTTGGAGGCATTGATATGCTGCGCGTATGAAAGAAGCCATGGTGGATCTGCGTGCCTGGCGGCAGTTCGTCGCTGTCGCAGAAGAACTGCACTTTGGTCGCGCGGCAGTGCGACTGCACATGACGCAGCCGCCGGTGACGCAGGCGATCGCGCAGCTCGAGAAGACCCTCGGCGTGATGCTGTTCGACCGAACGCGACGCCGCGTTGCGCTGACCCCGGCGGGCGAAACGTTGTTGCCGGACGTGCGCGAACTGTTGGCCCGAGCGCAGGCGCTCCCCGCCCGTGCTCGGGCTGCTGCCGCAGGTGAAGTGGGCCGTGTGCGGCTCGCGTTCGTTTCGACCATCGGCTTCGAGACACTGCCGGCCTGGGTGCGTGAATTTCGTGCGCTATGCCCGGAGGTCGCGCTCGAACTCGTCGAGGCGACCGGCGATGCGCAGCTCGAAGCCTTTGCGCGCGGCGACATCGACGCCGGCCTCATGCTGCATTCGCCAGGCTTCGCACCGCCGGGGCTGGAGCGCCTGCCGGTGTCCGAAGAGCCGCTGGTGCTCGCGTTGCCGGCACGGCACCCGCTGGCCCGCGTAAATCGACCAGCGCTGAGCGACGTGCTGGCGCAACCGCTCGTGATCTTTCCGCGGCGCATCCTGCCTTCCCTGCACGATGCCATCGTCGGTCTGTATCACGCGGCCGGTCTTGCACCTGCCATCGCGCAAGAGGCGATCCAGATGCAGACCATCGTGAACCTCGTGTGGGGCGCCATCGGCGTGGCGTGGGTGCCGCAGAGCGTGACGCAATTCCGTCGTGCCGGCGTGGTTTATAGGAAAGCAGAGGAACTGGCATCCGCAACGCGGCGCAAGTCGTCACCTGTGTTGCCGGGCTGCGAGACGAGCCTGGTGTGGCCTGCGCAAAATACCAACGCGGCGCTGGCGCGCTTCGTGGCGTTCGTGCGGCAGCGGGGCGGCGGCTGAGTTCGACCGCAGCGATACGCCCGACGCCGACTCGAACATGGCGGCAGGGCGCGGCACAATGTCCGCATGCTCATGTATCCGCAGATCAACCCCGTTGCCCTCCAGCTCGGACCGATCGCCATCCACTGGTATGGCCTGACCTATCTGGCCGCATTCGCGCTCTTCTTTTTTCTGGCGACGCGGCGCCTGCGTCACGAGCCATACCGATCGCTCGATAGCGCAGCGGCATGGGCGCGCAAAGACATCGAGGACATGCTGTTTCTCGGTGTGATGGGTGTCATCGTCGGCGGCCGGCTGGGTTATTGCCTCTTCTACAAACCCGGCTACTACCTGACGCATCCGCTCGAAATCTTCTTCGTTTGGCAGGGTGGGATGAGCTTTCACGGCGGCATGCTCGGCGTCATCGCTTCCATGATCTGGTATTCCCATTCGCGGGCACGTCCGTTCTGGCAGGTGATGGATTTCATCGCGCCGTGCGTGCCGTTGGGGCTGGCGGCGGGGCGCGTCGGCAACTTCATCAACGGCGAGCTGTGGGGCCGCTTCAGCAGCCCCGATCTGCCGTGGGGCATGGTGTTTCCGCAGAGCGGCTCGATGCTCCCGCGGCATCCGTCGCAGGTGTATCAGTTCCTGCTCGAAGGCATTCTGCTGTTCGTGCTGCTGTGGCTCTATGCGCGCAAGGAACGCAAGCAAGGCCAGGTGGCGGCGATGTTCCTGATCGGCTACGGCATCTTCCGTTTCATCGCCGAGTTCTTTCGCGAGCCGGACGACTTTCTCGGCCTGCGGGCGCTCAACCTGAGCCAGGGCCAATGGCTCTGCGTGCCGATGGTGCTCTTCGGCATCGGCCTCTGGTTGTGGGCCGCGCGGCGCCCGGTGCCGGCACGGGTCACGACGTCATAGGAGAGGGACGTGGACATGGCGCAGTTTCCGAACCTGGTCGGGCCGCAATACGGCGCTTTCGTCAGCAGCGAAATCAAGCGCTGGGCTGGCGTCGTGAAAGCCTCGGGGGCCAAGCTCGAATGACGGTTGCGGTGAGCGCCTCGGTCTCTCTACAGCGCGAGGGCCGCGTCGCATGGGTCACGCTCACGAACGCATCCAGGCTGAATGCGATGACGCGTGCCATGTGGCGCGAACTGCGGGACGTGTTCGCCGTTGTCGGCATCGACGAAGGCTTGCGGTGCATCGTCGTGCGCGGTGCCGGCAGCGCCTTTTGCGCGGGTGGCGACATCTCGGAGTACCCGTCGTTTCGATTCGACACCGAGCGGCTCCGCGCTTTCCACGAGGACGAGGTGTGGACCGCGCTGCAGGCGATGCTCGACTGCCGCGTGCCATTGGTCGCGCAGATCGAAGGCGCTTGTATGGGCGCCGGCCTGGAGATCGCGAGCTGCTGCGACATCCGCATCGCAGGCGTCTCCGCGAAGTTCGGCGCACCGATCGCCAAGCTGGGCTTCCCGATGGCGCCGCGCGAAGCCGCGTTGGTACACGGTTCGATGGGTGACGTGCTCGCGCGCGACATGCTGCTGGCGGCCGGCGTGCACAGCGCCGCACGCTTGTACGACGCCGGCTTTTTGCTGCATGTACTGCCCGACGCGGAGGTGCCCGTCGCCGCGCGCGACCATGCGCTGCGAATCGCGGCGCTGGCACCACAGGCCGCGCGATTCAACAAGCGCACTTTCGCTGCCTTGAACGAGTCGGTATCGAGCGAGGTTCAGGGCCTGCTGCGGGGCGCGTACGACTACGCTGATTCTCCCGAGCACCGCGAAGGCATTGCCGCCTTTCTCGCCAAACGCGCTCCCGATTTTTGACGCGGCTTGTTCTGGTCGTGGCGGGATCTCGAACGCGCCAGCGCCATGATCGCCAACCTGCTCGATGCGCTCGATCTGGAGCCCGGCGCGCGTACCGCAGTGCAGGTCGAAAAATCGGTCGAGGCGTCGTCGCCGAACTGCCGCGAAACGCCATGGGCAAGGTTCAGAAGGCGCTGCTGCGGGAGCAGCACAAGGCGTTGTTCTCGCGCTGACCTCGAGAACAGACCCGCACCCAAAAAAACGGCCCCGGGATCCTAAGGATCTCGGGGCCGTTGCTTCGAATAGGTGTCTGCGAATGGAGCCGAACCCGCATCCTGAACCAGGGTTCAGGTGGGCGAGGGCAGCAGGGCTTCGGGTTCATCTAACGCGAGATGATCACGCCTACCTAGCGATGTACCAAGCCCGGCTCCGGAGAGCATTGGAACAAGGAAATATTAAGTTCGACAACACCGCAGACGAGGAAGAGTCTACGCCAGCTCCACGCTCGCTGTGTAGGCCATCAGAGCAAATGTCCATCGCCCGCGAGGGCATTGTCGAGGCGCTGCAAAAGTTGCGGCAGGCGTGGGTCGTCCAGCTCGGCGTGATTCGCTGTATCTGAGGGCGTGGCCATCGGCAAGAGCGGTGCGACCGGGCTCGCGGCTGCGGCGACGGGGGCGACCGCGACCTCGGCAGCAGATGCGGATGCGGCCTGCGCCTGAATCAAATCGAATGCGATATTCAGCGAGGCCAGCACGGCGATGCGGTCGCGCGCCTTCACCTTGCCGGCATCGCGAATCTTGCACATGGCAGCGTCGACGTGGTCGACCGCGCTGCGCAATTGCGACTCGCCGTCTGCGGGGCAGCCGAGCAAGTAGCTCTGGCCCATGATCTGTACTTCTATCTGCTTCATGCGGCGGAATCTTCAGGAGAGGGTGGGTCGGCCGGCAGCCGATCTAGCAGCGCGTCGATACGCGTTCGGGCAGCCGCGAGCCGCGATTTGAGCGCGTCGCGCTCCCGCGTCAGCGCATCGACCTGTTCCTGCAACAGCGCATTGGTGCGTTGCACCTCTTCGTGGCGAACCAGGAGGCGCTCGACTCGGTCGGCGATCTGGTCAATGGGACTGGCGGCGGACATGGGTCTGGATTGTAGGTTCCCGCGATTGCAAGTTCTTTCAATTTAGAATCCGGCCCGTTGGTGCTCGCGCCGTGGTTCACGCGGCGCAGTTCAACGGGAAGCAGGAGTCGCGGTCTTCACCACAACGAAGACCGAAGCCACCTGCGCTGCCCCCGCAACGGTCAAACAGACGATGCCGGCGTTCACGCGCCGACATCACTTTCCCCAGCAGCCACTGGGCGCCCTGAAACAGGCGCCTGGGAAGGCGGGTCGAGCACTCTGTCAGCCCGGATACCGGCCAACGAAGCGGCAAGCCGCGCGCGTCAACGTTGGGTGGTGCGCGCAGCCGGCCATTACGCTCAACCACCGGCGGGGAAGCCGGTGACGGGCATTGCTATCCGGTCCTCTCAAATGAAAACCAGTGTTCTCCTGCTTGCCGCCTTGCTGCAAGTGCCACTCCTTGCGCTCGCACAAAGCCCGCCATCGCTCAGCGAAACGGTGGTCACCGCGACCCGCGTACCGCAGCCCCTGTCTAAATTGGTCGCTGATGTGTCGATCGTCGACCGCGAAACGATCGAGCGCAGCGGCGCCGTCGGCGTTGCCGACGTGTTGGCACGTTTGCCCGGCGTCGAGATCACGCGCAACGGTGGTGTCGGCAACGCAACCAGCGTGTTCCTTCGCGGCGCCGACACGCGTTTCACGGCTGTGTATGTCGATGGCGTGCGTGTCGATTCGCAGTCGACCGGCGGTGCCACGTGGGAAAGCATTCCACTGGCGCAGATCGACCGCATTGAAGTGCTGCGAGGCCCGGCCGCTGCGGTCTACGGCTCGGACGCCATTGGCGGCGTGATCCAGCTCTTCACGCGGCGCGGCGAAGGGGTTGCCAGTCCGTATGTCGGCTTCGGTTTCGGCAGCAAGGGCTTGCGTACATCGCAGGCCGGCGTCAGTGGTTCGGCCGGCGCTTTCGACTATTCGATCGGCGCGGCGTACCAGGAAAACGCTGGGTTCGACGTACGCACGCGATCGGTCGCCAGCCATGATCCGGACAAGGACTACTACCATGCGAGCTCGGCTAACGTGCGACTCGGCTACCAGATCAACGCGCAGCAGCGGATCGACGCCACGGTGCTCGAAAGCGAAACCAATTCGGGCTACGACAACTATGGCTACGACCCGAAGCAGCCGGTGAACGACCGCAACCTCTACCATTTGCGCACCGCCGGCCTGAGTTGGTCGGCGCAGTGGACAGAGGCCTACAGCACCAAGCTTTCGGTGACCGACTCAAACTCGCGATACGAAACGACGCCGTCGGCTTACATCACGCAAACGCAGCTGCGCAACTACCTGTTCCAAAACGAGTACCGCCTCGGCGCCAGCCTGTTCACCGCGGCGCTGGAGCGTCGTGAAGACAAGCTCTTCAACCCGGCACTGGACAGCTTCAGCACCACCATCTTCAGGAAGCGCTCACAAGACGCGCTGGCGCTCGGCTACGGTTTCAATCAGGGCGCTCATTCGCTGCAACTTAACGTGCGTCATGACAACGACAGCGAGTTCGGTGGCAAGACCACCGGCAGCGCAGCCTACGGCTATTCGTTTGCGCAGAACTGGCGTGCGACCGCTTCCGCTGGCACGGCATTCCGCGCACCCACCCTGTACCAGCGCTTCAGCGAATACGGCAACGCGGGCCTGCAGCCCGAGACTTCGCTCAACGCCGAGATCGGATTGCGATACGCCGATGCCGCGACAACAGGCAGCATCGTGGCCTACCGCAATCGCGTGCGAAATCTCATCACTTTCGACAATGACTCGACCGCGTGCAGCTCCGGCTTCGGTTGCTACGCGAACACCGCCCGCGCCGTGCTGCGGGGCGTTACCCTTGCAGGCAGCCATCACATCGGCGACGTGACGCTGCGCGGTTCGCTCGACTTCCAGGACCCGAAGGACGCCGAGACAGACAAGCTGCTGGCCCTGCGCTCGCGTCGGCATGCCACGCTGGGTGCTGACTGGCGTGTTGCCGGATGGACCTTGGGTGCCGAAGTTCAGGCCTCGGGCTTTCGCTATGCGGATGCGGCCAACAAAAAGACGCTCGGTGGTTACACGCTGTTCAATCTCAGTGCGAGCACCGAGATTGTTCGCGACGTGACGCTTTTGGCGCGCGTCGACAACTTGGGTGACAAAAACTACCAGCTGGTCGATGGCTACGCAACTCCGGGCCGTGCTGTCTATGTGGGTGTCAAGTGGCAGCCACACTGAACGCCATGACGACGGTCTGCGCAATGGCTTGCCGCTGACGATGCCGCATTCCTCGTACCCCGACGAACGCGCAGACCGGCCGCGCGAGTTCATTCTCGGCGGCCAGAGGAGCGGCAAGTCGCGACTCGCCGAGCAGCGGGCGGTCGACTGGCTCGCTGCGTCATCCGATCACCGCGCGGTGATGGTGGCGACGGCGCAGGCGCACGACGACGAGATGCGCGCGCGCATCCTGCGACACCGGCAGGACCGCGCTCTTCGCTTGCCAGCGATGTCAACTGTCGAAGAGTCTTCCGCACTGGCCGAGGCCATCGTTGCGCATTCCGCTGCCGATACGATGGTGGTGGTCGACTGTCTTACGCTGTGGCTTACCCACCTGCTGATGCCCCACACGCCCCACATGCCGTACACGTCGGGCGGTCCGGGGGCGGACATGGCCTTAGCAATCGACGCGACCCAGCGTATTGCAATGCTCGTCGCTGCCTTGCGCGGCGCGCGCGGCCCGATCGTGCTGGTCGGCAACGAGATCGGCCTCGGCGTCATCCCATTGGGCGGTGAAACGCGTGCTTTCGTCGATGCGTTGGGCCGGCTCAACCAGGAAATGGCCGCAGCATGCGATCGCGTCACGCTGATGGTGGCCGGCTTGCCGCTGACGTTGAAGGCACCGGCGCGGCCGGTTTGACGGACATGAACAAGATCATCACGGCGCTCTGGACCATCTGCGTGCCGATGGCGCTGATGTTTGTGGCATCGCTGCCGGCGCATGCCGTCGTCGTCACCGACGAACGCGGCGTCGCCGTCGACTTTCCGCAGCCGCCGCAACGCATCGTCGCGCTGCTGCCATCGCTCACCGAATCGGTCTGCGCACTCGGCGCATGCAGCCGACTCGTCGGTGTCGATCGCTATTCGAATTCACCCGAGCTGGTGCGCGCGTTGCCGCAAGTGGGCGGTGGCCTCGACCCGAACGTCGAAGCCATCGTCGCGCTCAAGCCCGACGTGGTGCTGCTCGCCAAGTCGTCGCGCGTCACACAGCGGCTGGAGCAACTCGGGCTCAAGGTGCTGGTGCTGGAGCCGAAGAACCATGCCGGCGTGCGGCGTGTGCTCGATGCGCTCGGCCAGATGCTCGGCGCCGACGATGCGCAGCGCGTGTGGCGTGCCATCGATTTCAGCGTGTCGGCTGCGGCGCAGTCGCTACCGCCCGAAGCCAGGCGGACGCGCGTTTACTTCGAGATCGAAAGCACGCCGTATGCAGCCGGTGAAAGCTCTTTCATCGGCGAGACGCTGACGCGGCTGGGCGTGCAGAACATCGTCCCGGCGGCGCTCGGGCCGTTTCCCAAGCTCAACCCGGAGTACGTCGTTCGCGCCAATCCGGACCTCATCATGGTCGGCGAGCGCAGCGCGCAAGTGCTGGAACAACGGCCCGGCTGGTCGCTGATTCGTGCCGTGCGCGACAGGCACATTTGCCGCTTCACTGCGGCGCAGTCCGACGTGCTGGTGCGGCCCGGCCCGCGCATGGGCGAGGCAGCCCGTTTGATGGCGCAGTGCATCGTGGACCCGTCGAAATGACGCAACAACGATGAGCATCACTCAAGTCGATCAGCACCGCCGCGCCCTCACGCTGGGCGTTGTTCTGCTCGCGTTGGGTCTTGTGCTCGTGGTGGTCGGCATCGGCATCGGCAGCACCGGTTTCGAGAGTGTGGTCGCCGCCTGGCGAGATCCGGTCGCATTGCAGATCGTCCGCGAGATCCGGCTGCCGCGCACGCTCGGTGCGTGGCTCGCAGGCGCTTTGCTCGGCCTGGCCGGCGCCGTTGCGCAAGGGCTCTTTCGCAATCCGTTGGCCGACCCTTACCTGCTTGGCAGCGCCTCGGGCGCATCGCTCGGCGTGGCCGTCGCGCTGGTCGTGTTCGGGGCCTCGCCGGCCAGTACGCATTGGGTGGTCCGGCTCGGCCTCACCGGTGCGGCCTTCGTCGGCGCTGTGCTGGCGGTGCTGCTCACGCTGCTGCTGGCGCGCGGCGTGCAGCAAACGTTGCGGCTGTTGCTGGCCGGCGTGATCGTCGGCGTGGTGCTCGGCGCGGCCAAGGATCTCATCACCATTGCCTCGGCCGACCTGCTCCAGGCCATTCAGGCCTTCATGCTCGGTAGCACCGGCCTCATCGGCTGGAGCGCTTGCGGGGTGATGGCTGTGTTGGCGGTGGTGTGCCTTGTGTGCGCATGGGCGTTGGCGCCGGTGCTCGATGGCCTTGCGCTCGGCGAGGCCACGGCTCGCAGCCTCGGCTTGCCGCTCGGCGCGATGCGCATGGCGCTGGTCGCGGTGCTGTCGATGGCCACTGGCGCCGCGGTCGCGCAGACCGGATTGATCGCGTTCGTCGGCCTCGCCGCGCCGCATTTGGTGCGCTCTGCCGTCAAGACCACGCACGCGCGGTTGATCGTGCTGTCGTCGTTGATGGGCGGGCTGCTGCTGCTGGCGGCCGACCTGCTGGCGCGCTGGCTCGTGGCGCCGCAGGAGTTGCCCGTCGGCGTGCTGACGGGAGTGCTCGGCGGCTCGTATTTGCTGTGGCTCATGCACCGGCGCAGTTCGAGGGGCGGCCTTTCATGACGCTCACAAAGCGCGCCGCCGTCGAATGCAAAGCGTTGAGTGCCGTGCTCGGGAGCGCGGAAGTGCTGCACGGCATCGACCTGGCGATCGAGGCGGGCCGATGGACGAGCATCGTCGGACCGAACGGCGCCGGCAAGTCGACGCTGCTGAAGGCGCTCGCCGGCCTGCTGCCGCACCGGGGCGAGGTACAGCTCTTCGGCGAACCGATGGCAAAACTTTCGGGTCGCACGCGCGCCCAGCAGCTCTCGTGGCTCGGGCAGGGCGGAGCAGGCGAGGGCAGCGCCGACGACCTGATGGTCTACGACGTCGCGATGCTCGGTCGCCTGCCGCACCAGCGCTGGCTCGCTGCGCCAAGCGAACGCGACCGCGCAGCCGTCGAGCGGGCGCTGCGCAGCACCCAGGCGTGGGACTGGCGCATGCGGCCGCTCGGCCAGCTCTCCGGCGGCGAACGGCAGCGCGTGTTGTTGGCCCGCGCGTTGGCGGTCGAAGCGCAACTGCTGCTCATGGACGAGCCGCTCGCCAATCTCGACCCACCGCACCAGGCCGACTGGATGACGACCACGCGCGCGCTCGTCGCCGAAGGGCGCACGGTGGTGAGCGTGCTGCACGAACTCTCGATGGCGCTGGCCGCCGATGCGCTTGTCGTCATGGCGGGTGGTCGGGTGCTGCATCACGGCGCATGCAGCGATCCCGCGACCCATGCAGCGCTCGAAGAAGTGTTCGATCGCCGCATTCGCATCCACCGCGTGGCGGAGCAATGGATCGCTCTGCCTCGCTGAACCCGCCGAATCAACCGCACAAGCGCACAAGCGCACGACCGACTCTCATGGAAATTGAAACACCACCTTCGGCCAAGCCGTATGAAAAGCCCGAAGGGGAGCGCCGCGGCATCGTCATCGTCAACACCGGCGATGGCAAGGGAAAAAGCACTGCGGCTTTCGGTCTCGCCTTGCGCGCGCATGGGCGCGGTAAGCCAGTGAAGGTCTGGCAATTCCTGAAAGCGCCGAGCGCGCTCTCAGGTGAACACCGCATGTTCGAGCAACTCGGCATCCCGATCGAAGGCCTCGGCGACGGCTTCAGCGGGAAAGACCAGGACCTCGAACAGTCGGGCCAGCTTGCGCGCGATGGCTGGTTGAAGGCCAAGACGTCGATCCTGTCGGGCGACTATTTCTTGGTGGTGCTCGACGAGATCACCTGCCCGCTCATCTGCGGCTGGTTGCCGCTCGACGACGTGCTGGTGACGTTGCGCGAAAGGCCCAAGCAGGTGCACGTCGTGCTCACCGGTCGGCGCTGCCCGCCGGAGTTGATCGAACTCGCCGATACGGTCACGGAGATGCAGATGGTCAAGCACGCGTTCACCGCCGGCATCCCGACGCAACGCGGCATCGAGGACTGACCATGTCGCAGCCGACGCCAGACGCCTTCGCAGCAGCCGATCAGCGCGCCGTGTACCGCGCCATCCATGAGCGTCGCGACATGCGGCACTTTGCCGGCGGCGAGGTGGCCCCCGCGTTGTTGCGCCGGCTGCTCGACGCTGCGCACCACGCGCCCAGCGTCGGCTTCATGCAGCCGTGGCGATTCATCCGCATCCGCGATGCAGCGCTGCGCCAGCGACTTCACGGCCTTGTCGAGCAGGAGCGCGTGCAGACGGCGCAGGCGCTCGGCGAGCGCGAAGACGCGTTCATGCGGCTCAAGGTGGAGGGCTTGCTCGAAGCAGCCGAAGTGCTGGCCGTAACGCTCACCGACGGACGCGAGCGCCATGTGTTCGGCCGCCGCACCTTGCCACAAATGGACCTTGCCTCGGCCGCTTGCGCCATCCAGAACCTGTGGCTCGCGGCACGGGCCGAAGGGATGGGCATGGGGTGGGTGTCGCTGTTCGATCCTGTCGCGGTCGGCGCGTTGCTCGGTCTGCCGGAAGGCGCGGAGCCCATCGCCTTGCTGTGCATGGGTCCCGTGCATGGTTTCTACGACGAGCCGATGCTGCAGCGCGAGCGTTGGGCGCAACGCGCGCCCTTGTCGTCGATGGTCTTCGACGATCGCTGGGGTCGGCCCTCGGCCTTGTTCGACGCGCCGCAGGTCGGTACCTGCAACACGGACTGAGTGGCCGCGTGACGACTGCCTTCGACGCGTTGCCGTGGGTCGCCAGCGCGGGCGTCTTGAGCGGCGCGCTCTGGTTGGCCCTCGCGATCGATCACTGGTTCGGCGAGCCTCCGGTGCGCTGGCATCCGGTGGTGTGGATGGGCAACTACCTCGACCGGATCCGGCGGTGCATTCCGACGCCGCCGGCGCCAGCTTTTGCGGCGGGCGCTGTGGCGTGGTGCGGTGGCGCCGGCGTCGTCTTCGTCGTTGCCGTCGTGCTGCAGAGGTCGCTGCTCGAACTGCCCGCGTGGGCGACCATCGCGTCGTTGGCGTTGCTGCTCAAGCCGCTGCTCTCATGGCGCATGTTGCATCGCGAAGTCGTCGCGGTGGAGGTTGCCCTGGGTGCGTCGCTCGACGCGGGGCGCGCGCAACTCG
Organism: Variovorax sp. PAMC28562; assembly: GCF_014303735.1. NCBI lineage: Bacteria > Pseudomonadati > Pseudomonadota > Betaproteobacteria > Burkholderiales > Comamonadaceae > Variovorax > Variovorax sp. PAMC28562. Next base: position 4,065,040 of record NZ_CP060296.1, on the reverse strand, counting down.
CAAGGCTGGTCAGTCGCGACGTCGCCGCACTGACCGAAAGCGAAGTGCGCGAAAGCGCCATCGAATCGCTGGCCGAGAATCTCAATGATTCGGTGGTCGCGCCGATCTTCTGGTTCATGTTGTTCGGTCTGCCCGGCGCCGCCGTCTATCGCTTTGCGAACACCGCCGATGCGATGTGGGGCTACCGCGGCACACGTGGCGGGCGCGACTGGACATGGGCCGGCAAGTGGGCGGCGCGGGCAGATGACGTGCTGTCGTGGGTGCCGGCCCGCATCACTGCAGTGCTGCTGATGGTGTCGGTGCACCTGTCGCACGCATCGCTTCGGGCCTGGTGCGAAATGCGCCGCGAGGCGCCCCGAACGCCGTCGCCGAACAGCGGCTGGCCCATGGCCGCCATGGCTTTGGCGCTCGGGGTGCGGCTCGGTAAGCCGGGTGTGTACGCGCTCAACGCGACGGCGCGGCCACCGGTTGCGGCCGACACGGCGCGCGCCGTGGTACTCGGCCACCGGGTCGTGCTGGCGGTGGCAGCCGTCGCTGCCGCCACCGCGCTGGCGTGGTGAACGACTCATCGGACGAGCACGGTGGCCCCGATGCTGCCGGTGCCGTACCGCACGACTTTTCCAGCAACGGCAATGGCTGCGGTCCCTGTCCGACCGTACTGAAGGCGCTGCGGTCGGTCGATGCGAGCCGCTATCCCGACCCGCGCTCGACCAGGTTGCGCGAGCGACTCGCTGCGTTTCACGGCGTCGATTCAGCGCGCATCGTGATCGCGGCGAGCGCGAGCGAATTCATCCACCGCATCACAGCTGCCGTGGCGCAGGGCGGTGGCCGATGCGTCTCGCTCCCGGCACACAGTTACGGCGACTACGCCCGCGCCGCGCGGGGCTGGTCTTTCGATATCGTGCGCGAGCCATCTGACTGGAGCGTCGTCGACCTGGCGTGGTCTTGCGATCCGTCGAGTCCGCTCGGGCAAACCCCGACCCAACTACCTGCACTGCTCGATGCGATGGAGGCGCGGGCCGTACCGGTCATCGTCGACTTCGCCTATGCGCCCCTCCGACTGACAGGCGATCCCGCGCTGACCGAAGCACAGCGTGACCGCATATGGCAACTGTGGACGCCGAACAAGGCGCTCGGATGCACCGGCATCCGCGCGGCCTACGGCATCGCGCCTGCGACGGGCGCCCAACGCTTGCGTGAGCGTGTGGATGCACTCGCGCCGTCGTGGCCGGTCGGCGCCCACGGCGCCGCGCTGCTGGACTGCTGGACGCATGCGGACACCCAGGCGTGGCTCGCAGAGAGCCGACACACGCTGAAAGTGTGGAAGACCGTGCAACGGGAATTGCTTCAGGACGCGACGGACTGGCGGCTCCTGTCCAGTGATGCTAATTTCTTCTGCGTCGAACCCCGTGTGCCGCTGACACCCTTGCTTACACGATTGCGCTCCTCCGGAGTCAAGTTGCGCGACTGCACCTCGTTCGGGTTGCCCGGTTACCTGCGCATGGCGGTGTTGCCACCGGCAAGTTTGCAGGCGCTGCTGTCGGCTATATAAGTTCACCCTGGCTTTCATCGAAGCCACGGATGCAACCGTCCGGCTGCGCATCGAACATATCGAATTCCCCGCAATTGATGTGCCTTCGGCAATGAATCGACATCTTCGCGTGGTGAATCTCTTCTATTGATTGCCGCGCGGTCCCGGTTGAATGGGCCACTGCGCGCCAACGTGCCCACTCGCCGGCAAACCTGCCTCGCTCACTATTTCAGCGTCGGCAAATAGCCACTGCTGACTCTTTTTGCAAATGCGGGCGGCTTCGCAGGACGACCTGACGAACGCCTTGCTCATCCGATTACTTCGGAAGTTGTTGTTTGCGCACACCCATCCGTTTTTGTGGTGGATTGGTACGTCTAAAACGTTGCATGAACAATCAAAAACACACTTTGCTACATCAATAGGTTTCATAAATATTGAATACAAAAGTTTCTTCATATTTTACAAAAGTGAATTAAATGTAATTAAGAAATTAATAAAGTAAATACTGTCGTAACCGTGTGATTTCGTGATTTTGTTCACCTTCGTTTTTGACGTTTACAAATAAAGTTCGCGGCATTCGGAGCCCATGAGCGAAAAGCTTTTTCCGAATTATCAATTCACTGCAATTGTTAATGAATTGTCTTTATCCCTTTTAACTGACCTTTGAACTGGAGTTTTCATGTCAATTACCAACTTGTCTGCCGGCACTCGTCGACCCGCAGGAAAAATCCTTGCGCGTCTGGCTGCTCGAATCAACGCCGGCGTCGTGCTGATGACTTTCATGGCTGTGCCGGCATTCGCACAGACTGTCGTTGCCAAAGACGCTGCAGCCCTTGCTGAGAAAAAAGTCGTCGCTGTCGTGCTGACGCAGTCGAAGGTGGTCAAGGCCGCCGACGGCACCGAACAGTTGCAAGACGCAGCTTCGGTCAAGCCTGGTGACATCGTCGAATACAAGGCGACCTACACCAACAACACCGGCAAAGCCGTGACCGGACTGGTCGCAAACCTGCCGATTCCAGAAGGCCTCGAGTACCTGCCAAAAAGCGCCAAACCCGGCGCCACGCTGGTCAAGGCTGCTGCCAAGGATGGCGTCTTCGCCGCCGAACCTCTTACCCACACTGTGGCTGGCAAGACCGAACCGGTTGCGTACGGTGACTACCGGTCGTTGCGCTGGACGCTGGGGCAGTTGCCTGCCAATGGCGTGACTGCCGTGTCGGCCCGCGCGAAGGTGCAGATCGTCGTGCCGCCCGCGCCGAAGACGTCCGCAGCCGCGCCGCAGGCTCCCCCGGTGGTCGTGCAGCCTGCTGCCAACGCCACGCCGCGCTGATTGCCGACGCCCAGCGACGCCCACGCGATTTCTCCCCATTTCCCTATTTCTGTTTGACGTGCACCCCGGTCATTGCTTTTTCCCCACGAAGAAGCATCGGCCGGGTTTTTTTGTTCCCTTTTTGATCATCCCCAGGAGAAATCAAGTGCTTTCCAATTTGCCAACCCGTCGCGCAGGCTTCCAGCCGCGCAAGACATGGGCTGGCGCCGCAATCCTGACGCTGGGCTTCCTGTTTGGAAGTTCCGGAGTCATGGCCGCAGCGCCGCCCGCCAACACCATCATCGGGAACCAGGCCTCGGCCACGTACCTCGATCCGAATGGAGCCAGTCAACTGGCGACCTCTAACCTGGTGCAGACCACGGTTCAGCAAGTCGGCTCCTTCACGCTGGACACCGTTTCATCGGTGACCACGACCGTCATCAACACCAAGACCGGCGCGGCAGGTTCGACCGTCTATGCGCCTCACGTCCTGACCAACACCGGTAACGGCACCGACACTTTCAGCCTGTCGATCGCCGCACCTGCGAGCCCGAACGGCTTCACGCAGGTCCAGGTCTTTGCCGATGTCAATGGCGACGGTTTGCCGGACAGCACGACACCGTTGTGTACGGCCGTGCCCACTGCCGCCTGTAACGTCACCGCACAGACAGTCGCCGGCAACAACGGCGTGTTCCAGTTCGTGGTGGCTTATTCGATTCCAGGCAGCGCGACGTCCTCGACGTTCACATCGCCTGTCTCGGCCACGATCACTGCCACACCGACGACCACGGCGCTTTACGCCGTTGGCAATACGTCGGCGGCCGACGTCGACCACGTGAACCTCACGACCGGTGCGGCTTTCAACTCCACGAAGGGCTTGAACGTCCCGGCTGTTCCATGGTCGGCCAATAGCGGCGTGTGGCCTACGGCATCGGCCAGCGGCCCCCGTTCGGCGGCGAGCTGCGCGGCGACGGTTGCAGGGGCTTCGGCACCGGCCACCGGTTGCGTGTACACCGTGTACACCTTGAATTTCAGCAACACTGGCGCTGCTGCCGGCATGTTCGCGATCAAGGACACCTTGCCTGCAGGCTTCACGTACGTTCCTGGGTCTGCCGTCTGGAGCAATGCTCCTGGCGTCGCCCTGACCGACGCAGCCCTGGGTGACTCGACTGGCATCGACTTCCAGGCATCTGGCAACGTCGTGACCGCCGTGGTGAGTTCGTTGGGCGCCAACGTTTCGCAGACGATCAGCTTCGTGGTGATGGTGAACAGCACGGCCGCCATCGGCACGTCGACCACCACCAACACGGCGACGTACAACCCAATCGACGCGGCAGGTTCGACCTCGACCAGCCCGATCGGTGTGACTTCGCCGACCAACCCGTCGCCGTTCACCGTCACGGGCACCTTCGGCATCGTCCTGGGTTCTGCTGCCGGTAGCTCAACGACAGCGATCGACACCAGCGCTGGCGTGCCCAATGCAACCGCCAACGACACCACCACCCTGGCAAACGCCGTTGCCGGCAGCACGGTGAAGTTCACGCAGACGGTGTTCAACACCGGCAACTCGAGCGACATCGTCAATCTGACGGCCGCCTTGGGTAGCTTCCCTGCGGGCACGACCTTCAAGTTCTTCGCCGCCGACGGCCTGACGCCGTTGATCGACAACAACAGCGATGGCGTCGTGGACACGGGTCCGATCGCGTCCGGCTTGAGTGCGACGATCGTGGTTGCGGCCACGTTGCCTTCGCCAGCAGTCATACCCGCCGGTCCGTTCAGCGCCATCGTGACGGGTACTTCGGCTGGCGACAGCACGAAGTCTGAAACGACGCGCGACACCATCACCGCCATCGTCGGCGTGCTGGTCGACCTGACCAATACCACCAGCGGCAACGGCATTGCCGGCACGACCAGCAACGGCGACGTCGGTACGGGCCCAAGCCCCAGCCCTACGACGACCAACAGCACCGCTGCCGGTACCGGCACGGTCTTCGCGTTGTTCGTAAAGAACAACGACACGGTTGCCAACACCTACAGCCTTGCTGCGAGCCAGACGACGTCCTTCCCAGGCAGCCTGCCCGCTGGATGGACGGTCAAGTTCGTGGCGTCCGGAGGCACCTGTGCCACGGTTGCGACCATCACCACGGTTGCCGTGCCGGCCAACGGTGGCCAGATGCAAGTCGAAGCCTGCGTGACGCCGCCCGCATCGCAAGTGGCAGTGACCGCGCAGTTCATCTACTTCCAGATTCGCTCGACCCTCGCAACGTCGACGGGCGCCATCGCCATGGACACCAAGACGGACGCCGTGACGGTAACCATCGCTGCAACGTACAGCGCCACGCTGACGCCAAACAACAATGGTCAAGTCGCTCCTGGCGGCTCCGTTGTGTATGCCCACACGCTGACCAACACCGGTGCCCAGAGCTGCGCAGGACCGTACACGGTTGCTGCAGCCCTGCCGCCTGCAGACGTCAGCGCCGGTTGGACGACCGCGCTGTACATCGACAACAACGGTGACGGCATGATCGATGCTGGTGACACGCTGATCTCGGGCTCCATTGCCGGCCCGCTGTTGGCAAGTGGCACGCAAAAGCTGCTGGTCAAGGTGTTCGCACCGGGCGGCGCCACAGCAGGCGCGACCGACACGGCCACCGTGACGGTGACATTCCCGGCTGGCGCAACCTCCTGCGGTACGCCATCGGCTACCGACCTGAGCACCGTCGTGACCGGCCAGATGCGCCTTGACAAGCTGCAAGCGCTCGACACGGCTTGCACCGGTTTGGTCACGCCAGTTGCAGCCACTGCCCTGGTTGCCAAGCCAGGCGAATGCATCGTCTACAAGATCGTCGCGACCAACCAGGGTGCAGCCCCGGTCACGCAGATGTCGATCAACGACGCAGTGCCGGCCTACACCAGCCTCACCGGTGCCACGCAACCGGGTACGCGGTGCAGCTCCGTCAACACGACCCCGGTGCTTGTCAATGCGAACTACGCATCGACCGCCTCGACGGTGAGCTGTGGCCCGGCCACCACCGTCCAGCCCGGCGGCAGCGCCACGCTGATGTTCAACGTCAAGGTCAATTTCTGATCTGCGTCTGACGTCCGGCGGGTCTCCAGCCCGCCGGACTTTTTTGCGAAGCACCACCTCGGCGGAGGTGTTTCGCCTTTTTCCTCTGCGGCTTGAACGGGCTCAACGCCACAAGCACGCCCAAGCCACAGCGGAAAAAGTTTCCAAATATTGAAAGTCTCCGCGCAAGCGTCGGACTGCGGAAGGTCGATAGCGTGTATTTCCATTTTGACAAGGCGAACTGCAGCTCGTTGCGATGGCGCAAGGTCGGTGCAGCGCTCATTGCCGGCGCTGCACTGCTGATCGGCAGTGCGTTGGTGCAGGCGGCGCCGGCACCGGGCGGCGCCGTCATTCGCAACGTCGCTACCGGCACCTATGTGCCGACCGGGTTTGCACAGACCGAGACCATTTCTTCCAATGCCGTTATTGCTACCGTGCTGTCGGTGGAGGCATTGACGCTGACACAAGACCAGTCGGTCACACGACCTCCCGCAGCTGTTGTCACGCTGAGCCACCTGCTCACCAACACCGGCAATGTGGCGTCCAGCTACGCGCTCAACTTAAGCAACGACGGCGTGGGTTGTACCCCGGACACGCTCGACCTGTCTTCGCTGCGCATCGTGCGCGACAGCAACAACAACGGCGTCGTCGACAGCAGCGATCCGGTCATCGCGCTGAACAGCACCGGTGCACTTCTCTTGCAGCCCGGCCAGACAGTTGCGCTTCTGGTTCAAGGCACCGTGCCTACGGTCGGTGTCGGCAATGCATGTCTCGCACTGGTGGTCACCACAACGCTGCAAAGGCTGAGCGCCGTCAACCACGACGTCGTAACGGTCGGCAACGTGGCGGTCATCTCGATCACCAAGAGCGCGGCCTATCCTGGGTTGGTGATTCCGGGTACGACCCGGATCGACTTCGCCGTATCGGGCGCGAACATCGGTTCGCAAGATGCGCAGCCCAGCAGTGTCGCGGCGCCCACCAATACGCCCGTGCTCGTCAACGGTGCACCCACCGCGCTGGTCTTGGTGCGCGACCTGGTGCCCGCCGGTACGCAGTACATCGTCGGCTCGCTGCAAAGCGCCGCGGCGAACTCAACCAAGCTCTACCGATTGTCGGGTGACGCACCGTTCAGCTATCGCACGGCCGAAGACGCCTCTGCTATCGAAGTTGCCATCGGTATTGCGACGCCGGTGGTGCGCAACGCGTCCTTCGTCATGCAGTTCGGCGTCAAGGTCAACGCCAGCCTGACAGGCGACATCCGCAACACCGCGCAGAGTTACTACAACGATGCGATAAGCCCGACGGCAGCGACGTCCAACACGGTCGTCATCGCGTCCATGCAGGCACGCATCGGCGTCGCCAAGGCGGCTTCTTCGCCCAAGGTCAATCGTGGCGCTGACGGTCAACTCGATGGCACCGCTACAGTGCGTTTCAGCGTCAACATCCGTAACTACGGCACCGTGCCGCTCTACGATGTGCTGGCGCCCGACGTGCTCGAAGGCCTCGGCGCCAGCCAGTTCGGCACCTTCACCGCCGCGGCTGTTCCGGCGGCCAACCAGTACGCCATCGTGCCCGGGTCGGTGTCGATCGGTGGCAATCAAGGCAACAACGTGAGCGGCACGCTCGCTGTCGCCAATACGAGCTTCTCCGGTACGGCGACCGCGTCCAACCTGCTGTCCCCCGGTGCCGTGTTGCCGGTCGGCGCGCAGGTGAGCGTGCAGTTCGACGTACGCGTCAATTTCACCGGCCGCGCGGGCACGCTCTACAACAGCGTCAAGGTATCGAGTGCACTGGCTGCCGGCGGATCTCCGACGATCTTCGACGACTCCGTCGACGGTGCCGACCCGGATCCTGATGGCGACGGCAACCCGAACAACAACAGTTCGCCGACACCGGTGTCGACGCAGCTGCCTTCGTTGTCGCTGGTGAAGAGCGCGTCGCTGCCACGTCGTGTCGCTTCCGGCGTATTCGACATCGACTACACGCTGAAGATCACCAATACCGGCGTCGCCGCTGCACCGAACGTGCGCGTCATCGACAACCTCAACTGCACATTCGACATGGACAAGCCGGAAGGCTTGATCGCTTCCTGGGCGCTGATGGGTGCGCCCAAGACAGCCAATGGGTTGCTGAATCCGGCGGCCAATTTCACTGGCCGGGCAACCTGCAACCGCACCCAGATCAACAGCGCGGACCCTTTCAGCCTGCCCACTGAAGCGGCACTGAGCACGACCGATGGCAGTCGCGCCCTGGCACCCGGCCAGAGCGAGCAGATCGTCTTCACGGTGCGCGTCACCGTAAAGGCTATTGCCATCGGCAACCGCGTGACAGTAATCAACAAGGCATGGGCGGCCGCGTTCGAGCAAAACACGATCAACGTCACGCCGGCCATGCTGGTCGCGGCGACCTCGAATTCGGTGCAGTCGCTTCTAATCGACCCGCAGGGCACCGTTTACAACGCGGTCACGCGCCAGCCGGTGGCCGGCGCACTCGTTACCTACACGCGTCAGTCATGCAATAGCGGCCCTGTCACGCCCATCACCACCGCTGAAATCTCGGGCGCCGATTCAGGCACGTACACCTTCAACGCCAGCGGCAGTTTGTCGATGACGACGGGGGCCGATGGCGCCTACCAGTTCTACCTGCAGTCGCCACCCATCACCGGCTTGTGCACCTACGGCCTTTCCGTGACACCTCCGGCGGGCAGTGGCTATGTCTACCCGTCGGTGCTCATTCCACCGACGCCCGGCAGATATACGAGTTGCGGCGCCATCGTGCCCAACAGCGCGGCGCCGCAATCTGCCGATCCGACGACCTACTTTTTTGCGGTCGTGTCCGGTGTCAATCCTGACGGGACGGCCTGCGACGTGGTGCACAACCACATTCCGCTGGACCCCGGCAACGTGCTGGGCCTGCTGCTGCGCAAGGACGGCAGCAAGCGCCAGGCCGAGTTCGGCGACTTCATCGACTACGCGCTGACCGTTACCAACAAGACGGGCTTTCCTATCACTGGGGTGAACTTCAGCGACAGCCTGCCACCCGGCTTTGCTTTCGTGGCCAACAGCGCGCGGCTGAACGGTGCCGTGTCGGCCAACCCGGCAGGGGGCGCGGGGCCTTCGCTCCGCTTCAGCTTTCCAGCGTTGGCGCTCGGCGTGGACCAATCGGCCATGGTGCGGTATCGCGTGCGCATCGGGGTCGGTGCGCCCACCAATGGCGATGCCATCAACCGGGCGCGTGCCTTCTCCGGTCCGATCACTTCGAACCTGGCCAGTTGGACCGTGCGCGTCACCGGCGGCGTTTTCTCGGACGACGCATTCGCCTTTGGCAAGGTGTATCTGGATTGCAAGCGCGACGGCAAGCAAGAGGGTCTCGAAGAACTAGGCGTGCCCGGCGTCCGTCTGTACCTGGAAAACGGGACCAACGTCGTGACCGATGTGGAAGGCAAGTGGAGCCTGTATGGCTTGAAGCCGATCACGCATGTGCTCCGGCTGGACCAGACCACCTTGCCTCGCGGTGCGCGGCTCGAAGTGCTCGACAACCGCAACGCGGGCACACCAGAAAGCCGCTTCGTCGACTTGAAGAAGGGCGAGTTCCACAAAGCCAACTTCATCATCACCAACTGCGAAGACAGGGGCGTGATCGACGAGGTGGCCGCCCGTCGCGCCGCCATTGCGGCACTGCCCGACACCGAAGCCGAAGCGCAGGTCCGACTGCGTCTGGACCCCGAGGGCAAGATCATTCCGGTGGGCGATACGCGCTCGCTGCCGGCCAGTGGGCAGTCGCTCGCGGGCGGTAGTTCAGGCACCGTGCAGGCCACTTCCGCGCCGCTGATCGCGCTGCCTGTGCCCACCGGCAAGGCCAGCACCTTCGTGAGTGCCGGGGGCGGCACGGGCGGTGGCACGCTGGGAACGGCGGGCGCCGCGGCATCGACGCCGGCTGGCAGCCTCTTCAGCGCGCTGAATGGCTTGCCGACCAACGGCCTGCCTTCGTCGACCATCAGCAGCCGTGCCACCGGCGTGGGCGCTTTTGCCGATCGACCGATCGACACCACCGGTGCCATGCTGGAGCCGCGGAGCCAGCCGCTGCTGGTGCAGGCCGTGCCGGGCGCCATCGACCTCGAAGTGCTGCTGCCGCAAATCGACAGCAACGCACTCGGCTTCATCGGCCTGAAGGACGGCGATACCGTTCCCAGCCAGTCGATCAACGTGCGGGTCAAAGGCGAATTGAACGTGTCTCTGCGCTTGACCGTTAACGGCACCGCGATCGACGGCAAGCGCGTAGGCAAGAAGACGCAACTCGCCGCCAAGAAGATCAGTGCCTGGGAATACATCGGCGTGCTGCTCAAGCCAGGTGTCAACCTCTTGAAGGTCGAGGCGATGGACGATTTTGGTAACGCCCATGGTGAGCCAGCGCAAATCAGCATCGTCGCGCCCGACAAGCTTGCAGCCATCCAGATCGATCTACCCGAAGTGGCACGCGCCGACCTGCGTACGCCCGTCATCGTCAAAGTGCGCCTGGTCGATGCAGCCGGCGTCGCGGTCACGGCCCGAACCCAGCTCACGCTCGAAAGCGACCGCGGCCGCTGGCTGGACGAAGACCTGAACCCGGCCGAACCCGGCACGCAGGTGTTCATGGAAGGCGGCACGGCGGAGTTCCGTCTGCTGCCGCCCGGCGAGCCGGGTGATGCGCGCATCCGCGTCACGGCAGCCGACCTCGTCAAGGAGGTGCGGCTGGCCCTGTTGCCCGAGATGCGTCCGATGATCGGTGTCGGCATCGTCGAAGGCGTGCTCGACTTCACCAAGCGCGGCGGTTTGACTCTGGGCGCGATGCCCGCAGGCGCCGCCTTCGAGGCCGAGCTGACGGGTTTGAAAGACCAGAGTGGCGACAAGCGCGCCTCCGGCCGTGCCGCGTTCTTCTTCAAGGGCACCGTCAAGGGCGACTACCTACTGACCGCGTCTTTCGATTCCGACAAAACACAAAAAGACCGCTTGTTCCGCGACATCCGTCCAGACGAGTTCTATCCGGTCTATGGCGATTCGGCTGTTAAAGGTTTCGACGCGCAAAGCACGCAGAAGCTCTATGTGCGCATCGACAAAAATCGCAGCTACCTGCTGTACGGCGACTTCACAACGGCCAGCAGCACTGAAGTGCGAAACCTGAGCCAGAGCAATCGTTCGCTCACCGGCATGAAGCACGTGTACGAGGACGACACGGTGCGCGCCACCAGCTATGTGAGCCGGACCGCGCAGGTCCAGCAAGTCGAAGAGTTTCGCGCCGTCGGTACCTCGGGTCCTTATTACCTGAGCGCCACGGGCGGTGATTTCGTCGACAACAGCGAACAGATCGAAGTCATGGTGCGCGACCGCAACCAGCCGAACATCGTGCTGCTGCGCACGCCGGTGGCGCGCTTTGTCGACTACACGGTCGAGCCGTTGACGCGCCGCATTCTGTTCACGCATCCGATCTCTTCGGTCGATGCGAACCTGAACCCGCAGTCGATCCGCGTCACCTATGAGGTCGACAGCGGCGGGCCCAAGTTCACCGTGGCCGGCACCGATGTCCAGGTCAAGGTGAGTGAGCGCGTGCAGCTCGGCGTGGTCGCCAGCACCGACCAGAACCCGCAAAACAAACGCAAGCTCGAGGCCGTGACCGGCATTGCCCGTATCGGCGACAACACGACCGTGGCGGCCGAGCTTGTCCATACCGAATCCGACGCAAAGGGCAAGGGGAACGCAGGCCGGGTCGAAGCGCGCTATCAGGACGAAAAACTCGCCGTCGTTGCGTTGGCCAGCAAGACCAGCGAAGGTTTCGACAACCCCGGCGCCTCCATCATGGCCGGACGCACCGAAGTCTCCGCCCGCGCTGAATACAGGGTCGATCCAACCACTGCTGTGCGCGCTGAAGCGCTCTACAGCAAAGACGCACTGCTGACTGGCGGCACCAAGGGTGCGACGGTGAGCGCACAGAAGAAACTGAGCGACACGCTCGTGGCAGAGGTCGGTCTGCGACAGGGGCAAAGCACGACGGGCCTCGGCTCCAGCTCGGGCTTCGACTACGGGCAGATCTCCACCTACAACGGCCAGCTCGGCGGCAGCGTCGGTGCCGGCAACGTGACCGCACTCGGCTCGGCAGCCACTTCCGCCAGCACGCAGAACGAGAGCCTCACCACGGTGCGCGCGCGCCTCTCATCGGCGGTGCCCGGTCTGCCACAGGCACAGGTGTTCGTCGAAGGCGAGCAAGACGTGAAAGACGGCAGTCGCCATACGGTTGCGGTCGGTGGCAATTACGCGATCACCGACAAGACGCGCGCCTACGCCCGCTATGAACTGGTCTCGTCGCTGAACGGGCCCTATGACGCGACCAGCACGCAGACCCACAACGTGGGCATCGTCGGCATCGAGAGCGCCTACATGGAGGGCGGCCGTGTGTACAACGAGTACCGCTTGGCGGACAGCATCGACGGCCGATCGGCGCAAGCCGCTTTGGGTGTGCGCAACACCTTCAAGGTGACCGATCATCTGCGCCTGACGGCCGGGGTTGAACATACCCGCAGCTTGAGCGGTGCCAGCAACAGCGTGAACAGCGGCAACGGCTACACGTCCACCGGCCTGGGCGAATCCACCGCCATCACGGGCGGTGCCGAATACAGCAATGGCGCCTTCAAGGCCAGCGGTGTACTCGAAGCGCGCAACGGTGACGACGCCAACACGCGCCTCTTCAGTGCGGGCGCCGGCTACAAGCTCAGCCCGGCGGTGAGCCTGCTGGCTCGCAGCGTGATCAGCGACAGTGAGGGGCAGGGCGCCAACGCCGGCAACGAGCGCCACTTGCAGCGCCACCAGCTGGGCCTGGCCTATCGCCCGGTGGACACCGACACATGGAACGCACTGGCGCGCTACGAGCATCGCTCCGAGAAGATCGTGGGCGGCGGCAACTCGGCCGGCGCCCTCAGCGGCGGCAGCGCTTTTGGCAGCGACTTCGGCAATGCCAACCTGCCGGGTACCACTAGTGCCGACATCGTTTCAGCCCATCTGAACTTCAATCCTGAACGCGGCACCGTCATCACCGCGCGCTACGCCGCCAAGGTCAGCCGCGCCGACGACGGGGTGCTTGCCAGCACCTACTGGGCGCACCTGATGCAGGGACGTTGGACCAAGGACCTGACCCCTGACTGGGACGTCGGCGTGCAGGCGGGCGTGTTGTACGGCAAGGGCGGCGGACTTCAAAAGACCGCCGGCGTCGAGGTGGGGTACCAGGCGTACAAGAACACGTGGGTGTCGGCCGGCTACAACGTCGTCGGACTGAAAGACCGCGATCTGACCGCCAACGAGTACACGAGCAAAGGCGCTTATGTACGACTGCGCTTCAAGTTCGACGAGACGGGGCTGGGCTTTGCGTCGGCGGGCGGGGAGCCGGCAGCGGCCAAGCCTGTGGATGCCATTACCGCGGCCAACGAAGCGGCCCGCGCCATGCCGGTGATCGCGCCGGCACCGTTGACGCTTGCGTTGCCGGCCAAGACCACGCTGCAGGCCGAGACGCTGTTCGACTTCGGCAAGTCGGCGATCAAGGCTGAATCGCAGCAGGCTCTCCACGCGCTGGCCTCGCAGATCAAGGCCACCGACTACGACGTGGTGATCACTATCGGACACACCGATTCGGCGGGTTCCCAGGACTTCAACCAGAGCCTCAGCGAGCAGCGCGCCAACGCCGTGCGCGCCTACCTCATTGCCCATGGTGTGGACGCTGCGCGCATACGCAGCGAAGGCAAAGGTGAGAAAGAGCCCATCGCATCGAATGCAACGGCGCAGGGCCGGGCGCAGAACCGTCGGGTCGAGATCGAAGTTCTCGGTCAGGAAAAACAGCAGAGTGGGCAACCGCCAGAGCCGACGAGTCGACATTGAAAAACAACATGACGAGCAAAAGTGACCGTAAGTCCATGGTGTCAGATCTGATTCATCGCATCGGAAGACAAGTCCCAAGAACTGCACTGCGTGCAGCGGCCGGGCTGTTGAGCAGTGTGCTGTTGGCGCAGTCAGCGATCGCAGCATGTACCCCTGCTGTTGTCAACGGCGACTTCCCACTCGGTTCGGGTGGATGGACCATGGGAGCAGGTTGGGGCTACAACGGCGCGGCTGGAAACATCGGCACAACAATCGACAACCTGGGCACGCAGGCCGCAACAGTCTTAGTCACCAATGCGAAGCCTGGCGCTCTGGTGTCGTTTTCGATGCAGCACGGCGGTGGTGGCGGCCCGGTTAACTCGCGGTTGGACATTCTTTACAACGGCGTCCTGTACATGGCGATCAATACGAACAATGGCGGTGGCTCAGGTGCCAGTAGCCCCCCAGGGATGGGCGGTGGCGCGACTTGCGTCAGTGGCTGTGGTGCCAACCCACGAAATGTTTTTAACAACTACTCTTTCCGGCTGCCAGCTGGGTCTACATCGACGGCCAATTTGTCCTTCAGCGCAGTGCAGCTCAATGGTGGTGTTGTGGACGACGTCTCAATTGACAACGTTGTTGTCGAAATGGGCCCCTCCATTTGCCTGATCGAGAAAACGATTGGCGGCGCAGGCGGTAATTTCGTGCTCGGAGGCACAAATATCGACTACGTCGTTAACACAGTAGGGGTGGATGCATCCAAAACTCAGGCAGTGGGCGGCAACACTTTTGTGGAAATGGATGGCACGACACTCCAAGTCGGCAATCAGGCCATGAGGGTTGTGGGCAGTTCAGCGAATGTGACGCAGACAAGTATTCCCGCGGCTTACGCTTTCCAGCAAGCAGTGTGTACTGGTGGAGGCGGAACCGCTACCGCCAATCCTTCGGGCAACGGATCGTTTTCCATCACTGGGCTAACCGGGATGGCTAGCTGCACTATCACCAACGCGGCGCTGCCTATCGTCAGAGTTAAAAAAACAACGACTAACGGTTCGGGAACTACGGCATTTGGTTTTACCTTGTCCGGTGTATCGCCCACCACCGAAAACATTTCGTTTACCAGTCCCAGCACAAGTCCGGCAGCGCCTGCGGCACACACGGCGACTGCAGGATCAATCACTGCGGTCACCATCACCGAGTCGAGCGTGCCAACAGGTTGGCCTGCAAATCCGACTGGTGTCTCGTGCATAGACGCCAACGGTGCGAGCACGGGCAACGGTGGGGGGAACCTTGGCACTTTGTCAGGAAACGCGGCTACGGTGCCCGTCACAGCCATGCGAGGCGGTGCCGACATCACGTGTACTTTCACCAACTCGTTAGTGCCTGACCTGTCCATCGTGAAAAGTCAGCGGCTCGGCACGACGGGTACTTTCATCGGACCGGGCACTAACGTTAAAGCGCCCGTTTCGGGCACGGTTCAATACCAGTTGGTGATTGCCAACGCTGCTGGCAGGCCCACCGCCAGCAACGTCACATACAGCGATGCGGTACCTTCGAACTTCGTCTCGCCAGCAGTGGTGAGTGCGACGCCTTCGGCTGGAGTCACGTGCCCGGTGCCGACGTTCGGCGGCAACACGTTGAGTGGCAGTGGAGTGACGTTGCCGGCCGGTGGCACCTGTACGATCGTTTACTCCGTTACAGCCAATACGCTTACCAGCCCGTCTACAGGGGTTGTCAACACCGCTACGGTCACCACGACTCCCACGGGCGGCACGGACACCAACACGGCAAATAACACTTCTTCAGTCACGACCTTCATCAATCCCATTATTCGATTGAATGACTCCGTCGTCGGTACCCCGCCCCCGGGGGACAGCGGATTGTTCAACCTTTCGTTCGTCGGGGCCAATGCCACCACAGCATTTCCCGGCGGCGGTACCAACCCACAAAATAACCAGGGCAATGGGGGCACTACCGGTTGGGTAATGATCGATGCGACGGACTCAGGGATTGCCTGGTCTACCGTGACGGTGGCTGAAACCGCCGGCAACACGACGACGCTTGCCTACTACAAACCAAACCTGACTTGCATCGACGGGAACAATGCGTCCTTTCCCCCAAGCGGGTGGACCTACCCGGGCGGCCCGATCGCAGGCGGGACCTACTCCAACGTAGTCGCGGCACCGCAGAACCCGGCTGTTGGCGCTGCAGCAATGATCACTTGCACCTACACCAACACGGTGAAGACGGCCACATTGCAAACCGCCAAGTCCTGGGGCACAGGCAGCCTGGCCAGCGACACGGCCAACATTGCCGCCACCACCGGCGGCACGCCCGGCAATGCCCCGGCGTTCAGCAGGGCAGGTGGCACAGCGGGTACCAGCGGCGCAGCCGTTACTGTGAGCGTTAACAACAGTCTGATCTTCCCGGCAGAGACCTTCGTCTCGGCGGGCAGTGCCGCCAAATACACCACCGTTCTGGTCTGTACGGCCGATGGCGGTGCCACGGCCAATTTCTTGAACGGCACCAATGTTCCGGCGAATGGCCAGAACAGCAACTCGCTGGTGATAGGCGCAGCTGACGACGGCAAAGCGATCGTTTGCACCTACACCAACACGCTCAAGCCGGCTTCCATAATTTTACAAAAGACCTGGCGCAACGGTACCGACAACAACGGCACCACCAGCACAGCCACCATTCCGGCCCTCAGCGCGGGAATGATCACGGCGACCGGCGTGGTGAATTCGACGTCGGGCGCAACGCCGCCGAGCAACAACAGCACCAGCAGCACGCCGGGTACCGCGGCGGTGGGCGCCACGCTCACGCTTCCCGTCGAAACCCTGGGAGCGGGCGCAGCACGCTTTGGTACTGGCGCCGGCGCGCCTGTCTACTCCTGCACCGACGGCACGACCACCGTCAACAACATCGCCCAGGGCGGCACCGTGACCGTGCCTGCCAGCAGTGCCACTGGCACGCTGACCTGCACACTGACGAATGCCGCACTGCCGGTGGTGGTGTTGGCCAAGGCGGCGCGTCCTGGTTCACAGTCACCGACCTTCAACTTCACCGTGAGCGGCGCCACCAATGGCAGCGCGGCGCTCTCGTTCACCCCGAACAACTCGGTGGTCACTCAATATGCGGCGCAGGAGCATCGCGGCACCGTGGGTACGGCGGTGACCATCACCGAGGCGACTACCGCCAACTGGCCCAGCGCGCCGGCATCGGCGGTGTGTACCGATCTGAACGCAGCCAACTCGGGCAACCCGGCGACGATTCCGATCGTTTCCAACACCGCCACCGCCACCTACACCGTCCCGGCCGCCAACATGGTGCTGGGCGCCAACATCCAGTGCGTCTTCACCAACGAGCAGCCGCAAATCACACTGAACAAGATATTCGTTGGTGTGGCGCGCGATTCGGGCAACTTCACCTTGCGCATCAGCGGCGTCAACAGCCAGCCAGGCAATGCCGACGTGACAGCGCCTGCCACCTACGCCAGTGGCGGGGGCGGCACTCCCTTTGTGGTGGTCAACGCCGGTCAGACAGTGACATTGAGCGAGACGGCGGGCTCAGGAACCTCGCTGTCCAACTACACCCCCACCATCAGCTGCAAGGACGGCAACAATCTGGCGTACGCCACGACGGCCGGCGCAGCGGGCAGCTGGACGCTGACGGTGCCCAGCGGCTTCGTCTCGGGCAACAGTGAGTTCATCCGCTGTGACATCACCAACACGGCCCCGACCACGCTCCAATTGAACAAGACATGGGCAGCCAACTCGACTGCGGGCGACCAGATCACGGTGACCACCACCGGCGGCAGCACCAACCCAACGCTGTCGTCGACCGCGACTGCCGCCACTACGCCGACCACGACGACCGGCCTACCTGCCACGGTGGCGGTGGGCAACACCATCAACTTACCGGCCGAGACTTTCACCCCGTCGACCAGTGCCGCCAACTACACCACGTCGCTGGCTTGTACGGCGGGTACCTTGAGTGGTACCGATGGCCAGGCGGGCAACACCTTGGCGATAGGCGCGGTCGACACCGGCAAGCCGATTGTTTGTACGTACACAAACACCCCCAAGCCTCTCAATATCTTCAGGCTGCGGTTGAGGAAGGTATTTGCCGGCAACATCACCCCCAACGACGCCATTACGGCGACCACCACCGGCGGCACTTTCTCAGGCAGCCCGTCCAATCCCACGCTCACTGCGGACGCCCTGGGTGGAAGCACGCCGACCACTGGCGCATCGGTCTTTGTCACCCAGGGGAACACCATCAGACTGCTGGCGGAGAACTTCACCACCGGCAGCCAGGCCAACTACACGACGACGGTGAGTTGCAATAACACGACATCGCCGGTGACCAATGCCACGCCGCCAGTGAACTTCACGGTGTCGTCGGTGGAGCCGTCGATTACCTGCACTTACACCAACACCCCCGTGGCCGCCCCTCCTGCGATTCTCAACACCACTAAAGTGCTGCAGGGCATTAACGGCGTTGCGGCCACGCCGGGTGCCTCTGTGAAGGCGGGCGACATCCTGGACTATCAGATCAGCGTGACCAACACCGGCGGCTCGTCAGGCCCGACTACTCTGACCGACACCGTTCCGGCCAACACCGTCTTCAGCACCGCGGCCCCGAGCGTGGGCTGGTCCTGTGCCAATGGCGCGGCAAGCGGCACGGCGTGCACCCAGACAGTGACCGTGGCAGCAGGTGCCACCACGTTGCTGGGCTACCGCGTCACCGTGTTCAATCCGCTCCCGGTGGGCACGGCGAGCATCGCCAACAGCGTCACTGCCTCCACCGGCACCTGCAGCAGTTGCAGCGTGAGCAACCCGACCGTGGCGGTTCTCGATACGTCCAAGGCGCTCGTCAAGGTCAACGGCACGGTGACGACCGGCACCGCCACGGTGGCGGGCGGAGATGTCTTCCTCTACAACATCGTTGTCCGCAATACGGGCGGCAGCAGCAGTACAACCGTGTTGAGCGAGACCGTACCGGACCATACCAACTACACCGGGTCGGGCGAAGGGTGGTCATGCGCCACCGGCTCGGCCGCCGGCATCGTTTGCACCTTGAGCATCACCACAGCCCCTGGCAGTGTCACGACGCCCTTCACCGTGACGGTTCTCAACCCGCTGCCGGTGGGCACCACGACGATCGTCAATACCGTGACGACCTCGGTAGGTACCTGCAGCGCCTGTACCGTGACCACGCCGGGGACTAACTTGGATGTGTCGGGGCGAGTTTTCACCGACAACGGCGCGGGCGGAGGCACAGCTAACGACGGGCTTATCAACGGCGCGGAGGTCGGCGTGGCACGCGTCGGCATCAAGCTGACCAACTGCGCGGCGATCATCTACGGCACGACCATCACCGATGGAACCGGCGGCTTCAAGATAGGGGTCAACTCGTCCCTGCCAGTGGGCAGCCCACTGTGCGTGGAGGAAACCAACCCGGCCACGCGGGTCTCGACCGGCGCCTCTTACGGCAGCACGGCGCTACCGTCCGGTGCGGCCGTGACCACGAGCGGAACCAGCTACACCTACACCCGCACCGGCACGCCTGACCGCATCGCCTTCGCGTGGAACGGCACCGGCCATGCCGGGTTGAACTTCGGCGATGTCGACCCCAACAATTTTGCCGCCGATGGCGCTAAGAGCGGTCAGCCCGGCAACACCGTCAGCTACTCCCACACCTTCACCGCGCAGACGGGCGGCTCGGTGAGCTTCACCATTGCATCCGCAGTCGCAGCGCCGACCCTCGCCGGCTGGAACGAGAAGGTCTTTGCCGATGTCGGTTGCACCGGCACGCTTCAGGCAGGCGCTGCGGTGCTGTATCCGCCCGCGGCGCCGACGACAGTGGTGGCAGGCCAGCAAGTCTGCATCGTGATGCAGGAGTTCATCCCGGCGACGGCGCAAAACGGCTACGTCAATACGGTCAAATTGGAAGCTGATTTCAACTTCACCAATGCAGCACCCACGCTTTCTGCCAGCTACCAGGTAACCGACGTGACCACGGTCGGAAGCAGTGCACTGGACTTGAAAAAGGAAGTGCGCAACGTCACCCAAGGCGGTGTGTTCGGCGTCAACAACCAGGCCAAGTCGGGGGAGACGCTGGAGTACCGCATCTCCTATACCAACAACGCCGCTGCACCGATCAGCACCCTGGCGATCAACGACACGACGCCCGCCTACTCGACCTTCGTGAGCGCCCTGCTGGAGAGCACGCCGGCCACGCTGACGGCCTGCGCAAAGAACACACCTGCCAACCCGCTGCCGGCAGCGACCGTCGCATGCCCCACGGCGCAGGCCGTGGGTGGCACCGGCCCTCTCGACTGGAAGTTCACCGGGTCGCTCGCGCCGGGCGGTACCGGTGCGGTGCTGTTCCAGGTGAAGGTCAACTGATCTTGACCAAGGTAGAGCGCCGGATGCGAACGCACTCCAAATCCAAGGAAGCTGGTTACCGGCTTCAGGTCGTTAACCAGTCGCGTGTCGCGTAGCCCGCATGTCGCCGCGGCAATGCGGCGCCGGCTGGTTGCGGTTGCTTGGACGGTAGCGGCTTCCGCCATGTTTGCGCTGCCGGCACAGGCGGCGGTCACGTCCTGCACGCCGAGCGGCACGGTGCCGGCAGGGCAACCGGGGGCGGGCGCTGCCTACAACAACTGCAGGGTGGTGACCAATTCCGGCGGTGACCAGACCCTCGCCGTCCCGGCGGGGAATTACGTCGAGTCCCGCGTCTGGGGCGCGGCGGGAGCGACGGGCTATTGGGTCAACGTCAGTGAGTTTGGAAACAGCGGCTACGGAGGTTACGGTGGCGCTGGCGCCTTTGCCAAAGGCGGCTTTGTTGCCAATGGCACGACCCTGTACGTCGTGGTGGGCGATGGGGGCCGATACTTTCCCAATGGGGCAGCATTGACCACGCCCTATGGGGGCGGTGGCACGCGCAATCCCACTACGGGTGCCGTGTTTTTTCACTCGCAGGGCGGCGGTTTGTCCGGTATTTTCTACGGCGCATCGCCTTTCGGCGCACTGTATGGGAGCGTCAACGGCAGCGCTGATCCCATCATCGTGGCGGGCGGCGGCGGCGGTGCGGATGCCTCATCGTGGGGTGACAGTCCGGGCTCCGGCGGAGGCCTGACAGGGTGGACTGGCGGCACCAGTGGCATGAATCCCGGAGGCGGTGCGACGTGCATCGCCACCGTTTACACCCCTGCAGGGGGCGGCACCCAGTCTGGGGGCGGGTCCAAGGGCATCGGCACGGCGGTTCTTGCCGGCAGCAATTCCACCAACGGCAGCAAATGGTACGGCGGGCTTGGCTCCTCGTCAGCGGCAGGCATGGGCGGCGGGGGCGACAGTTCGGGTGGCGGCGCTGGCTATTACGGCGGCGGTGGCGGCTCTGCCACCAACCGGTGCGACGACACGGCGGGCGGCGGGGGCTCGAGCTTCCTGTCGGCCTACATCCTCGGCGGTTCCGGTTCTTTTGCCACCGCCCCTTGGGTGCAAGCGCCGAGTAGCGGCGGGGCCCCCAATAGCGGCGACACCTATTACGGTGGCGCCGCAGCGCAGCCCACGGCGGTAGGCAATGGGTCTGGCGCTCAGGGGGGCAACGGTCGCGTGGTGGTGCAATGGAATGCGCCACTGGTCAAGATGGTCAAGACAACGACGGCCGGCAGCACGGGCACCAATGCCTTCAATTTCACCCACGCTGGCCTCACGACCACGGCCGGGATTGCGGCCGGCACCACGGCCATCAGCGTCGTCGATGCCGCGACCGTGATCGGTGCGCAGCGCATGGGCACCTTGAATACCAGCCAGAGCGTGGCCGAGTCGACCATTCCCGCCAGCTTTTTCGTGACCGGCATCGTTTGCAACGACACCAATACGGCGATCACCGGCAACTCCAATCCGGTCGCGCAAAGCGGGGTGGCGGACGTCACCAGCCTTAGCATCCCGGCAACCGCCATGCGAAACGGGGCGGACATCAGCTGTACTTTCGTCAATGCACAACGCACCCTGACCAAGGCCTTCGCAGCACCTTCGATCGTTCCGGGCGGCAGCACCACCCTGACGTTCACGTTGACGAATCCCGCCAACGGAGCGGCCACGACGGCAAGCTTTACCGACACCCTGCCGTCGAGCCTGCGTATTGCGGCCGTGCCTGCCATCGGAGGAACCTGCACCAACGCCAGTACGGCAACGGCCGCAGCGGCGGGCGGTACGGCCATCACGGTCACCAATGCGGCCGTTCCTGCGGGAACGAGCAGTTGCACGGTGACCGTCGCCGTGACCAATCTTGCAGGCGCCACCAACGCCAGTTGCACCACCAACCCCGCCGCATTCACCAACACCACCACCAACGTCACCGGTCTCTCGGCCAACTTCTTCAACGGCGTCACGGCCCAGTGCCTCATGGTGGCGCCTGCGCCCACTGTCAAGCTCGCCAAGACGACCACCAACGGCGCGGGCAGCAACAGCTTTGGGTACACGTTGACCGGCCTGGGCAGCACGAGCGACACCGTGGCGGTAACGGGCGCAGCGACGGTGGCCTCTGGTACCACGCAGGTCGGCTCCGTCGGCACGGCCGTCACGATGCAGGAATCGAGCGTGCCCACGGGCTGGCCGACCAACCCCACCGGTGTGAGCTGCCTCGACGCCAATACCGCGGCCAGCGGCAACGTCACGACCAACCTGGCCACGCTGAGCGGCAACACGGCCAGCCTGCCCGCTACGGCCATGCGCGGCAGTGCAGTGATCACCTGCACCTTCACCAACACGGCCCGCCCCGATATGTCGGTGACGAAGTCCGACGGGGTGAGCAGCGTCATGTCGGGCGCGAGCACAGCCTATGTGGTCACCGTGACCAACAGCGGAGCGGTGGCGTCCACCGTCGCGCTGGTCGACCCGGTGGCAACGGGCTTGAACAAGACGACAGTCGCCTGCGGTGCCGTGCCAGGCGTATGCACCACACCGCCCTCGGTCGCAGCCTTGCAGGCCGGCTTCACCACGCCGAGCATTCCGGCTGGCGGCAGCTACCAGCTGACGGTCAACGCCACGGTCACGGCGGCCGTGGGCGCCTCGGTCAGCAACGTCGCCACTGCCACGGTGGCGACCAGTACCGGCAGCAGCTGTGCGGCAGCGGGCGGCACATTCAACGCCGGCACCGGCGCGTGCTCGGCCACGGACACCGACGTCGTGGCGGCCGCGCCAACGGTCACGCTGGCCAAGAACTCGGTGGGCGGCACCGGCTCGTTCGCCTTCACCCTGGTCGGCGTCAGCAATACCAGCGATAGCATCACGACCGTGACGTCAGGCGCCACGGTGACCTCCGCCGCCAACCACACCGGCACGGTGGGCGCAGCGGCAAGCGCCACTGAAACAGCTGTTGCGGGCTACACCACCAGCAGCAGCTGCGTGGACGGCAACAGCGCCGTTACCGGCAACACGGTAGCAATCAGTTCGACCAACACGACCGCGACGATTCCCGCAGCCAACATGCGCGCCGGTGCGTCCTATACCTGCACCTTCACCAACACCGCATCGCCCAGCCCCCGGGTGCAGATCGTCAAGACAACAGTGAGCGGCACGGGCAGCAACGTCTTCAGCTTTGCGCTGGGCGGACTGAGCCAGCCCGGCGACAGCATCACGGTGGTGGGCGCCGGCACGGCCAGCGGCGCGGCGACGATCACCGGCACGGCGGCCACGGCGGTGAGCATGGCTGAAACCCCGCCCGCCGGCTGGCCAGCCAACCCGGTCAGCGCCAGCTGCGTCGATTCGCAGACCGCCACGAGCGGCAACCCGAGCGGGCCGCTAGGTACGCTGTCCGGCAATGTGCTGAGCATTCCGGCGGCCAACATGGTCAACGGCGCGGTGTTCAGCTGCACCTTCATCAACGCCTTCGGCTTCAGCGTCACGGGCCGCGTCTTCACCGACAACGGCGTGGGCAGTGGGACGCCGAACGACGGGGTCATGAACGGCAGCGAAGCGGGCATGGCCGGCGTCAGTGTCAGGCTGACCAATTGTTCCGGCACGGCTTATGCGCAGGGTCTCACGAGCGGAAGTGGCAGCTACGCCTTGATCGTGCCCGGCAGCGTCGCAGCCGGGGCGCCACTGTGCGTGGAAGAAACCAACCCGGGCGTGCGCGTTTCCACCGGCGCTTCGGTCAGCGCCACGGCCTTGCCCTCGGGCTTCGCCGTGACGGTCGGCGGCACCAGCTACACCTACGCGCGCACCGGCGCGCCCGACCGCATCGCCTTCGCATTCAACGGCGCCGGGCACAGCGGACTGAACTTCGGAGACGTCGACGCCAATACGTTTGCTGCCGATGGTGTCAAGACCGGTCTGCCCGGCAACACGGTGGTCTATGCCCACACCTTTACTGCGCAGACCGGCGGCGTGGTGAGTTTCTCGATTGCGTCGTCGGTGGCGACCCCGGCCCTCAATGGCTGGAACGAGAGGGTTCTTACCGATGTTGGTTGCACCGGCACGCTGCAAGCAGGCGCTGCAGTGTTGTACCCGCCAGCGGCTCCGACGACAGTGGTGGCAGGCCAGCAGGTCTGTATCGTGATGCAGGAGTTCATCCCGGCGACGGCGCAGAGCGGCTACATCGATACCGTCACGGTGCAGGCAGGCTTCGCCTTCACCAACGCCGCCCCGGCGCTGTCGGCCAGTTACCAGGTGACGGATGTGACCACGGTCAGCAGCGCCGCGCTCGATCTTAAAAAGGAAGTGCGCAACGTGACGCAGGCCGGCGTCTTCGGCATCAACAACCAGGCCAAGTCGGGTGAGACGCTGGAATATCGCATCACCTACACCAACAACGCTGCCGCATCGATCAGCACCCTGGCGATCAACGATACGACGCCCGCCTACTCGAGCTTCGTGAGCGCCCTGGCCGGTAGCACGCCGAGCACGCTGACGGCCTGCGTGAAGACCACGCCAGCCAACCCGCTGCCCGCAGCGACCGTCACATGCCCGACAGCGCAAGCCACTGGTGGCACCGGCCCCCTCGATTGGACGTTTACCGGCTCGCTGGCACCGGGCGGAACCGGCACCGTGCTGTTCCAGGTGAAGGTCAACTGAGGCCAGCGCGGTCGATGCCTTCCGACCTTCAGCCGTGCCCTTGCAGCTTCGGGTTCTTCGCAAACAGATCGGCCGCCCAGTCGACGAAGGCACGGACTTTGGCGCTCAAGTGCCGGTTGGGCGGATAGACCACATGCACCGGTAACGGCGGCACGGTCCAATCCGGCAGCACCCGCACCAGCTCGCCGCTCGCCAGGTAGGGCTCGGCCACGTAAGTGATGCACTGCGAAATTCCGAAGCCGCCCAGGACCGCGCCGAGGTGTGCGTTGCCTTCGTTCACCGACACGCGGTAAGGCCCGGTGAGCTCGACCAGCTCATCACCTTTCTGGAACTCGTGCGGGTACAGGCGGCGCGTGCTCCCCGAAAAAAAGCCGACCAGCAAATGCCGCTTTTCAATGTCGTTCGGGTGCGTTGGCGTTCCGTAGCGCTTGATGTAGGCCGGTGATGCGACGGTGACCCAGGCCAGGTTGCCGATGCGGCGCGCGACCAGCGACTGGTCGGTCAGCTCGCCGCCGCGAATGACGCAATCGACGTTGTCGCTGATGAGGTCGACCGGGCGGTCGCTGACACCCAGGTCTACCTGAATGTCCGGATACCGATCGAGAAACCCTTGCAGCGCCGGAAGGATGATGAGCCGCGCCACAGAGGTGCCGACGTCGATGCGCAGCCGCCCGGTCGGGTTGGCCTGCGCGTTGGTCATGCTGGCCTCGATATCGTCGAAGTCGTTGAGCAGACGCGCAGCGCGCTCGAAGTAAGCAGCGCCGTCTGGCGTGACGGTGACGCGGCGCGTGGTGCGGTTCAGCAGCTTCACGCGCAGGTGCGCCTCCAGCCCCTGAATCTGTTTGGTGACTGTGCCTTTGGGCAGGCCGAGGGAATCTGCGGCACGGGTGAACGTGCCTGCTTCTACAACGCGAACGAAAACCCGCATTGCCTGGATCTGGTCCATAGAGGTGCTCCTGGCAGCGCGCGGCATGGCTTGCCGGCGAACTGAATTCTCACATGTGGATTTGCACTGATTGTTCTTCTAATGGAAACAGAGTAAGGATCAAGAGGCCCTTTTCTGATGCCCCCGGCGACTTATATTCAATCCATCGCTGGTTTCCTCCACTGACTCCGCAACTCCCACCTTCAGGTTCACCATGTCACCCCGTTCCATGTCCAAGTCCGCTGACGCTGCTGCTTCTGCCGTGACAGAGAACGCCGTCGACGTGGCCGACATCACGATTGCGCTGCCCGGCCGCGAGCCGGTGCAGGCCCGTACCTACGGCCTGAAGCAACGCGGTATTACCTCGCCGCTGGTGCTGCACTTTCATGGCGGTACCTTCACATGCGGTGGCCTCGACACCGGGCGCATGGTGGCGGGGCTGCTGCAAGGCGCGGGGGCGGTCGTCGTGTCGCTCGCGTATCCCTTGGCACCCAAGTACCCGTTCCCCGAGCCGATCGAAGTCGCCTACGCGGTGCTCGAATGGTTGTACGGCCAGCGCGTCAAGCTGGCGGGCAAGGGCGCACCCGTGTTCCTGGCCGGCGAGGAAGCCGGCGGTAACCTGGCAGCCGCGGTGGCATTGATCGCACGCGACCGCGGCCATCCGCCGCTGGCAGGGCAAATCCTGCTGTCGCCAATGCTCGACCCGTGTGCCGGTACCGCATCGCTGCGTGAAACCACCGGTGACGCGACGCAGTGCAAGTGGGCCGCAGGCTGGCAGCAATTTTTGAGCAGCCCGAAAGACGCGGTGCATCCGTATGCGGTGCCGAGCGCATCGATGCGGCTCGGCCAGATCGCGCCGACGCTGGTGCTGGTCGGCGACGACGATCCGATGCGCGACGAGGCGCTGACCTTTGCGCGACGCCTGCGCGAAGCCGGCAACCCGGTTACGAGCAGCGTGCTGCCCTCGGCGACCAACTGGCCCGATGCGTTGTCGGATCCAGCGGCTGGGGAGTGCGTTTGCAGCGTCACCGTGAAGCAGCACTTTCGCGAGTTTTTCAGTGCTTCAGCGCCGCACTTGACCGAGCCTGCCAAGCCGCAGGCCTCCAAGACCGGCTGACGCCGGTTCCCACTTCCCGCATTTTTCGGTAGCCGGCAACCCCGGTCGCCGATCCGCTTCCCGGTACCAGAGCACCGGGTGGCTACGCCTTTTCCAAAATTTCCTGAAGTCATCACGAGGACGAATCCATCATGTCTAAAACCGAACTTTCTTCGCTGGCCCGAAAGGGTCTCTGGCCCACTGTCACGGGTCTCACGGCGTTGCTCGCCATCGCTGGCGCGGCGCTCGGGCTGCCGTACCTGAAGGCAGAGGCCGGCAACGTGCCGGTGGCCGCTGCGCCGCAGGGCATTCCGGTGTCGGTCGCGACCGTGGCCGAGAGCGACGTAGCCGGCTGGAACGAGTTCTCGGGCCGCCTCGAAGCGGTCGAGCGTGTCGACGTGCGCTCGCGTGTAGCCGGCGCCGTGCAGGCCTCGCATTTCCGCGAAGGCGCATTGGTGAAGGCAGGCGATCTGCTCATCACCATCGACCCTGCACCGTACGCCGCCGACGTGGAGCGTGCGGCGGCGCAAGTCGCAGCGGCGCAGGCCCGCGTATCGCAGGCTGCCAGCGAGCAGGCCCGCGCCAAACGCCTGTGGGACGAACAGGCCATCGCGCAACGTGAGTTCGAAGAGCGTGCCAACACCCGCAATGAAGCCGATGCCAACCTGCGCGCGGCGCAAGCCTCGCTGCAGACCGCCAAGCTGAGCCTGGGCTACACGCAAGTGCGCGCACCGGTGTCCGGCCGCATCGGCAAGCTCGAAGTGACTGTCGGCAACCTCGTGGCTGCAGGCCCGGGTGCGCCGGTGCTCACCACGCTGGTGTCGGTCAGCCCGATCTATGCGAGCTTCGACGCCGATGAAGGCGTGATCGTGCGAGCGCTCAAAGACGTCGCTACCGCGGGCAGCAGCGCGCGCGGGTCGATCGAGAAAATTCCGGTGGAGATGGGCACGGCCGCCAGCGACGGCACACCGTGGCTCGGCAAGCTGCAACTCATCGACAACCAGGTCGATGCGAAGAGCGGGACTGTGCGCGTGCGTGCTGCCTTCGACAACGCCGACGGCGCGTTGATGCCGGGCCAGTTCGCCCGCATCCGGATGGGTCAGGCGCGTACCGACAAGGCGATGCTTGTCAGCGAGCGCGCGATCGGTACCGACCAGAGCAAGAAGTTCGTGATGGTGATCGGCGCCGACAACAAGGCCGAGTACCGCGAAGTGACGCTGGGCGCGTCGAACAACGGCCTGCGCGTCGTGAGCAAGGGCCTGAAGCCCGGCGAACGCGTGGTCGTCAACGGCCTGCAGCACATTCGCCCCGGCGCGTTGGTCACGCCGCAGACAGTGACGATGGACGCCAAGAACGAAGCGCCTTCGCAGGCCAAGCCGGAGCCCGAGCACGAACGTGTCGCACAGGCTGAAAAGTCCTGATCCAGGACGGAGGAGAAGCACCATGAATCTATCGAAGTTCTTTATCGATCGACCGATCTTCGCCGGCGTTCTGTCGGTGTTGATGGTCATCGCCGGGCTGATCGCGCTACGCGGTCTGCCCATCTCCGAATACCCTGAAGTCGCGCCACCCTCGGTCGTGGTGCGAGCGCAATACCCCGGTGCCAATCCGAAGGTGATTGCTGAAACCGTGGCCACGCCGCTCGAGGAATCGATCAACGGCGTCGATGGCATGCTCTACATGGGCAGCCAGGCCACGACCGATGGCGTGATGACGCTGACGGTCACCTTCAAGCTCGGTACCGACCCGGACAAGGCACAGCAACTGGTGCAGAACCGCGTCTCGCAAGCCGAACCGCGGTTGCCTGAAGAGGTGCGCCGACTCGGCATCACCACGATCAAGAGCGCCCCCGACCTGACGATGGTGGTCCACCTCGTGTCGCCGAACAACCGCTACGACATCAACTACCTGCGCAACTACGCGGTGCTGAACGTCAAAGACCGCTTGGCCCGCATCGACGGTGTCGGCCAGGTGCAGATCTTCGGTGGTGGGGAGTACTCGATGCGCGTCTGGCTCGACCCGCAAAAGGTCGCGCAGCGCAACCTGTCGGCCAGCGACGTGGTAGCCGCCATCCGCAGCCAGAACATCCAGGCCGCGGCCGGCGTGGTCGGTGCATCGCCGGGCTTGTCTGGCGTCGATATGCAGTTGTCGATCAACGCACAAGGCCGCCTGCAAAGCGAAGAAGAGTTCGGCGACATCATCGTGAAGAGCGGTGCCGATGGCGCCGTGACCCGCTTGCGCGATATCGGTCGCCTCGAGATGGGCGCGGCCGACTACTCGCTGCGCTCGCTGCTCAACAACGATGCGGCGGTCGGCATGGGCGTGTTCCAGGCGCCGGGTTCCAACGCACTCGACATCTCCTCCAACGTGCGCAAGACGATGGACGACATCGCCAAGGCGATGCCCGAAGGCGTCGAGTACCGCATCGCCTACGACCCGACGCAGTTCGTGCGCGCTTCCATCGAATCGGTCATCCACACGCTGCTCGAAGCCATCGCGCTGGTGGTGCTTGTGGTGATCCTGTTCCTGCAGACATGGCGCGCGTCGATCATCCCTTTGCTGGCGGTGCCGGTGTCGGTCATCGGCACCTTCGCCGTGCTGCATGTGCTGGGCTTCTCGATCAACGCGCTGAGTCTGTTCGGGCTGGTGCTGGCGATCGGCATCGTGGTGGACGACGCCATCGTGGTTGTGGAAAACGTCGAGCGAAACATCGAGGCCGGCCTGAGCCCGCGCGAAGCGACTTACAAGGCGATGCGCGAAGTGTCGGGGCCCATCATCGCCATCGCGCTGGTGCTGGTCGCGGTGTTCGTACCGCTGGCTTTCATCAGCGGCCTGACCGGCCAGTTCTATCGCCAGTTCGCGGTGACCATCGCGATCTCGACGGTGATTTCCGCCATCAACTCGCTGACGCTGTCGCCGGCCCTCGCGGCCCTGCTGCTGCGCGGCCACGACCAGCCGAAGGACGCGCTGACGCGCGGCATGGACCGCTACCTCGGCTGGCTGTTCCGCGGCTTCAACAAGCTGTTTCATCGCGGCTCGGAGGCCTACAGCGGTGGCGTCAAGGGCGTGATCTCACGCAAGACGATCATGCTGGTGATCTACCTGGCGCTGATCGGCGTGACCTTCGGCTTGTTCAAGGCGGTGCCAAGCGGCTTCGTTCCGGCGCAAGACAAGCAGTACCTGATCGGTTTCGCGCAGCTGCCCGACGGTGCCACGCTGGACCGCACCGAAGACGTGATCCATCGCATGGGCGACATCGTGAAGAAGAACCCGAACGTAGAAGACGCCATTTCGTTTCCGGGCCTTTCGATCAACGGCTTTACCAACAGCTCGAACTCGGGCGTGGTGTTCGTCACGCTCAAGCCTTTCGACCAACGCAAGCGCCCGGACCAGAGCGGCGGTGCCGTCGCGGGTCAGCTCAACCAGCAGTTCGCCAGCATCCAGGATGCCTTCATCGTGATGTTTCCGCCGCCACCGGTGGCGGGCCTCGGCACCACGGGCGGCTTCAAGATGCAGATCGAAGACCGCGCATCGCTCGGCTACGACGAGATGGACAAGGCCGTGAAGGCGTTCATGGGCAAGGCCTCGCAAGCACCTGAACTCGCCGGCATGTTCACCAGCTGGCAGGTCAACGTGCCGCAGCTGTACGCGGACATCGACCGCACCAAGGCGCGCCAGCTCGGCGTGCCGGTGACGGACATCTTCGACACGATGCAGATCTACCTCGGCAGCCTGTATGCGAACGACTTCAACAAGTTCGGCCGTACTTACAGCGTGCGGGTGCAGGCCGACGCGCCGTACCGCGCCCGTGCCGAAGACGTGGGACTGTTGAAGGTGCGCTCCAACTCGGGCGAGATGGTGCCGTTGTCGGCGTTGATGAAGGTCAACTCGAGCTTCGGACCCGAGCGCGCGATGCGCTACAACGGCTACCTTGCTGCAGACGTCAACGGCGGACCGGCGCCCGGCTATTCGTCGGGCCAGGCGCAAGACACCGTCGCGCGCATCGCGGCCGAGACGCTGCCCAAGGGCATCAGCTTCGAGTGGACCGAGCTGACGTACCAGGAGATCCTGGCCGGCAACTCTGCGTTCCTCGTGTTTCCGCTGTCGATCCTGCTGGTGTTCCTGGTGCTCGCCGCGCAGTACGAGAGCCTGACGCTGCCGATCGCGATCATCCTGATCGTGCCGATGGGCCTGCTCGCCGCCATGACCGGCGTCTGGATATCGGGAGGTGACAACAACGTCTTCACGCAGATCGGGCTGATTGTGCTGGTCGGGCTGAGCGCCAAGAACGCCATCCTGATCGTGGAGTTCGCACGCGAGCTGGAGTTCGCCGGCAGATCACCGATCCAGGCCGCGATCGAGGCCAGCCGTCTGCGTCTGCGCCCGATCCTGATGACCTCGCTGGCCTTCGTGATGGGTGTGCTGCCGCTGGTGCTGTCGACCGGTGCCGGCTCCGAAATGCGCAAGGCAATGGGCGTGGCGGTGTTCGCCGGAATGATCGGCGTGACGGCCTTCGGCCTGTTCCTGACGCCTGTCTTCTATGTGGCGCTGCGCCGGCTGGCGGGCAACAGGCCGTTGACGCAACACGGCGAAGGAACGATGTCGCCGTCGCCTTCACAGGCAGCGCCTGCAGCGCTTGGTGGTGGAGGCAGCCTGCATGCGCAGCCCGCTGCGCCGCATCGGTCGCACGAATAAGGGCCGCGTTACTGCGACCAGAAGGAGATTCATCATGACAAGCAATTTCTCGTATTTCGCGCGCCCGCTGCGCACCGCCTTGCTGCCGCTCGTGGCTGCATTGGTGCTCGCTGGCTGCGCGTCGACCGGCGAGGTGTCGACCGGCATCACGACGCCGGTGCAGTTCAAGGAACAGACCGCCAAGGGCGCCGCTGCGGCGACAACCAACGCTGCGTCTGCGCAGGCCGCAGGCAATTGGTGGGTCGCGTTCAATGACCCGGTGCTCAACGAGCTCGTCGAGCGCGCTGCCGTCAACAACACCAGCGTGCAGCAAGCGGCTGCGCGGCTCGGCGAGGCACGCGCACTGGCACGCACCGTCGATGCCGACCGATCGGTGCAGGTCGGCCTGGGTGCCGGTGCGAGCCGACAGGCCGGCATCGACCGCAACCTGAGCAACAAGCCCTCCACGCTGTTGAACGCCGGGGTCAGCGTGTCGTACGAAGTCGATCTGTTCGGCAAGTTGTCGGGTGCCAGCAATGCGGCGTCGCTCGATGCGCAATCGCGCGAGTCGTTGTTGCAAAGCGCTCGCTTGCTGGTGCAGGCCGAGACCGCGCAGACCTATCTGTCCGTGCGCGCGCTCGATGCCGAACGTGCCCTGGTGCGCGAGCAGGTCGATGCCTACGCCGACACCCTGAGGCTGACCGAGCGGCGCTTCAAGGCCGGTGATCTGGCCGAGCTCGATGTCGCCCGCGTGCAGACCGAAGTGGCCGCAACCGAGTCCGACGCGCTGGCACTCGACCGCCAACGCGCCTTGCTCGAACACGCTCTGGCCGTGCTGACCGGCGACGTCGCATCCAACTTCGCCATGAACAGCGGCGAGTGGTCGACCGCTTTGCCATCGATCCCGGCCGGCTTGCCGTCGACCGTGCTCGAACGGCGCCCCGACATCGCCGCCGCGCAGCGCAGCATGGAAGCCGCGCAGGCACGCCTCGGCGTCGCGAAGACTGCGTGGTTCCCCACCATCGCGCTGACGGGTGGTGGTGGCTACGCCTCTTCGGACCTGAGCGACCTCTTCAAGTGGTCGGCACGCTCGTGGGGTATTGGTGCATTGCTGTCGTTGCCGTTGCTCGACGGGGGTCGCCGCGAGGCCGGCGTGCAGGGCGCATCGGCGCAACTCGACGGTGCGCTGGCAAGCTACCGCGAACAGGTGCTCGTGGCTTTCAGGGAAGTCGAAGACCAGCTCGCCTCGCTGCGGCTATTGCAGGAGCAATCGGACGTGCAGGCGAGGGCGGTTGCATCGGCGCGCCGCGCCACGGTGCTCTCGGATTCGCGCTATCGCAACGGCTATGTGAGCCAGCTCGATCTGCTCGACGCGCGGCGCAGCGAGCTGCGCAATCGGCGGCTCGCGCTGCAGGTGAAGTCGGCGCAATACCAGGCGACGGTAAATTTAATTCGCGCGTTGGGCGGTGGGTGGGATGCGCCGGCGGTGCTCGCAGTAAACGGATAGGCATAGGCCTTTAAGGGGCTTGCCTTCGCGCCCGCTAGGCATACAGTCTGCCCGTCTTAATTGCACGGAGCACCGCATGGACCACGACCCTTTTGCCGAACTCAAAAAACGCCAGCGCGAGTTGTGGGCATCGTTCGGTCCGACCGCCACGAGCACCACGCCGGTGGCAGCGCACCTCGTCAAGTTCGCGGCCATTGCCCCCGGCGATACGGTGCTGGATGTCGCCACCGGCACCGGTGTTGCAGCCATCACCGCGGCTCGCGCGGGTGCGCGCGTCAAGGCGCTCGACCTGACGCCTGAACTGCTCGCACAGGCGCATGAAAATGCACGCATCGCTGGCCACGAAGAGATCGAATGGACCGAGGGCGATGCGGAACAGTTGCCCTATGCCGATGCGAGCTTCGATGTGGTGCTGAGCCAGTTCGGGCACATGTTCGCGCCAAGGCCAGAGGTCGCCATCGCCGAGATGCGTCGCGTGCTGAAGCCTGGCGGCCGCATCGCCTTTGCGACCTGGCCGCCGGAGCACATGGTGGGCCGCATGTTCGCGTTCGTCGGACGCAATTCGCCGCCACTGCCTTCGGGTTCAGCGCCGCCACCGCAATGGGGAAATCTGGCGGTGATCGCCGAGCGACTCGGTGCTCGCTTCGACTCGCCTTTCTTCGAGCGAGGCGTCATGGCATATCCGTCGCTCAGCCTTTCGCACTACCGGCTGTCCATGGAACGCACGATTGGCCCGTTGCAGAAGCTGGTCGAACGACTTGTGAGCGAGCCGGAGAAGCTCGCCGCCCTGCGCAGCGAGTTCGATGCGATGGCCGAGCCTTACTACTACGACAACGTCGTGCACCAGGACTATGTGCTGACTAGGGCGCACGCGATTTGACCGGGGCAATCATTGCCTTGCAATCGGCTTTCAATGGCCGTCGACTTTTACGAAATAGATTTCCCGACACGTCAACAGGCCATTTTCGATCGACGTTGTAAGCGCATGAGACCGCTCGGTTTCATGCAACCTTTCAGGACTTCCAATGTTCAATCGCACTACGTTCGCCTTCGCTGTGGTCGCCTTCGGCGCCGCCACCTTCACTGTCGGCGCGATGGCAGAGACACCGTGGCAGCATGCCCACCCGCGCCGTACCGAAGTCAACGCGCGCCTGAATCACCAGGACCGGCGCATCAACAACGAAGTGAAAAGTGGCGAGATCAGCAAGGGCCAAGCAGCCACGCTGCACAAAGAAGATCGGCAGATTCGCCGCGAAGAACATGCCATGGCGCGGCAGGATGGCGGCCACATCACGAAGCTGGACCAACGTGCCCTGAACCAGCAAGAGAACGGCGTCAGCGCCCAGATCGGCAAGTGAGTCGAGAGGCGCCCGGCGGACCGGGCACCCGACCTCAAAGGCGCGTCCTTCCATGACGTAGCCCTTTGGCTTCCACGGCCCAACCGCTGCTTTCCGAGTGCCACGTTCTCATGAAAAAAAACATCGTCTCGCCGTCCGCCTCTTTGGCTGCCATGTGCCTCGCGACCCTGGTCGCCGGCTGCGTCGCGCCGCCTCCGCCACCGCCGCGCTACGTCGTCGTTCGGCCGCCGCCGGTCTACATGAGTCCGCTTCCAACGGCTGCAGTAGCGTATTCGTCGCCTGTCGTGATGCCAGTGATCAGCGTCTACATCGACCCTCCGATGGTGCAGCCGGAACCGATCGCCGTCCGCTGGGCGCCGCCGGCAATGCTGGTCGAAGTGCCCCCGCTTTCGCCGTTTCCGCTGGCGGTGTGGACCGGTGGTTACTGGGATTGGCACGACCGTTGGGTCTGGTCTGCCGGGCGCTGGATGGCACCGCCGCAATTGGGCTATGGATGGGTCCAGCCGTACTACGAGCATCGCGACAACGCGGTCCTGTTCGTTTCCGGCTATTGGTCCGCGCCAGGATTGCGGTTCGTACCTCCGCCTCTCGGTATTTCCATTGCCTTTGCCGCGCCCGGGGTCGGTGTCGTCGCGGGGCTACCTCCAATCGGTCCACAGGGCGTGTTCGTGCCGCCGCCGCCCGGTTCGAGGCCAGGTCTCATCGTGCCCGCGCCTATCGGTACGCCGCCGGCCGTGGTGACGAGCGCACCGCCGGTCACCAACGTCGGCATGCGGATTCAAAACACGACGATCAACAACAACAACAACAACATCACCAACAACGTCACGAACATTGCCAACACACGCAATTTCACGGTGACGGCGCCGGCGGGCGTCACGGCGAGCGGAAAACCTTTTGAAGCCGCAGTGCCGGCGGCTGCGCATCTCGCGGCTGCGCTGCCGCCGGTGATGCGCCTCGAAGCACCGGTTCCGGTGAGCACGAAACCGGTTGCTGCCTTCATGTCCGGCCGGACACCCGTCGCCCTGCCGGCAGCGCAGGTGGTTCGGTCTGCACCTTCAATCGGCACGCTATCGGCACCGTCGGCAGCCTCCGTGCAGCGCCCGGAACCGGAGCATCGTCAAGCGGCTTTGAGTCCAGCGGCGTCGCCGGAGGCTCCTCGCATGTCGCGCGTCAGCGATGAGCGGATCGAAGCCGCCAGGCAGTCGAATGTCC
Organism: Variovorax sp. PAMC28562; assembly: GCF_014303735.1. Lineage (NCBI taxonomy): Bacteria > Pseudomonadati > Pseudomonadota > Betaproteobacteria > Burkholderiales > Comamonadaceae > Variovorax > Variovorax sp. PAMC28562. Next base: position 4,029,397 of record NZ_CP060296.1, on the reverse strand, counting down.
AGCAAGCAGCCCATCATGCGCAGCGGCCGCCCGAGCGTTTTGCCGGACACGCGCAGCCGCCCCAAAGGCAAGCCATCCGGCCATCGACAGGGAGCCATCCGGGCGAGCGGCCAAAGCCGGAACACAAGAAAGAGTGAGCCGCAAGGCGCGCTCGGTGCGGGCACCGCAGCGCGCCACAATCGAGGGTATGAACGCCTCGATTTACGCCTTGTCTTCCACCTCGTTTTCGAGCCCGTGACCGCACGCTGCGTCATGGTCCTCGGCACCACCAGCGGTGCCGGCAAGAGCTGGCTCGCCACCGCGTTGTGCCGCTGGTATGCACGACAAGGGCTCAAGGTCGCGCCGTTCAAGGCGCAGAACATGAGCAACAACGCGCGCGTCGTGGGCGCCACGGCCGAGAACGAGGGCGGCGAGATCGGCAGCGCGCAATACTTTCAGGCACTGGCCGCCCGCGCGATACCCGACGTGCGCATGAACCCCTTGCTGCTCAAGCCCGAGCGCGATACGCACAGCCAGGTCGTGCTGATGGGGCAGGTGAGCGAAGCGCTGTCGGCCTTGCCGTGGCGGGGCCGTAGCGAGCGCGTGTGGCCGACCATCGTCGACGCTCTCGATGCACTGCGTGCCGAGAACGACGTGGTGGTGATCGAAGGCGCCGGCTCGCCAGCCGAGATCAACCTGATGGCATCGGACATCGTCAACCTGCGCGTAGCGCGCCACGCGAACGCGCGCTGCCTGCTGGTGACGGACATCGATCGCGGTGGCGCTTTCGCGCATCTGTACGGCACCTGGGCGTTGATGCCGGACGCCGACCGGGCGCTGTTGAGCGGCTTCGTGCTGAACAAGTTTCGCGGTGATGCGTCGTTGTTGGCGCCCGCGCCGGAGCAGTTGCAGAAGATGACAGGTGTGCCGACGGTCGCGACGTTGCCGATGTGGTGGTCGCATGGCTTGCCTGAAGAAGATGGCGTGTTCGATACGGCGGAGTTCGGCGCAGGCAAGACGGTTGCGGTTGTCGCTTACCCACGCATCAGCAACCTCGACGAATTCCAGCCGCTGAAGAACGTGCCGGGCATTCGACTGCGGTGGGCACGCACGCCCAGCGAACTGGTCGATGCCCACTGGATCGTGCTGCCGGGTTCAAAGCACACGAGCGGTGACCTGGCTTGGCTGCGTGCGCAGGGGCTCGACCACGAGATCGCGGCGCATGCAGCGCAGGGTGGTGCCGTGCTCGGAATCTGCGGCGGCCTGCAGATGCTCGGTGAGGCGCTGATCGATCCGCATGGCATCGACGGCAACGCGCCAGGCCTGGGCTTGCTGCCGGTGGTCACCGTGTTCGATCCCGACAAGACCGTGCGGCATCGGGATGCGTGTTTTGGCGCGGTCGGTGGGGCGTGGGCCGCGCTGTCCGGCGTGGCGATGCACGGCTACGAGATTCACCACGGCCGTACTGCCGAGCACAGCGCCATGGCGGCAGCCGGCGACCACGCATTGCCGGTGATGAACGACGGCTTGGCTTGGCAGAACGGCGCGGGCAATGTGCTGGGTATCTACCTGCACGGCATGTTCGAAGACCCGGCCGTGCTGCATGCGCTGTTCGGTGCGACAGTGCCGACGCTGGACTCGGTGTTCGATGGACTGGCCGACTACATCGACACGCATTTCGATGCGGGCGTCCTGCGCTCGCTGATCGACTGATTCAAAACAAAACGAACTCGAATGAACATCCCGCACATTGCCGACTTGCATATCGCCGACCTGCATGACGCCGCGCTCACTGCACGCCTGCAGCACCTCATCGACAACAAGACCAAGCCCATCGGCGCTCTAGGCCAACTGGAAGCGCTGGCCATTCGCCTGGGCACCATCCTCCGCAGTGAGTCGCCGACGTTGCAGCATCCACAACTGCTGGTGTGCGCCGGCGATCACGGGCTGGCGGCACGCGGCGTGTCGGCCTATCCGAGCGACGTCACTTGGCAGATGGTGCAGAACTTTCTGGGCGGCGGCGCGGCGGTGAGCGTGCTCGCGCGCCAGCATGGACTGGCGTTGACGGTGGTCGATTGCGGCGTACGGCACGACTTCGCGCCGATGCCGGGCCTGGTCGTTCGCAAGATCGCTGCGGGCACGGCCGACGCATCGACCGGCCCGGCGATGACTCCGTCGCAATGCGCACAGGCCATCGCCAACGGACGCGATGTGGTGCGCCTGTTGCCAGGCAACGCGCTATTGCTCGGCGAGATGGGCATCGGCAACACGTCCGCCGCGTCGATGTTGCTGTCACGCCTGGCCGGCCTGTCACTCGACGATTGCGTCGGCATCGGCACGGGACTCGATGCGGCAGGGCTGGCGCGCAAACGCAGCGTACTCGCAGAGGTGATGGCGTTGCATCGAGATGCTGTCGCGCCAATGGATGCGCTCGCTGCGTTCGGTGGATTCGAGGTTGCCACGCTGGTCGGTGCCGTGCTGCAGGCGGCCGAAGAACGCCGTGTGATCGTCGTCGACGGCTTCATCACCGGTGCCGCGGTGCTGATCGCATACACGTTGCAGCCGCATGTGGTTCAGCGTTGCGTTGCTGCGCATGTGTCCGCCGAACCTGGTCATGCACTGCTGCTTGCGCGCCTCGGACTGCAGCCGCTGCTGCGACTCGATCTGCGACTGGGTGAAGGCTCGGGCGCCGCGTTGGCTTGGCCGTTGCTCGAATCGGCAACGCGCATCCTGCGCGAGATGGCGAGCTTCGAGGCGGCGGGTGTGTCGCGGCAAGACGGCGCATGAACGGCATACGCCACTACCTGCTGGCGCTTCAGTTCTTCACGCGCGTGCCGGTCACCGGTCGGCTGGCGCAATGGGTCGGTTTCAGCCCGCAGATGCTGCGTGCCAGCGCGGCGCATTTCCCCGGTGTCGGCTGGATCGTCGGCGCGCTGGGTGCGGCGGTTTTCTTCGTGGTCGAGCGTGGCTTGCCGGGCGCTGGCGGAGCCTGGGTCGCGGCAGTGCTGAGCACCATCGCCACCGTGTTGCTGACGGGCGCGTTTCATGAGGACGGGCTGGCCGACGTAGCAGATGGACTCGGCGGTTCGGCCGATCGATCGCGTGCCCTGGAGATCATGAAGGACTCGCGCATCGGCGCCTTCGGTGCCATCGCTTTGGTGCTGGCGCTGGGGCTCAAGTTTGCGTTGCTGGCGATGCTGGCCGGTGGCGGTGGCGGTGGTGTCAGCGGTGAACGGGGCGCATCCGTCGCGCTGAGCGCGATCGTCTTCTCGCATGTCCTGTCACGACTGGCGCCGTTATTTCTGATTCGCTGGATGCCTTACGTCGGCGACAGCGGTGCGAGCAAGTCCAAGCCGCTGGCGGACGCGATTGGCAACGGTGCATTGAGCGTCGGCATGCTGTGGGCGGTGCCTGCGGTGGCGTTGCTTGCGTGGATGCAGGGTGGAACGACGACGGTCACCGCGCTGGCGGCCTGTGCCGCCGCGGCCGCGGTCATGGCACGTTTGTTCTGGCGGCGCTTGCAAGGTTTTACCGGCGATGGACTCGGCGCCACGCAGCAGGTCTGCGAACTGGCAATCTATCTGGCTCTGGCGTTCGCGATGACGCCGGCCGCGCTGCGCTGAAGCCGAGGAAGGCGATGAAGCTCTGGATGGTCCGACACGCGCCGGTTATTGCCGAGGCCGGCCTTTGCTATGGCGTGACCGACCTGGCTGCACATCACGACGGCACGCTGGCCGCTGCAGTTGCCGTATCTGTCGCCATCGGCACGCGGCTTCTCGATGGCATGGCGTTCGTCAGTTCGCCGTTGCAGCGTTGTGCCGCGTTGGCGAAAGAGGTCGCCGTGCTGCGCACCGATCTGCCGCTGTGCCGCTACGACCCCAACCTGGCCGAGATGGATTTCGGCGTATGGGAAGGCAGCCCGTGGCGAGACGTAGCGCGCACCGAGTTCGATGCATGGATGGCCGACTTCGCCGATGGGCGCGCCGGTAGTACCGGGGAAAGCACGCGCCTTTTCATGCAGCGCGTGGGGATTGCATGGGACACGTGGCTTGTCTCGGGCACCGACGCACTCTGGGTGACGCATGCAGGCGTGATGCGGGCCGTGACGCTGTTGCAGCGCGGTGTGCGCGTGCCGGTCACCGCAGCCGATTGGCCAGCGCATCCGATCGCTTTCGGCGAGTGCGTGAAGATTGAAGTCTGAGCGCAGCGGTGCTCAGTCGCTGCCTGCTCCCACCGCTCAAGTCTTAGGCGCTGGCGTCTTCGGTTTGTAGTCGCACATCGTGTGCACCGCGCACTCCCAGCACTTCGGTTTACGCGCCACGCAGATATAGCGGCCATGCAATATCAGCCAGTGATGCGCGTGCAATCGAAACGCCATCGGCACGCGCTTCTCCAGCTTGAGCTCGACCGCGAGCGGCGTCTTGCCGGGGGCCAGGCCCGTGCGGTTGCCGATACGAAAGATGTGCGTGTCGACCGCGATCGTCGGCTCGCCGAACGCCACGTTGAGCACCACGTTGGCAGTCTTGCGCCCGACGCCGGGCAACGCTTCGAGTTCGGCGCGCGTCCTCGGCACCTCGCTGCCATGCAGTTCGATCAGCATGCGACATGTCTCGATGAGATGCTTCGCCTTGCTGCGGTACAGCCCGATGGTCTTGATGTAACTCTCGAGTCCTTCGATACCCAGGTCGAAGATCGCCTGCGGTGTGTTGGCCACCGGATAGAGCTTGCGTGTGGCCTTGTTCACGCCCACATCGGTCGCTTGTGCCGAGAGCAGGACGGCCGCCAGCAGCTCGAAAGGCGTGGTGTATTCCAGCTCGGTTTCGGGATTCGGATTGGCCGCCTGCAGCGTCGCGAAGAAGGGGACGATGTCGTCTTTTTTCATGATGTAGGTCGGTTCTTCGGCTTGGCTGGCGGCGGATTCAATCGGCTTCGGTCAGGCGCTTTGCGGTGTTGCGGACACCCTCGAAGATCGTGCGCGCCACATGCTCCGGAAAACCGGACGGCAGCTGGGTTTCGACTGCATCGAGCGCCCCCGGCAACTGCGCGAGGAGTTCATCGCAGAGGGCGTGTGCATCGCCGAGCCCCGCGAGTTTGGCGACGCCGTCCCAGTGGCGCGCGCGCAGATCCTGCAATGCCCAGTGCGAGCTCTTGCTGCGCAGTGCCATCGCCAGCTTGGCCTTTTGAAAAGCAAGCTGGTTGGCGCCGCTGCCAATGACAGGCCAGGCCGACAGCACGTCGTAGAACGGCGTAAGCCGGTAGCCGCCGCCACGCTCCAGAAAGATCGAGAAGTTCTTGGCATGGCCGTCGGTTGCTGCAAGCAGCCAGAACACCATCTGCGCCTTGACGAAGGCGAGCTTGTCGGCCGTGGCGTTGCTGCTGGCATCGAGTACGCGCAGGATGTCGCGCATGCCGGGGCCGCCGTCGGTCTCGTACTTCTGCGAGCCCGGCACGCCGAGTGCCTGGCAGAAATCTTCCTGCGGCAAACGGGCGATCCATTCCGGATCGCGGTGGTCGCTGTCGTCGCCGCGCGCACTGCCGGCGTTTTGCAGCGCGCGGTCGAAGCGTTGCACCACGAGCACCTTGCGCTCGCCGAAGGTCGCGATGTCGCAATGCGCCGTCGGCAGTCCGAAGGCCGTCATGATGCGGGAGCAGAGCCATTCGTTTTCGACGGACTCCTTCATGTCGGCCTGCATGTTGCCGACGAGGCCGAGCGGCAGTTTGAAAATGTGGGTTGTCGGTGTGGCGCTCAGCGGGCGAAACCACTGGCCTTCGCGTTGCAGCAAGGCCGTCTTTTCCTGGGCGCCGGCGATCGAAATGCGGAAGTCCTCGTCGTCGCGCTGGCCGAGCACGCGGCCCGCCGACAGCGACGCGTTGATGGCGCGTTCGACGCCCGCATCATCCAGCGCCTCGGCTTCGATCCGGTCGAAGCCGGTGGGCAGCACGCCGGGCGGCAGCAATTGCACGGCGCCGACGCACTCGCGGCCGATGGCTGTCAGCAGGTCGAACGCGTCGGTGCTCGGCGTCGCGAACTTGCCTTGCAGGCGCGTGCGAATCGCGTCGCTGTCGGGCAGAAGGTTGTCGAAATAGTTCTGCACCACCGGCCCGCGCTGCGGCGCGTTACCCGGCGTCATCGGCAGCGACAGCGAAAGTCGGCGTGCCGCGGGCGAAGCGGTCCATTCGTCGACGTACTGAAAACGGTGCTCGCCTTCGCGAACCGTCCATTCGCCGACCGTCTGACCATTGATCCAGACCGTCAGCGGGTGCGGGTGCCGGGGGCCGCGGCCTCGTTTGGAACGGTTCACCATGATGTGTCTCCCTTGTCGGTGATCGGCGCTTCGGCCGACGGCAATGCTTCCAGCACCAGACGGTGGCCCATGAGTGCGACCAGTCGCGAGATCTGGTCGAAGCTGGTCACGCCTGGCGCTGCTTCGATTCGGGCCACGCGTTTCTGGTTCACGCCCAACTGTTCGCCGAGCTCGGCTTGGGTGAGGTGGCGAGACTGGCGCAATGCCTTCAGCACGGCGCTGAGTTGCTGGCTGGTTTCGAGCGGATACCGCATGCGGCTTACTACCTTAAAGTGGTGAAGGGAATTTACTACTCAAAAATAGTAAAGTCAATAAACTACCTTGGACTGGTAATGCGCAGCGGCCTTCTTGGTTCGACAATGGCGGTCAGAAAGTGAAATCACCATGCAATTCGCCTCCCGCCTCGACAACGTCGAAACCTCCGCCATTCGCGAACTCTTCAAGCTGCTCGGCACACCCGGCATCATCAGCTTTGCAGGGGGCTTTCCGGACAGCGCCATGTTCGACGTCGAGGGCCTGAAAGAAGCCAGCGCCAGGGCCTTGAACGAAGAGGCGTCCGGAGCCCTGCAATACGGCGCCACCGAAGGCTATGAGCCGCTGCGCATGCAACTGAGCGCCTTCATGAAGAGCAAAGGCGTCGATGTCGATCCGAGCGGCCTGATCGTGACGACCGGCAGCCAGCAGGCGCTCGATCTGCTCGGCAAGACGATGATCTCGCCTGGCGACAAGGTCATCGTCGAAGGGCCGACATTCCTCGCGACCATCCAGTGCTTCCGGCTGTATGGCGCGCAGCTCATCAGCGCACCGATCGACGCGCACGGCGTGAAGACCGACGAGCTCGAGGCGCTCATCGCCGAGCACAAGCCCAAGTTCGTCTACCTGATTCCGACCTTCGGCAACCCGAGCGGCGCGCTGCTGACGCTGGAGCGGCGCAAGAAGGTGCTCGAACTTGCAGTGAAGTACCAGACGCTGATCGTCGAAGACGACCCGTACGGCGATCTGTACTTCAACGAGCCGCCACCGCCGTCGATCATGGCTTTGAGCAAAGACGTGCCCGGCAGCCGCGAGCTGCTTGCGCACTGCGGCAGCATGAGCAAAGTGCTGAGCCCGGGCCTGCGCATCGGCTGGATGATCGCGCCGGCCGAACTGCTGGCCAAAGCCACCATGTGCAAGCAGTTCAGCGATGCGCACACCAGCACCTTCGCGCAGGCGACCGCCGGCCAGTACCTGAAGAGCGGCCGTATGCCGGCAACGCTGGACAACGTGCGCAAGGTCTACGGCGAGCGTGCCAAGGCGATGGCTGCAGCGCTGAAACGTGCGCTGGGCGATGCCATTGCCTTCGAGCAGCCGGATGGCGGACTGTTTTTCTGGGCCCGACTCACGGGCGCGAACGGCAGGTCGTCGGATGCGGCTGCGTTCGCTAAACGGGCCATCGAACAGCGCGTGGCCTTCGTGCCCGGCGCGCCGTTCTATGCGGAGAAGCCCGACATGGCAACCTTGCGCCTGAGCTTCGCGACGGCCAACGTCGAGAAGATCGAAGAAGGCATCGCGCGGCTGGGCAAGGCGCTCTGAAAGTTACGGCGAGCGGTGCAGCCGCGGCGCTCCGAGCGCCACGAGGTTGTCCGCGATGGCAGCGTCGACATTGGGCCAGCGGCCCGACAGACGCGACAGCGTCATGATCGTTTGCAGCGCCTTCAGATCCTTGACGCTGGGTGCTACCTTGATCTGCGCGATCGCCGCGCCTGCGTTGCCGCCGTTGATGAGCGACATCACCTTGCTTGCCCAATCGTTTGCCCGTGCCATGAAATTTCCCTGATGCGCGTTGAGTGCCGAATGTAGCCGCGGTCTGCAGTCATTGTCATTGGCGCGGGGGCGCACGGTACGATGACCCATGAAAAAGACTTTCCAGCTGCGCCCCGAAGGCAAGCAACCCGACCGCGTTCTCGAGGCGATCAAGCATGAGGTCCGCAAATACATCAAGCGGGAGCGTCGGCGCCCGATGCAGGCAGACACTGATTTTCTCGACTTCGATTGCAAGTTCGGCACGACCGCTGAAACGGCTGAAGCGGTGCACCTGTCGGCGTTGACCGCACTGATGGACGGCGTTGCCAAAGAAGCCGGCCCGCAGTTTTACGTTGAGATCCTCGGCAAGCCGGGTCATCGCACGGCCAAACCAGCATCGGGCACACCCGCACTTGAGGGGAATGCGCTGCCCCAAGCAAAGGCTTAAAGTTCATTTTCCTCAAACGAAAGGGCTCACCATGGCAAAACCCACCGCCAGCAAAACTGCTGACCTCAAGACACGTCGCAAGGCTCCGCTCGCGACGCCGAGCGACTTGGCAGCCGAGGCCACGGTCGATATCGCGGCGGCGCTCAACGGCGTTCTGGCCGATGTGTTCGCGCTTTATCTGAAGACCAAGAATTTCCACTGGCACATGAGCGGCCCGCACTTTCGCGACTATCACTTGCTGCTCGACGAACAGGGCGACCAGCTGTACGCCATGACCGACCCGATCGCCGAGCGAATCCGGAAGACGGGCGGAACGACCCTGCGTTCCATCGGCCACATCGCGCGCATGCAGCGCATCAGCGACAACGACAGCGACTATGTCGATCCGCTCGACATGCTGTCTGAGCTGCGCGAAGACAATGCGACGCTGGCGGCCCGCCTGCGCGAAGCCCACAACGTGACCGACGAGCATCGCGACATCGCGTCGTCGAGCCTGCTCGAAAACTGGATCGACGAAACCGAGCGGCGCACCTGGTTCCTGTTCGAATCCAGCCGGCGCGGTACACCGGCCTGATCCGTCGACGCATTAGCGTCGTTTACCGCAGGATCTCCAGCAGCCGGTCGAGGCCACCTTCGTTGATTGCCACCATGGCCTGTTCGCGAACCTTCGGCTTGGCGTGATAGGCGACCGACACGCCGGCTTCAGCCATCATCGGAAGGTCGTTGGCACCGTCGCCGACGGCGATGGTTTCGGCCGGCGAGATGCCGAGCAAAGAAGCCACTTCGAGCAGCGTGCGGCGCTTCTCGACGCCGTCGCAGATATCGCCCCAGCTTTGCTGTGCGACCGCGCCGGTGAGCTTGCCGTCGGCCTCTTCGAGCAGGTTGGAGCGGGCGAAGTCGATGCCGAGCCGGTCCTTCACACGGTTCGCGAAGAAGGTGAACCCGCCCGAAACCAGCAGCACCTTGAGTCCTGCTGACTTGCACGCCGTGACGAGTTCGGTGGCGCCAGGGTTGAGGCGCAAGCGCTCGTCGTAGACCTGCTGTAGCGCAGCCACCGGCACGCCTCGCAACAGGGCGACGCGGCGGCGCAGGCTCTCCTTGAAGTCCTTGATTTCGCCCCGCATGGTGGCTTCGGTGATGGCCGCGACCTCGGCCTTTTTGCCGACTGCGTCTGCGATCTCGTCGATGCACTCAATGTTGATCAGCGTCGAATCCATGTCGAAGGCGATGAGTTTGAAGTCGGCGAGGCGCAGCGGGGGCGTGAGGCGCTGGATGACCAAGCCGGGTGACGGTTCTTTAAGTTCGCTCATGCAACGACCGCTTCCTTGACGATCGGCTGTCCCAGGCTCCGCAGCACATCCCGCACCATCTGCGCCCGCTCTTTCGGCTCCCTCAACTCGCGTTCGATGCGCAGCTTTTCGTTGCCGGCCAGCTTGATGTGCTTGTTCTTCTGGATCAGGTGAATGATCGCCATCGAATCGACCGGCGGGTCTTTCTTGAAAGTGATGTGAATCACGCCCGGCGCAGCGTCGACCTTGATGACGCCGTAAGGCCGCGCGAGCACGCGCAGGCGGTGCGTGTCGATGAGTGTCTGCGCCTGCGGCGGCAACTTGCCGAAGCGGTCGACGATCTCTTCCAACAGGATGTCGATTTGGTCGGAGGTCTTCGCGGTCGCCAGCTTCTTGTAGAACGACAGGCGCAAATGCACGTCGCCGCAGTAGGTGTCCGGCAGCAGCGCAGGGGCGTGCAGGTTGATCTCGGTCGTGACGCTGAGCGGCGACAGCAAGTCCGGTTCTTCACCCGCCTTGAGCGATCGGACGGCTTCGCTCAGCATCTCGTTGTAGAGCTGGAAACCGATCTCCATCATGTTGCCGCTCTGGTTGTCGCCGAGCACTTCGCCCGCGCCGCGAATCTCCAAGTCGTGCATCGCCAGGTAGAAGCCCGAGCCGAGCTCTTCCATCTGCTGGATGGCTTCGAGCCGCTGTGCGGCGTGCTTGGTCAGGCCTTCGATGTCGGGGACCATCAGGTAGGCATAGGCCTGGTGGTGACTGCGCCCGACGCGGCCACGCAGCTGGTGCAGTTGCGCCAGGCCGAACTTGTCGGCGCGGCTCATGACGATGGTGTTGGCGGTCGGCACGTCGATGCCGGTCTCGATGATGGTCGAGCACAACAGCAGGTTGTAGCGCTGCGCCACGAAGTCGCGCATCACACGTTCAAGCTCACGCTCCGGCATCTGGCCGTGGGCCACGGCGATGCGAGCCTCGGGCAAGATTTCTTCGAGCTTTTGGCGTCGGTTCTGGATGGTGTCGACTTCGTTGTGCAAAAAGTAGACCTGCCCGCCGCGCTTCAGCTCGCGCAGCACGGCTTCGCGAATCACGCCGGTGCCTTCGTTGCGCACGAAGGTCTTGATGGCGAGCCGGCGCTGCGGCGCGGTCGCGATCACGCTCAGGTCGCGCAGCCCTTCGAGCGCCATGCCGAGCGTGCGCGGAATCGGCGTGGCAGTCAGCGTGAGCACGTCGACCTCGGCGCGCATCGCCTTCATGGCCTCCTTGTGGCGCACGCCGAAACGATGCTCCTCGTCGATGATGAGCAGGCCGAGGTTCTTGAACTTGACCGATGCTGAAAGCAGCTTGTGCGTGCCGACGACGATGTCGACCGTGCCTTCTGCCAGCCCCTTGGCGGCGGCGGTGATCTCTTTCGCGGAACGAAAGCGGCTCATCTCGGCCACCTTGACCGGCCACTTGGCAAAGCGGTCGACCAACGTCTGGTAGTGCTGCTCGGCCAAAAGGGTGGTCGGCGCCAGAATCGCGACCTGCTTGCCACCCGTGACCGATATGAAAGCGGCGCGCAAGGCCACCTCGGTCTTGCCGAAGCCGACGTCGCCGCACACCAGCCGGTCCATCGGTTGCGGCGAGATCATGTCCTGAATGACGGCGTGGATCGCGCCCTTCTGGTCAGCCGTTTCCTCGAAGCCGAAGTCATTGGCAAACACTTCGTAGTCGGCGGCTGAATAGCGGAACGCGTGGCCCTGGCGAGTCGCCCGCCGCGCGTAGATGTTGAGCAGTTCGGCCGCCGAATCGCGTACTTGTTCTGCGGCGCGGCGCTTGGCCTTCTCCCACTGACCGGAGCCCAGCTTGTGCAGCGGCGCCTCGTCCGCACTGACGCCGGTGTAGCGGCTGATCTGGTGCAATTGGCTCACCGGCACATAGAGCGTCGCCTTGTCGGCGTACTCGAGGTGCAGCATCTCCTGCAGCAGCGGCTTGCCTTCGGCGTCGACGCCCTGACCGAGGTCCATGTGCACGAGGCCACGGTAGCGTCCGATGCCATGCGCGGAATGCACCACCGGGTCACCGACCTTGAGTTCCGACAGATCCTTGATCAGCGCCTCGACATCGCTGACCTGTTCCTGCTTTTTGTTGCGGCGGCGCGTGGTCGGCGTGGTCGCGAACAGCTCGGTTTCAGTGACGAAGTCGATGCCTGTCTCGCGCCATGCGAAACCGGCGACCAGCGCTGCGGTGGCGATGCCGATCTTCTCGTCGGGCGACGCCTCGAACTCGGCGAGCGAATCGAACGAAGGCGGATTGACGCCGCTGGCCCGCAGGAAGTCGAGCAGGCTCTCGCGCCGGCCGTCGCTCTCGGCGATGAGCAGCACGCGGTGCGGCGTGGCGTCGATGTGCAGCTTGAGGCCGACCAGCGGATCGTCTGCGCCGCGAACGACGGCGAAGGGCGGTAGCTTGTCGAACTCGGCGTAAGGCACGCTGTCATCGACCGAGCGGATGGCCAGCTGCGCATGCGGCTTGGCCCGCAGGTAGAACTGTTCGGCACTCAGGAACAGCGTTTCCGGTGGCAGCGCGGGCCGCTCAGGGTCGCCGCGCACCAGCCGGTAGCGCTCGCCGGTGTCCTGCCAGAAATGCTGGAACGCCGGCTCCAGGTCGCCGTGCAAGACAACGGTGGTGTCGGCACCGAGATAGTCGAACACCGTCGCCGTCTCTTCGAAAAAGAGCGGCAGGTAGTATTCGATGCCGGCGGTCGCGACGCCGTTGCCCATGTCCTTGTAGATGCGGCTCCTGGTCGGATCGCCTTCGAGCATTTCGCGCCAGCGGCTGCGAAAGCGTGCGCGGGCGTCGTCGTCCATCGGGAACTCTCGTCCAGGCAGCAACCGCACTTCGGGCACGGGATAGAGGCTGCGCTGCGTGTCGGGATCGAAGGTGCGGATCGAGTCGATTTCGTCGTCGAACAGGTCGACCCGAAAGGGCACGAGCGAACCCATGGGGAACAGGTCGATCAGGCCGCCGCGCACCGCGTATTCGCCCGGGCTCACGACCTGCGTGACGTGCGTGTAGCCGGCGAGGGTGAGCTGCGCCTTGAGCTTGGTGTCCTGCAGCTTTTGCTTGGTCTTGAAGTGAAAGGTGTAGCCCGCCAGAAACGATGGCGGCGCCAGCCGGTACAGCGCAGTGGTGGCGGGCACGAGGACGACGTCCGCCTCTTTCTGGCTGATGCGCCAGAGGGTGGCCAGCCGCTCGCTGATCAAGTCCTGGTGCGGCGAGAAGCTGTCGTAGGGCAGCGTCTCCCAGTCGGGAAACAGCGCACAGCGAAGCTCCGGTGCAAAGAAGGCGATTTCGTCGATCAGTCGCTGCGCGTCGTTGGCGTCAGCGGTGAACACTGCAGTCGCACGACCAGCGGTTTTTTCGCGTGTCGCGAGCTGCGCCAGCATGAGCGCGTCGGCCGACAACGGGGGGCGCGGCAGCGTGAATCGCTTGCCCGCCGTGAGATGGGGGAGGTCCATGAATCGCTTCGAAAAATGCAGAACACCCCGCGCCGGATGGCGAGGGGTGTAAGACCGAGCAATTCTAGAATGGTGGCCTCATTGTTGCTGGCGCGCTGGCTCATTCACCATTCGATGCTCTCACCGCGCCGATCTACAGGAATTGCATGTCGTCTTCGCGTTTCTATGTGCTCATTCCTTGCGCAGGCTCCGGCCATCGCGCGGGCGGCACGCTGCCCAAGCAATACCAGCAGATCGCCGGTCGGCCGATGGTGGCGCACACGATCGATGCTTTTCGGGCGCTGACGGGTCGCTTCACCGGATTGGCCTTGGTCGTGGCCGAGGGTGACCGCGACATCGCGACGGTGCTTCCGGACTTTCCGGGGACCGACGAGCATTTGTTCAAGGTCGGCGGCGCGAACCGCGCGGCCAGCGTGCGCAATGGGTTGCAGGCGCTTCGCGGGCAAGGCGCGGGTCCGCACGACTGGGTGCTCGTGCACGACGCCGCGCGATGCCTCGTCACGCCGACGCAAGTCGAAGCGCTGATTGCTGCCTGTGAGCACGATGCCGTCGGTGGCCTGCTGGCGCAGCGGTTGCCCGACACGCTCAAGGTCGCGTCACCCGAAGGCCGTGTGGCAGCGACCCTGACCCGTGCCGACAAGTGGCTCGCGCAGACACCTCAGATGTTTCGCATCGGCATGCTGATAGACGCCCTGGAGCGAGCCGGCGACAGCGTGACGGACGAGGCGAGCGCCATCGAGGCGCTGGGGCTGGCACCCCTGCTGGTGCCGGGCAGCACACAAAATTTCAAGGTGACCTATGCAGAAGACTTCGAACTGGCCGAGGCCGTGCTGAACAGCCGGCGCCGTATTGAGCGGACCGACAAACCATGACGATGCCCTTCGACATTCGCGTCGGCGAAGGCTGGGACGTGCATCAGCTGGTTGCCGGTCGCAAGCTGATGCTGGGTGGCATCGAGGTGCCGCACATCGCGGGCCTGCTCGGACATTCCGATGCCGACGTGCTGTTGCACGCCATCACCGATGCGCTGCTGGGCGCTGCGGGGCTGGGCGATATCGGACGACATTTTCCGGACACCGACGATAAGTTTCGTGGCGCCGACTCTGCCGTGCTGCTGGCCGAAGCAGCGGTGCGCGTGCGTGCGGCTGGCTGGGCAATCGGCAATGTCGACAGCACCGTGATCGCTCAAGCGCCAAAGCTCGCACCGCACATTCCCGCGATGTGCGGGCGCATCGCAACTGTTTTAGGCATCACGGTCGATCGGGTGAACGTGAAGGCCAAGACGGCTGAAAAACTCGGGCCGGTCGGCGAAGGACGCGCGATGGAAGCGCGGGCCGTTGTGCTTTTATTTCGCTGAGATCGCTCTGATGTCCCGCGATGGCCGCATTAAAGCGACCGTCGAACTGCTGGCCTAGGCATTGGCGTCACCGCCTTTTGCTGAGGCTTCCCCCTTTTTGCCCGGTGGGCCGTCCAGCTTGATCGACGGACCCCGTGGCATGCGAATGTGCGCCGCCAGGCCGCGACCGGGCGTGCTGGTCAGCGCGAAGGTGCCCCCCATGCGCTCGATGTTCTTCGCCACGATCGACAGCCCGAGGCCCGCGCCGGCCGCCGACGTGCGCGCCGCATCGCCTCGAAAGAACGGCTTGGTCAATTGCGAGAGCAGGGCGGGCGCCACGCCGGGGCCATGGTCGCGCACCTTGATCAGCACCGCATCGTTGTGGGCCTGAGCCTGGATGTTGATATCGGCCACGCCGGTCGCAGGCGTCTTGCCGTAGCGCCGCGCGTTCTCGACCAGGTTGGACATCACGCGCTGCAGCTCGACCTCGTCCGCCATCACGCGCAAATCGGGCGCGACGTCGACCTTGATCTTCATGTCGTCGTGGTCCTGCACGGCATAGATGCAGGCATCGACCACGTCGCGCAGCAACACGGGTTTGAAGTCGACATGGTCGGGCCGGGCGTAGTCGAGGAACTTGTCGATGATCGAGTCTAGTTGGGCAATGTCGGCAGCCATGTGGTTGCGCGCATCTTCGTCCGCCACGCTCAATTCGGTTTCGAGCCGCAGGCGTGCCAGCGGCGTGCGCAGGTCGTGCGAAATGCCGGCCAGCATCACCGCGCGATCTTGCTCGATCTTGGCAAGTTGGTCGGCCATGCGGTTGAAGCCGATGTTGACGGCGCGAATCTCGCTGGTGCGCGCGCCTTCGTCGAGCCGGTGCGCCTCGTATTCGCCTTCGCGCACCTGGCGTGTGGCGCGCGACAGCTGCTTCAGCGGCCGGTTGATGAAGCGCGTGATCAGCGCGGCGCCGGCCAGCGACAGCACGACGGCCGTCGCCAGCCAGACCAGCCACGTGCGTCCTCCGACCCGGCTGAAACGCGTCGGGTCCAGCAAGAGCCAGTAGTTGTCGCTTTCGATAGTGAAGCCGATCCACAGGCCCGGCTCGTCGTTGACGCGCCTCGCCACATTGGTGCCTTCGCCGAGCTGATCGATCAACTCTTCAGTCACGCGCTGGTCGAGCGAGCCACTGGTGTAAGCCTCGACGCGGTCGTTCGGTTCGCGCGGCAGGATCCGCACGCCTTCCTGGTCGGCCAGCGTCTTGATGAGCGACACGCGCGTGATCGCATCGGAATACACCAGCGCCGCGCGCGTCAGGTTGACCAGCGACGCAATCTGATGTGCGGTTTGGATGGCGCGCGGTTCGTATTCGAGGGCGCGAAAGGTCTGCAGCCAGGCAAAAGTGCAGCCGAACAGCAACAGCGCCAACAGGAAAAAGGTACGCCAGAACAGGTTGAAGCCGAGCTTCAGGCGCGCGCGACCGCGCTGCGGCAACCCTTCGAGCGGGCTTGGCAGCGTGACCGCGCCGGTGTCCTCACCAAGCGGGTTCGGCAACGTCGATTTGGGGCCGGTGGCCGCCACGGAAATCAGGTGGTGCCGTCCGGCACGAACACGTAGCCGACGCCCCAGACGGTCTGGATATAGCGCGGCGCCGCGGCGTCGGATTCGACCAGCTTGCGCAGGCGTGAAATCTGCACGTCGAGGCTGCGGTCGAAGGGTTCGAACTCGCGGCCGCGTGCCAGCTGCGCGAGCTTTTCGCGCGACAGCGGCTGGCGCGGATGGCGCACGAGCGCCTTCAACATCGCGAATTCACCGGTGGTGAGAGACAGCTCCTCGCCGTCTTTCTTCAACGTCCGCGAACCGAGGTCGAAACTGAACGGGCCGAAGTTCACGGTTTCGTTGTCGGTCGACGGCGCCCCTGGCGCCTCGAGTGGCGGACGGCGGCGCAGCACCGCATGCACCCGTGCCAGCAATTCGCGCGGGTTGAAAGGCTTGCCGAGGTAGTCGTCGGCACCGACCTCGAGACCGACGATACGGTCGACGTCTTCGCCCTTGGCCGTCAGCATGATGATGGGCGTGCGGTCGTTGGCGGCACGCAGGCGGCGGCACACCGAAAGGCCGTCTTCGCCGGGCATCATCAGGTCGAGCACGATCAGATCGACCGTGTCGCGCAGCAGGATGCGGTTCAGCGCCTTGCCGTCTTCGGCCACGATGACTTCGAAGCCCTCTTGCGTCAGGTAGCGACGCAGCAGGTCGCGGATGCGGGCGTCGTCGTCGACGATCACGATCTTGTCGGTGCGAGCAGGGTTTTGATTCATTTCTACAACACTGAATTTGTAACAGAGCCGATTCTGAATGCGTTAGCAGGCCATTGAGCCGGTTTTCACAGTGCTTTGACACTAAGTTACAAAACTTGCGGACGCACGCGGTCCAGACGTTTGCGCGTTGCACGCCGGTGGCACAGTGCCACCATCTTGCCGTTTCGCCACATCATCTTTCTACGTCAGACGCTGCCTTTGGTCGTTGCTTCGCTGTGCGTGCCCGTGCTGCTCTTGGTGCCTGCAGTCGCCGCGCAAGACGGGCCGACGCTGGCGCGTCAACAGCGCCGCAGCGAGCTGCGCACTGCAGTGGACGCGCATCGTGCTTCGCAACGCGAGGAAGTGCGGCGCGAGGAAGCCACCGCCGGCCGTCGCCTGACGGCTGCAGAACTTGCGGAGTTGCGTGACCAAGTGCGGCAACAATGGGCAGCGCGGACCGACCTGATCCGATCTGCGGAATCGCAACCTGTCGAGCGTATGGTCAGCGCTCCGGAGTCGCGTGCCGTACAGATCCCGGCGCCGCGTTTTCAGCGGCCCTGACCCCTGATCCCGGCGCCGAAATGCGACGCACGCGAGCTATGCCGCGCGCCGGCTTGCTCCCTCTCTCTTTTAAAAATGGAAGTCCCTTGTTTTGAACGCTATTAAATTGACAGTGGCATGCGCCGTTCTTTCCGCGGCTGCCACGGGCTTCGCTCAGACCACGACCTCGGCGCCGCCGCAGAACGTACTGCAGTTGTCGGCCAACGGCACGGTCGAAGTCCAGCAAGACTTGCTCAGCATGGCGCTCGTCACCTCGCGAGACAACGCCGACGCGGCAATCGTGCAGACGCAGTTGAAGACCGCCGTCGACGCCGCCCTGACCGAGGCGCGCAAGGCCGCGCAGCCTGGCCAACTCGACGTGCGCACCGGCAACTTCAGCCTGTCGCCACGCTACACGCGAGACGGCAAGATCAGCGGTTGGCAGGGTTCGGCCGAACTGATCCTCGAAGGGCGCGACTTTCCGCGCATAACGCAGACGGCCGGCCGCATCACGACGCTGAGCGTCGGCAATGTCGGCTTCGGTTTGAGTCGTGAGCAACGAACCAAGGTCGAGGCGGAGGCGCAAACGCTCGCCATCGACAACTTCAAACAGAAGGCCGGCGAGCTTGCCAAGGACTTCGGTTTCGCTGGCTACAGCTTGCGCGAGGTGTCGGTCAACGCCAACCAGGCCAGCCCGATGCGTCCGCGCATGATGGCGATGGAAGCCAAGTCGATGGCGTCCGATTCGGCCGTTCCTGTCGAGGCTGGCAAGACCAGCGTGGTGGTCAACGTGTCGGGCTCGGTACAACTGAAGTAGTCGGGGCTTTTCGAATGTCCATGGATGGTCTGCTCCGCAAGGGCCGTTCACCGGATGACTTACGATGCGCTGAGACAATTGTTTGCATTCCCGAAGCCCGCTTTCATGACCGAACCGACCCTGCATCATGTGGCTTGCCACGACGCCTCCGGCGGTCACCGCATGGCTTACTGGCAGTGGGGCGATCCGCGCAGCGCGCATGTGGTGTTGTGCGTCCATGGGCTCACTCGCCAGGGTCGCGATTTCGATGCTTTGACTCTTTCGCTATTGGCGCGGGCCGGCAGCGATCTTCGGGTGGTGTGCCCTGACATCGTCGGACGCGGCGAAAGCGACTGGCTCGCCAATCCGGATGGCTACCAGCTGCCGCAATACGCAGCCGACGTCATTGCGCTGATTTCGCAGCTGCATTCGGAGCAAGCGATCGGAACGCTCGACTATGTCGGCACCAGCATGGGCGGTTTGATCGGCATCGCGCTCGCCGGCAGCCCGGGCGTCCCCTTGCCATTGCCAATCCGTCGGTTGGTCCTCAACGACGTCGGCCCGACGCTCGATCCCGCGGCGCTCAAGCGCATCGGCGCTTATATTGGGCATGGCGGGACATATGAAACCCTCGATTCAGCGGCCGACGCACTCTGGGCGCTGTCGAGCACCTTCGGTCCGCACTCTTCGGCGCAGTGGCTGGAACTGTCGCGGCACATGGTGGTTCCTGCCGCGTCGCGCACCGAGGCCGGAGACGCCAAGGTTGCAGGCGGTGGCGATGTCGGCCCCTACGTGCTTCACTACGACCCGGCGATCGCACTGCCTCTGCGTGCAATGAGCATTGAGGCCGCCACGCAAGGCGAGACGGTGCTGTGGGCGTTGTACGACGCCATCAGCGCCACGACTTTGCTTACGCGTGGGGCGCAGTCGGATTTGCTTGGGCGTGAAACGGCCTCTGCCATGACCGCACGGGGCCCGCACGCGCGCCTCGTGGAATTCACCGGTGTCGGTCATGCGCCGACATTCGTGGCGGCGGATCAGATTGCCGCCGTTGCGTCGTTCCTGATCGACTGACAGGTCGGTCGTCCTCCTTTTTACTTTTGTCCGCTGGTCTTTCCTGTGTCTGTGTCCATGCCTGAGCATCTCGTCGTCGACTACCCACTGTCTGCCGCCACGGCTGATCGCGCGCCTGTCATCGACCAGATGCTGTCGCGTGCGCGAGCGTTCGCCGAACCGTTGATTGCGGACGAGACACTGGACACCGGCGAGAACACGCTGGCGCATGCCGATGCCGTGGCCAAGATCGTGGCGCACATGGGCGGTTCGGAGGCGATGCAGGCGGCGAGCTATCTGGTCTATTCGTGCCAGCACCTGAACCGCCCGCAAGAGGTGATCGCCAAGGTCTTCGGCGACAACTTCGCGGCGCTGGCCGTCGAGACGACCAAGCTGGTTCATGTGCAAAAGCAGGCGCGTTCTGCCACGGCCAGCACGCAAGCGTCCGATGGCCTCGGCTCGCAGACCGAGAACGTCCGCAAAATGCTGCTGGCGTTTTCTCGCGACCTGCGTGTCGTGATGTTGCGACTTGCCTCGCGGCTGCAGACTTTGCGGCATGCGGCCGCCTGCAAAGTGCCGGTGGCCGAGAACGTGGCGCGCGAGTCGCTGCAGGTCTTTGCGCCGCTGGCCAACCGACTCGGTATCTGGCAAGTCAAGTGGGAGATCGAGGATCTTTCCTTCCGATTCCTCGAGCCGGAAACGTACAAGCTCATCGCCCGCTTGCTCGATGAAAAGCGCATCGAGCGCGAAGGCTATGTCGAGCAACTGCGCTCGACGCTCGAGCAGGAGCTGAACGAACAAGGCGTGCAGGCCAAGGTTCAGGGGCGGCCGAAGAACATCTACAGCATCGTCAAGAAAATGCGCGGCAAGTCGCTCGACTTCGCGCAGGTTTTCGACATCCTTGCGCTGCGCGTGGTGGTGCCCGACGTCAAGGACTGCTATGCGGCGCTGGCATGGGTGCACTCGCACTTTCAGCCGATCGACGAAGAGTTCGACGACTACATCGCGCGCCCCAAGCCGAATGGGTATCAGTCGCTGCATACCGTGGTGCGGGCGGTCGTCGATGGGCAGGCCAGCAAGCCGATCGAGATCCAGATACGCACCGAAGAAATGCACGACCATGCCGAGCACGGCGTGGCCGCACACTGGGCCTACAAAGAGGCCGGCCACAAAGGTTATGCGGGGGTTTGGGCGAGCGGCGAATACGACGCCAAGATCGCTGTGCTGCGTCAATTGCTGGCGTGGGAACGGGATCTGTCGGGCGGTTCACAAGGCCAGGGGCTGTTCGACGATCGCATCTATGTGCTGACGCCGGATGCGGCCATCGTCGAATTGCCACAGGGCGCGACCGCAGTCGACTTTGCTTACACGGTGCACACGAGTCTCGGCCACCGTTGCCGCGGCGCGCGCATCGACGGCGCGATCGTTCCGCTGAACACGCCGCTGCAAAACGGCCAGACGGTCGAGATCGTCGCGGCGAAAGAAGGTGGCCCGTCGCGCGATTGGCTCAACGGCGAACTCGGCTATCTGGCGAGCCACCGCGCACGCGCGAAGGTGCGTGCGTGGTTCAACGCGCAGATTACGCACGAAACGGTGGCGCGCGGTCGCGAGGCAGTCGAAAAGGTACTGCAGCGCGAAGGCAAGACGTCGATCAAGCTCGACGACTTGGCATCGCAGCTCGGCTTCAAGTCCGCCGACAACCTTTTCGAGGTGGTCGGCAAGGACGAGTTCTCGTTGCGCAACATCGAAATGTTGTTGCGTCCGACAGAGCCCGCGCCGGGTGCGGATGACGGCGCGCTGATTCGCAAGTCGCGCGGCAGCGAGAAGTCGGCCAAGGGCGGCGTGTTGGTGGTCGGCGTTTCATCGCTCATGACGCAGCTTGCCAAGTGCTGCAAACCGGCGCCGCCCGACGTGATTGGTGGGTTTGTCACGCGCGGCCACGGCGTGAGCATCCATCGCGCGGACTGCAGCAACTTTCGTCAAATGGCGAGCCGCAATGCAGAGCGCGTCATCGATGTGGCGTGGGGCGCGTCCAAGCCTGAGGACGGCGCCGTGTATGCGGTCGACGTGGCGGTTGAGGCATCGGACCGGCAGGGCTTGCTGCGCGATATTTCAGAAGTGCTCACGCGCGAAAAGATGAACGTCATCGGCGTGCTGACTCAGTCGATCAAGGGAACGGCGTGGATGACGTTCACTGTCGAGATCACCGATGCGGCGCGGCTGGCGCATGTTTTGAAGGTCGTTGCTGGAGTTGCTGGTGTGCGTTCTGCACGTCGGCGCTGAATAGCTCGATTTCTCGGGCTATAATCGCGTTCTCGGATGCATCCTTAGGCGCGTAGCTCAGCTGGTTAGAGCACCACCTTGACATGGTGGGGGTCGTTGGTTCGAGTCCAATCGCGCCTACCAATTTCCCGTTTTCAGATCACAGTTCCGGCATCACTGTTCAATTCAGGCCGGTCCAGCACTGTGGATCGTTGCGCAATTCGCCTCGTCGATCCGCTCGGCTCAGGTTTTTTGCAGCAAGCGGGTCAACTCTCACCACCGACCGCGGTATTTTGGACATACTACGTAACCAGATGTCCTCGACCACCACAGTTCCGACTTCCGCTTCGTCGCACACCGCGATCGAGTCCGCACTCGAAGAGATGCGGCTTGCCGCATTGCTGCGCCAGGCGCCACTCGAGTTCGCGCGCGTCGTCTATGGGCTGAACGACCGTGCCAATGGCCGTGCCGGCACCATGGCGGCCGAAGAGGTTGCGCGTACGGTGCGCCAAGGCTCACCGGTGACGCGAGAGCGTGCCGAGCAGCGGGCCCGGGCTTACCTGCCCGTCGCGGGGCAGGAGCATTGCCCGCGCTGCTGGATCTTCAACGGTATCAAGAGTCCGCTTCACTACCGTGAGCCGACCGACACGCGCCCTGAATCCGCTGCATGCAAGGTCTGCGGCGCTGAATACGCCACCGCGCTGGACTGACGCAACAGCCTCGACGCGCAGCACGGGTGCCGGTCAGGGTAAACCTTGGCGCGACGCTGCGAACCCGCTCCCTAGAATGCCTTCGACGCGACGGCGCGAACACATGAAGGAGTTCCCAGTGCAGAGCAAGAAGTCCGGTAGCAAGCCGGGACAACGCGTCATCAAAAAGTACCCGAATCGAAGGCTCTACGACACGGAAACCTCCACCTACATCACGTTGACCGACATCAAGCAACTCGTGATGCAGAGCGCGCCTTTCGTGGTGCGGGATGCCAAGTCCGGCGACGACCTGACGCGCAGCATCCTGCTGCAGGTCATTCTCGAAGAAGAAGCGGGTGGCGCACCGATGTTTACCGAGCAGGTGCTGTCCAGTCTCATCCGGTTCTACGGGCAGACCATGCAAAGCTACATGGGCCCGTATCTGGAAAAGAACATCCAGGCCATGACCGAGGTGCAAGCCCAACTCTCCGAGAAAGCCGAAAGTTTGTCGCCGGAGATGTGGTCGCACTTTATGACGACGCAGTCCCCGATGTTGCAAGGCCTGATGGGCAACTACGTCGAGCAATCGAAGAACGTCTTTCTGCAGATGCAGGAGCAGATGCAGAAGAACACGGAGCAGGTGCTCGGCGCGTTCGGTCTGAAGCGCCCCTGAAAGCGGTATTGCCCGACGATAGCTGGGACAATACGGGGATATGAGCGAAGTTGTTTCCCCCGAACGAACGGCCCCTGTGGTCGCCGCCCCTAAAGTCGGCTTTGTCAGCCTTGGCTGCCCCAAAGCACTGACCGATTCAGAGCTGATCCTTACGCGCCTCAGTGCCGAGGGCTATCAAACCTCCAAAACATTCGAAGGCGCCGATCTGGTGATCGTCAACACCTGCGGCTTCATCGACGATGCCGTCAGAGAAAGTCTCGACGCCATCGGGGACGCGCTGGCTGCAAACGGCCGCGTGATCGTGACCGGATGCCTCGGCGCAAAGACCGGCGAGCTTGGCGGCAACCTCGTGCGCCAGATGCATCCGAGCGTGCTCGCCGTCACCGGCCCCCATGCGACGCAGGAGGTCATGGATGCGGTGCATCTGAACTTGCCCAAGCCGCACGATCCGTTCATCGATCTCGTGCCGGGCGCTTTCGGCATCGCCGGGCTCAAGCTCACGCCGCGCCACTACGCGTACCTGAAGATCAGCGAAGGCTGCAATCATCGTTGCACCTTCTGCATCATCCCGTCGATGCGCGGTGACCTCGTGTCACGACCCGTCGGCGACGTGCTGAGCGAAGCCAAAGCTTTGTTTGAAGGCGGCGTGAAGGAGCTGCTGGTCATCAGCCAGGACACCTCGGCCTATGGTGTCGACGTCAAGTACCGCACCGGTTTTTGGGACGGCAAGCCGGTCAAGACGCGCATGCTCGATTTGGTGAAGACGCTCGGCGAAATCGCAGAGCCTTACGGCGCATGGGTTCGATTGCATTACGTGTATCCATACCCTAGCGTTGACGAAATTATTCCGTTGATGGCGAGCGGGCAGGTATTGCCGTACCTCGATGTGCCGCTTCAACACAGCCATCCGGATGTGCTCAAGCGCATGAAGCGGCCGGCCAGCGGCGAGAAGAATCTGGAGCGCATCGCAAGGTGGCGCGAAGGCTGTCCTGAACTGGTTATCCGGAGTACGTTCATTGCCGGCTTTCCGGGCGAGACAGAAGCCGAGTTCGAGCATTTGCTGGACTTCATTCGAGAAGCGCAGATCGATCGGGCCGGTTGTTTTGCCTACAGTTCGGTCGAGGGCGCGACTGCCAACGACATCCCCGGGATGTTGCCCATCGAAGAGCGCGAAGCCCGTCGTGGCCGCTTCATGGAAGTGGCCGAAGCGGTTTCGATCGAGAAGCTGAAAAAGCGCATTGGCGCCGCGATGCAAGTGCTTGTGGATTCAGCGCCGGGTCTGGGCCGAAAGGGCGGTGTGGGCCGGAGTTATGCCGACGCGCCCGAGATCGATGGCACTGTTCGGTTGCTGCCGCCAGAGAAGATCAGCAAGACCATGAAGGTGGGTGAATTCACCCGCGCTCGCATCGTCGGCGCCGAAGGCCACGACCTGATCGCGCTGCCGATTTGATGGCGCACGCGCATTTCGATCAGGCGACAAAAAAGCCACCGGAGACCGGTGGCTTGATTCGTATAAACCTTGAATGGTTTTATTTAAACTTGGTGCCCAGGAAGGGACTCGAACCCCCACGATGTTACTCGCTAGTACCTGAAACTAGTGCGTCTACCAATTCCGCCACCTGGGCCCACATGCTGCACAAGTGCAACGTGTTTTGAATTTCAGGAAAGAGAGAGATTGTATCAAAAATAATGGCCATCCCAGCGGCTTGCTGGATGAGATCGAAGGCTCGGTTCAAGGGCATCGCGATGGGCACGGCTTCGTACAACGCGACGATGGTGAAGCCGACATTTACTTGCCGCCCAATGAGATGCGTGCGGTACTGCACAAAGACCGCGTCAAGGCGCGCGTGGTGCGACAAGACCGTCGCGGCAGGCCTGAAGGCCGTGTCGTAGAGATCGTCGAGCGCCCCGAGCAACCCATCATCGGCCGGCTGTTGCATGAGGGCGGCATCTGGCTTGTCGCTCCCGAAGACAAGCGCTACGGGCAAGACGTGCTGATTCCGAAAGGCGCTACCGGCACCGCCAAGGTCGGCCAAGTCGTGGTGGTGCAGCTCACCGAGCCGCCTGCACTGTTCGGTCAGCCGGTCGGTCGCGTCAAAGAGGTATTGGGCGAGATCGACGATCCCGGAATGGAAATCGAAATCGCGGTGCGCAAGTACGGTGTGCCGCATGAGTTCTCGGAGGCGTGTCTGGCCGAAGCCAGAGCATTGCCCGACGCGGTGCGCCCCGCCGACAAGAAGGGGCGCATCGACCTGACCGACGTGCCGCTTGTCACCATCGACGGCGAGGACGCGCGCGACTTCGACGATGCCGTGTACTGCGAGCCGGCCAAGGTCGGACGTGGCAAGGGCTGGCGATTGCTCGTTGCCATTGCCGATGTGAGCTCGTACGTGCAGACCGGCTCGGGCATCGACATCGACGCGTACGACCGCGCCACCAGCGTCTATTTTCCTCGCCGTGTCATTCCGATGCTGCCGGAAAAGTTGAGCAACGGCTTGTGCTCGCTCAACCCCGAAGTCGAGCGCCTGTGCATGGTGTGCGACATGCTGGTTGCAGCCGACGGTGAGATCTACGCGTACCAGTTCTACCCGGCCGTGATGTTCAGTCATGCGCGCTTCACGTACACCGAAGTCGCGGCGATTCTGGTCAACACGCGTGGCCCTGAAGCGGCCAAGCGGAAAGACCGCGTGAAGGACTTGCTGAACCTGTCCGACGTGTACAAGGCACTGCTGAAGCAACGCGGCAAGCGTGGCGCGGTCGACTTCGAAACCACCGAGACGCAGATCATTTGCGACGACGCCGGGCGCATCGAAAAGATCGTCCCGCGTACGCGCAACGAGGCGCACCGGTTGATCGAAGAAGCCATGCTCGCGGCCAACGTATGCAGCGCCGACTTCATCGCCGAAGGCAAGCACCCCGGTCTCTATCGTGTGCACGAAGGCCCGACGCCCGAGAAGAAGGAAATCCTTCGGGGCTACCTGAAAGCAATGGGCGTCGGCTTGTCGATCACCGATGATCCAAAGCCCGGCGAGTTCCAGGCGATCGCGTTAGCGACGAAGGAGCGGCCCGACGCGCAGCAGATATCCACGATGTTGTTGCGCTCGATGCAGCAAGCGATCTACACGCCGATCAACAGCGGTCACTTCGGTTTGGCTTACGAGGCTTACACGCACTTCACCAGCCCGATTCGCCGTTACCCTGATCTGCTTGTTCACCGCGTCATCAAGGCGATTCTCAACAAGCAGAAGTACACGCTGCCGATGTTGCCGACGCCTGGCGAGGCGCATGCCAAGCTCGCAAAGCGGCTGGCATCGCGCGTCAAGGCGCCGACCACCAAGCCCGAGAAGGCTGCCGTTGCGCCCACCAAGGAAGTCCAGGCCTGGCAGGCCGCCGGCTTGCATTGCAGTGCCAACGAGCGCCGTGCCGACGAAGCCAGCCGCGACGTCGAGGCGTGGCTCAAGTGCAAGTACATGCGCGAGCATCTCGGTGAAGAATATGGTGGCGTCGTCAGTTCGGCGACGACCTTCGGCATCTTCGTCACGCTCGACGCGATGTACGTCGAAGGGCTGGTGCACATCACCGAACTGGGTGGCGAGTACTTCAAGTTCGACGAGATGCGGCAGGAACTTCGTGGCGAACGCACCGGTATGCGGTATGCGATCGGCACGCGTGTTCGTGTGCAGGTGAGTCGCGTCGATCTGGATGGTCGCAAGATCGATTTCCGGCTGGTGCGCGAAGGCGAAGACCTCACCTCGCGCGCTATGAAGGACAAGGGCGTGTCGTCGAACGGCGCACCCGTCAAGGCTTCGGCGAAGCGCGGGTCGCGGCACAAGTCTGAAGCCGTTGCCGAGCGCGGACACGATCGAGTCATTGCTGCTGCAAGTGCAGGCGGCAACGTAGCGATGGCAGCGGCGGCGCCGCAATCGGCCATGCAGGCTTTCAAGTCGGCCGTGAAGAACGCCGCAAACAAGATGAAGGGGCGCAAGCCGCGCCGTTGATTTCATCTTCGAACGAGTTTCACTTTGAACACCAGGAGAAAACAGACATGAGCGTCGAGAACAAGGGCCGCGTCGCGGTTGTCACGGGTGCCGGTTCCGGCATCGGCCGTGCGGCGGCACTCGCATTGCTGGGCGATGGGTGGAATGTCGTTCTCGCTGGCCGCCGGCTCGAGCCACTCGAAGCTGTGGCCGAAGAATCGGGCGCTGGTGTACGCGTGCTTGCCGTGCCGACCGATGTGGCACGTCCCGAGTCGGTCCAGGCATTGTTCGCTGCCGCTGTCGATCGCTTTGGCCGTGTCGACTTGCTGTTCAACAACGCTGGCGTCGGTAACCCCGCAGGTCCGTTTGAAGATTGGACCGAAGCGCAATGGAAGGGCGTCGTCGACATCAACCTGAGCGGCATGTTCTATTGCATCCAGCAGGCGTTTCGCACGATGAAGGCGCAGACGCCGCGCGGTGGTCGCATCATCAACAATGGTTCGATCTCGGCAACGACGCCGCGCCCGAATTCGATCGCTTATACGGCGACCAAGCACGCGGTTAAGGGGCTGACCAAGACAGCGTCCCTCGATGGCCGCAAGTACGACATCGCCGTGGGGCAGGTCGATGTCGGCAACGCCATGACCGAGCTCGCTTCACGCATGGCCAAGGGCGTGCCGCAGGCCAATGGCGAAATGGGCATCGAGCCATTGATCGACGTGAAGATCGTCGGTCAGTCGGTGTTGTACATGGCGAACCTGCCGCTTGAGGCCAACGTCTTGTTCCACACGATCATGGCAACCAAGATGCCATTTGTGGGGCGCGGCTGACCTGAAGCAGGGCTGGAGTTAATCCGGTCGTTGGCGGGCCAAGCCGCCAGCCGTAAGCGGCCGGTCTTCGGGCCAACGGTCGGCGAGGGCACCGTGCCGCCACACCGTTTCGCGCGCTGCGTCTATTGCCGATCGTCCACCGGCCAACGCTGCACCCACCATTCCGGCCAGCACGTCACCGGTGCCTGCAGTGGCCAGGCGCGCATTACCGGTGAGGTTGATGACCGGTGCGGTAGTGCCTGCGGCAATGACCGAGCCTGACCCTTTCAGCACCACGACACCGAAACGCGCGGCCAAACTTCGGGCAGCGGCAAGGCGGTCCGATTGCACTTCAGTCACCGATGCTTCGAGCAGGCGTGCTGCTTCGAGCGGATGTGGCGTCAACACCGTAGCGCGACCGCGTCGCACGCGCGCTTCGAGCAATTGCTGCAAGCTCATGTCGAGGGCGATCGCGTTCAGGGCGTCGGCGTCGAGCACCAGTGCTTTTGCCGTCGAGATGACGCGCGGCAGCAGGGCGCGTACTGCGTTTCCGCCGCCGCAGCCGCAGACCACGGTAAGCGCGGACAGGTCGAGCGGCTCGACCTTGCGCAACATCAACTCGGGTTGTTGGGTGTCGACCGCCGCGGCATGCGGATCGAGCAAGCCGACAAGCACGCGCCCGGCGCCGGCGTGAAGGGCAGCAGACGCCGCGAGTAGCGCTGCGCCCACCATTCCGGGCGCGCCACCGATCACGGCGACGTCGCCGTAGCTGCCTTTGTGCGACGCATGCGCCCGCTGGGTTATCAGGGGTTTGCCTGCCAGCTTTGCAGTCGATGTTTCGACCGCGGTAGCGCATCCCAAGTCGTCGAACCAGACTTCGCCAGCGGCGTCGCGGCCTTGCGCGGTAAAAAGGCCGGGCTTCAACGTCAGAAGGCTCAGGCAGTAGCGTGTGGCGGCAGTCGTTGTTTTGTTGTTCGGCTGTGGGTCGTCGGAGAACGCATTAGCGCCATCAACGGCGTTCGCGGAATTCGCCACAAGCACGCCAGTGTCGGCATTCAGGCCCGACGGCACGTCGATGCTCAACAGCGGCGCTTCGGCCGCGCGCATAAGCTGCAGCCAATCCGCCATCTTGCCTTCAGGCGCGCGTGTCGAGC